>DUEN01000099.1 GCA_011176545.1 Caldilineae bacterium | reverse complement strand
CAGCCAAAGCCCAGGACCATCGGGATCACCGCGCGGCCGTTCAGACCGATCCTCTTAAAAACGCGGTCGATCAGCATGGCGAGCCGAGGCAGATAGCCGCTGTCCTCGATGATCGAGAACGCGATGAAGAAGGTGCCCACAATGGGCAGGATGATGGCCACCGCGTAACGGACGCCCAGCGTGATGATCCCATACTGGCCGCCGAATAATTCACGCACAGCCGGCCAGGGGATGAAAGTCGTCAACGCCTGATCAACCCAGGGATTGATATAAGCGCCGAAGACCGTTTCCTCCAGGAAATCGACCAAAACCTGAGCGCCAAATACCCCTACGAACTCGTAAAGCAGGAACAACGACACGAGTAGCATGGGGATCCCAATGGGCGGGTTCATCATCGCCTCGCTGAGGCGTTGGGAGAATCCAGTGACGCGTTGCTCCGGAAACGTCATGACGGATCGAAGGATGCGCTGGGCCACTTCTCGCTGATGGCGGGTGATGATGTACGTGATCGGTTGGCTGAACTGAGCGCGCGTGGCCTCCGCGATGCGCAGGAGTTCATCCGCTCGTGGCCCTTCCCGTTCCTGGACCAGGGACTCGACCTCTGGGTCCCCCTGCAACAGCAACAACGCGATGGCTCGTCGCGTCATGCGGTATGTACCGTGCAACTGTGCCTCGATGGCCTGAAGAGCTGCTTCAATGCGCGGGGGGTATTGAATCCGCAGACGAGGCGCCCTCGGTGAGTCACCGACAGCATGTCCGTTGATAAAGGCGGCGATTCTCTCTCGAAGCGAGGCCGCGCCTCGCCCGAGCGCGAGCGCCGTCGCCACCACAGGGATCCCCAACGCCTGTTCCAATGCGGCTACGTCGACGCGTATCCCCAACCGCTCCGCCTCATCCATCAGATTCACGTCCAGAACCAGAGGGAACCCGGCCTCGATGAGCTGCAACGTCATCGGCAACATGCGCTCCAGGTTCTTCGCATCCACCACGTGGATCACGACCGCGGGCTGCTCTTCCAGCAGGATCCGGCGTGCCACCCGCTCTTCCTCGGTGATCGGGGACAGCCCATACATCCCCGGCGTGTCCACCACGCCGACCTCCATGCCGTCGAGGCGGCTCTTACCCCGGCTGACCTCCACCGTGGTCCCGGGATAGTTGGACACGGTGACGTAAGCCCCCGTGAGCACGTTGAACAGAACGCTCTTGCCCACGTTGGGACAACCTACGATGGCGATTAAGGGCAGGCCTGTCGTGTCGGCCTGGAGTCCGCCGTGACAGCTCGCCCCGTTGGGGCTACCTTCCCTGCGTCGCATAAGCGGGATCGAGATCGGCATTGTGCTTCTCCTCATGCCTTGGTATGTCCCAGAAACGTGGTGTTGCAATTGCGATTCATTTGCATCTGTACTGTAAACTGTAATACGAGCTGCATGAGGTGTCAAGGCTCCCGTTTGAAATCTCCCTTACGTTCAGGATGAATGCTGGATTTCAACAGGGTTGAGAAATCGGAGGCGATGATGGATGGCAGGGGCTCTCATCGTGAGCCGAAGTGCCAGAGTTCGGCTCGGGTTGTCGGGTTGTCGGAACGACGCCGGGATTCACTCACCGCGTAGCACCTCCGCCACACTCCAGCGACTGACCTGCCATGCGGGGTATGCGCCAGCCAGCAGGCCAATGACCCATGTCAGCCCCAGAGCTCCAACGATCAGCTCGACGGTCAGCGCCGTCTCCACGGTGATGCCCAGGGCCTGCATACGTATACCGCGCAGGAAGGCCAGCGCGCCGGCCACCGCCATCAGGTATCCGGCGAGGGCCACCGTCAGTGATTGGGCCAGCACATAGGCGATGACCGATTTCCGACCGAAGCCCACCGCTCGCAACACAGCGATTTCCCGGCGACGCTGCCGGACCAGGGTAAACACCATGTTCATTACCCCCAGCACGGCCGCCAGGGCTACGATCACAGATACCAGCCGCAGCAGCACGTACAGGCTATCCAACGCGCCGCTGAACCCTTCCCACATCTCCTTCTCCGAGATGACCTCCAGATCGAGCCGTTCCTCGATCTTGCGCGCGAGCCGTGGGTCCGCTTCCACGGCGAACGTCGAGGCATATCCCCGCGAGTTGAAGAGGCGCCGCCTCGTTAAACTCCAGCCAGACCTCGCTGTCGGTGATCAACCCCGTCTCAAAGATTCCCTTGACGATGAAGGTCTTCCCCTGATAGGTGAACGGATCCCCCGGCCGCAACCCTCGTGCTTCCGCGACGTCCCGGCCAACCAGCACCATCCCCCGGTCACCTGGCACCAGTGGCTCCCCGGCCACCATGCGAAAACCGATCACGCGCGAATACTTGTCCAGCGGCACCCCGCGGAACAGCAGGAGATCGCCTGGCGCGCGCTCACGGATGACGAAGATCTCGGGCACCACCAGGCGAGCGCCCAGCCCCTTGAGCTGCTTCTTCACTCGCAGTGGGAGGTAACTCCCCCAGAAGCTGCTGGCCCCCTTGGGAAGCACAAGCATCGTGTTCGTGTCCCGCACGGCCAGGCTGCGGCCGATCCCCTCCGTGAGGGCTCCTAACGCCAGAAAGACGAGGATGACGACGGCCACGCCCAGGGTCAGGCCTAGCGCGGCCCGACGTCGGGAGAGGAGTTCACGAATCCCCAAAGCGATCATCGCCCACATCGCCTATACCGCTCGTAATGCCTCCACCACCGGAATGGCGGCCGAGCTGCGCGCGGGCCACCAAGCGCCCGCCAGGCTGAGCAACGCGCTCAATCCGGCCGACAGGCCGACCATCCGCGGCGTCAGCACCGGCGTCAACGGGATAGAGGCGAAACTTATGGTCGCGCTGGTAGCCAGCCATGTCACCACAGCGGCCCCCAGGGCCAGGCCGACGAGATACCCCGCCGCCGCCAGCAGGAGCCCTTCCAGGAGATACACCCCTGTCACCTCGCGTCGTGAGAGCCCGATCGCCTTCAGCACCCCGATCTCTCGCGTTTTCTCCGACGTCACCAGGCTGATCACGTTGAAAATGCCGAAGACGATGACCAGCAATGCCAGGATGGAGACGGCCTGCATGGCCTGCTCCACCTGTCGAAAAGATTCGTTCATCTTGTCGTACACGACCCGCTCGGGAGCGATGTCCACCTGACGGGCGATGCTGCGATTCTTTCGCAAAGCGGCGGCCAAGGCCTGCACGTCCTGATCCGGCTCGGCCTGCACCACGACGATTGAGTAGCTCCCTTCTCGCCGGAATAGCCGCTCCCCATCCTCGACCGTCAGCCATAACTCGGTGTTTAGCGATCCCGGCGCGCGGAAGATCCCGAGGATCTCCAGCTCCGTATCGGCGATCTTCACCGTGTCCCCTGGCTGCCACCCGTTGATCCTGGCCAGGTATTCCCCGACGATGACATAGTTGCCCCGTCGCAGTCCTTCGCCGGCGATAATCTCCGCCCCTTCCACCACCTGGTAGCTGTCCAGGGGCACCGTGCGCACCTGAGTGAGCCGGCCATTGATCTGAAGCACCATATGAACCATCGGGGATACATAAGCGATGCCGGGCCACCGTCGAAGTTTGGCGACCAGCCCGGCCGAGATGCTCCCCTGGCAGAAGTCGACGATCCCCTTATCCACCAGCGCCAGATTGCGCGGCGAGCCCTGGGTGCCCACGATGGCCTGGCCCATTCCTGTGGCCGAGGCGGATAATACGACGAAAACGGCCACCACCACGGCGATGCCACCGATGGTGAGCGCGCTACGCAGCCGGTAGTGGCTTATGTCTCCCAGGACCAGATGCACATAACGGAACACGATCTGCCCGTTTCAACCTTACGTCTTGCGCTCCACGCCCTACGCTTCACGCTCCACGCCTTGCCTATCACGTCCTACGCTCGGCGTATTCCAAGACGCGTTTCGTTGCCTGCGATTCCCTGTCACGGTCTCACGCTGATCTCGACATATGCCGTCATGCCCCAGCGCATGGCGGGATCGCGCTCTTCCAGGGCAACGGTCACCTTATAGTTCGTCCCACCCTGATCCACGTCGGCCATGGGAGCGATGGCGATCACCCGGCCGCGGAAGGCGCGCTCGGGCAGGGCATCCAGGGTCACCGTCACCGGCGCGCCGACCTGCACCTGAGCGATGTCCTCCTCGCTCAGGTCATCCGTTTCCAGCTGGAGTGTGCTCAGATCGCCCAGGATGATGACCGGCTGGCTGGGCGCGACGGTCTCCCCGGTGCGCACGTCGACCCGCGCCACCGTACCGGCGAAGGGAGCCTGGAGCGTCGCCTGGTTCAGCCGCGTTTGGGCCAGCTCCAGCGCGGCCTGGGCCGCATCCACGCGGGCGCGGGCGGCCTGGATCTCTTCAGAGGTCGCGCCAGCTCTTAACAGTGCCAGCCGGGCGCGCGCCTGGTCCACGCGCGCCTGAGCCACGGCGATCTCTTCCTCCGTGGCGCCGCGAAGCAGGGCCTCATAGGCCGACCTGGCCGCCTCGTAGGCTGCCGTCGCCTGCTCTAATGCCACCGCCTGCGGCATCGCGGCTGCGTCGGCCATCCAGGCGATCTTGTCATACTCCGACTGGGCGGCGCGCATCACGGCCTCGGCCTTTTCCATCTCCGCTTTCGCTGCCGCGATCTCCTCTGGCTTGGGTCCCGCTTTGAGTCGGGCCAGCTCGGCCTCGGCCGCTCGCAGCGCCGCCTCCGCCGCGGCGATCTCCTCCGGGCGCGCGCCGGCTTCCAGCCGCGCCAGCTCAGCCCGAGCCGCCTCCAGAGTCGCCTGGGCCTGATGCGCGGCGTGGAACAGTTCGCCCGCGTCCAGTTGAATCAGCGTCTGGCCAGCCTGAACTGCATCGCCTTCCCGGACGAAGATCGCGGCCACACGACCGCCGAGCGGGAAACTGAGCCGGGCCCATTGGGCAGGCACCAGGGTTCCCGAGGCGGTGACCACGTCTGGCATTACCTCCATCACGGCGGCCGTCGCCAGCATCGACGCCTCTTCTGAGGCCGGGCGCAATTGCCCGACCAGACGAGCTAGGTCACCCGCTTCCGCACGGACACGGGTGTATACCGCTGCGGCCGTCACCACCACGGCCAGAGCGCCAACCAGGATCCATAAACGAAGACTCGCTTTCATAAGCCGGCCTCGGCTATCACAAAGGGCAACGCATGCGTTGCCCCGGTCAACATATTGGGCCGTGTGCCTCCACGATTAGGATTGTGCTACTTAATTCCAATGAATAGTTGGGAGAGGTGCAAGGGATCTCCCTATTCAAGGGAGCGGCCTATATGTCCTCCGTTCGCAAAGTCTGAAGCTCTTGGCGAGATCGCAGGGCCTCCAGCTCTATCACCTTGGCCTCCAGCTTCGCTTGCAACTCCCCCAGCCTGGCTAGGTCCTCTTCAAGGGCGCGAGCCTGCTCTACCAGGCGTGCCTGCGCTTCCATCAACTCCTGCTTCTCCATCAGGTAGCGACGTGCCAGGGTCTCATCCTTCGCCACCGCTAGGCGAGCTGCTTCCTCACGTCGCTGCGCCCGCTCCTCCATGTCCGCGATCCTCTCCCGCAACGAGGCCAACACCCGAGACGACTCCTCCCGCGCTTCCTCCAGCCTGGCGATCCTGGCCCGAAGCTTCCGAATGGCGACATCTTCCTCGCTTTCCCGCGGCCGGGCATTGACCTTCTGCCGCCTCTCGTAACGCAGCACGGCTAGGTCCACCGGGTGAAGCCGCCCGCGAGCTGCCAGGTCCTGGAGATCACGGAAAGTCTCCTCATCCAGTTCCCCCCGCTCGTACATCTCATAGAGCTGCTCCCGAAGCGAGGGGCCGGGAGCCTGTGACGAGCCTACCGAGGGCCACCCCCCATAGCGACGAGCACGGTTATCCCGTATCAGAGCGTCTGCCAAGTCGAAAAGCCGAAAGACATCCGGTCCACATCCCATCGAGCCCTTCTCCTCTCCATATCGAATAGTGAGGGGGCTCACCCCTACCCCGGGATGAACCCCTCCTCCGTAACCAGTTCGGTCGCTTCGTGCAAGGTCAGATCCTCAGGCGGCAACACCAGATCCGATTCCATCAGCGCCTCTTCCAACGGGCGTCCTCTCTTGCGGACCAGGTCCGCCATCTGCCCCAACAGCCGTTGAAGCTCAACTTCGCTGTCTCGCAACAGAGCTACGATCCGGTTATCGATAGCGTTCAACTCAGCCAGCAAACTCGCGTCCCTCGGGACCTCATATTGGCCTGCGCCAGCGACGCGGATGATGAACGTCTCCTTCATGGCGCCACCACCTCCTCCTTGAGTCGGGCCAGCTCGGCCTCTACGGCCTCAGAGCGCGCCAGCCGTGCCAGCTCGCGGTCGATATCATCGGCCTCGGGCTCCAAGACATCCTCGATGGCCCCGGAAGCGATCAGCTCATCGATCGCCTCAGCCCGAGCCTGCATGCGACGAATGCGCTCCTCAGCCCGCTGGATGGTATTACCCACATCAGCCAGGTCCTCCGAGATGCCGCTCAACGCCTCCCGCACCTTGAGCTGTGCCCGGGAAGAATCGTAGATGGCCTTCAGCTCCTCCTTCTTACTACGGAAGAGCTCAACCTTGGTGCGTAAGCTGGCCTGGGTCGTTTTGAGACTCTCCACTTGCCTCTCCAGGTTAGCGATGTTAGCCTCCAGCTCCGCCTGGCGGGCAAGAGCGGCCTGCTTGCGCTCCAACGCCAGCCTCGCCAAGTCCTCCCGCCCCTTCTCCAGGGCGGCTTTGGCCTGCTCCTCGTAGTGGACCACCGCGGCCGCCAACTTATCCCGCTGCGCTTCCATCGTGCGCTTCGCGGCCGCCACCTCTACCAGACTTTGACTGACTTGGCGCAGGCTCTCCTGTAACCGGGTCAGGCTGTAATCCAGACTGGCCTTGGGGTCCTCCAGACTATCGATGGCCTTATTGGCCTGTGCCTGAAAGATGGCCTTAAAACGAGCGATCAATCCCATGATATTCACTCCTCTTACCAATCTCCATATTCCAATTCTCCGAACCAGACCTCAGGGTGACGAAGGGGATTCCCCTCCGCCACCCGAGGCATGTCTCACGATCCCCTACTTCGACTCGCTCAGGCTCGTCCCACAGTAGGGGCAGGCGACCCACTCCACGTCCACGGCTTTGTGGCACGAGGGGCAGGAACGCTTAAGCTGGGTACCACAGCGGGGACAGAGGACGAAATCCTCCTCGACAGGTCCTCCGCAGCTGGGGCAGGCCAGAGCCTTCCCGACCGTCTGAGATGATGGCGCCTGCCACGAGCCATCCCGATAGATCATCCGCTCACGAAGAGATCCTCCACCACACATCTCACCTGTCTCCTTTCCCTAATCTCAAAGTCTCCAATCTCCAACTCCCTACACCAGGCTCTCGCCACAGTAGGGGCAGTTCTGCCAATCAGCCTGCACGGGGCGTCCGCAACTGGGGCACGTCTTCTCCGCGGTTTCCTGTGTCGCGGATTCCCGCGCTGGCGTAGATGACCTCGACACAGAGGAGAGGCCGTTGGCTCTGCTGAGCTGCCGGAAGATCCAGATACCTCCCAGAGTGATCAGGGCCAGGAAGGCCAGGGGAATCAGCAGGCCGATCAGCCAGAAGAGCCCGCCGAGAATACCCCAACCGCCTCGTACGCCGCTTCCCCAACCGCCCATCATGCCCCAGCCGCCCATCATGCCGCCACAACAGCCCCAGCCGGGGAACAGAAATCCGGATCCGAGCCCCAACACCAACAGGATGATGATGCCGAAGGCAGCGATCAGGATCCAATTAGATCTATTCATGCTTTCCTCCTCGTTGCTTGTTTATGGGCCCATCCTGGTAGCGCATAGATTCTATAGAGGCGTGATCGCCATCACATCCCCTCGGAAGATGGGCCTCTCTTCGTCCTACTTTCGCGATATGCTTGACCTTTGTTCCATACATCAGTATAGCAGGACGATGTGAAGAGCTTATGAAGACAGGATGAAGAGATGACAAAGCTCGCTAATGGAGGTCACTCGCGACTGTCCTCACGGTATGTCCCCAGTTGGGTCGATGTCAGATCAAGGAAGATGCTTTCATATCCCGTGGCGACCACATGCCGAATGGGTATGGTGACCTCGCCGACGGATGAGGCCGTCTCGATGACCAGATGCGTCGTCTGCCCTGTGTTTGAATCCATGACCAGCCGCTTCAGCGTCCCTGCCCATCCATCACGGCAAGCGATCTGTACCCCAACCTGAATCCGCACCATGCTCGCCTCTCCCAAGATCTTGAAGTACCTCATCACCTCGATCCAGCGGGCAGACCAGGGAAACTCCTCCCCATTTAGCATATCACCTTTATGAGCGGCGCGTCAGCGCCATTCCGCTTATCCGACCATACGCCAATTAGCCTGGCCGTCCGGTGGGACCGTCAGGCGTTCCGGACGGATACCTCTTACGCTTACGAAAAATAGGGGCGACCAGCCGGTCGCCCCTCTGGCGAAACATGGCGATATAGAACGCAGTCACCCCTGCGCGTTGTCCACTAATAAGAACGCCCATATTGGAATAGGCAACACGTACTTCCTTAAAGGCGTGTTTTGTAGGGACGCACGGCCGTGCGTCCCTACAATTCGGTCACTCTGGCAAGGGCGAGGCATGCCTTTCCTCTACGTGTGTCGTGTACGAATAAGAAAGTGAGGGAAGCCTCCAGGCGGCGAGGTTCAGAGCAATCGCTCCATCTCTTGAAATAACTCGTCGTCCATGCGATGGGGTTGCACCTCATCTTCGAGGATCTCCTGGAGGACGCGATCCAGGGACAGTCGGTTGAGGTATGCGGTACGCCCCATGATCTCGAACACAGCCGGCTGATCCTGTCGGAGGGAGAAGCGGAGGTTGACCGGGTAATAATCCCGTTGCAAGGGCTTACCGATCCGATCCTGCCATCCTTTGCGCGAGACCACGTACCAGGTGAACTTCCCCGTGCGCCCCTCGTCCCTTCCCTCGAAGTAGATCTCGAAGCGACGACGCCAGGGGGACCAGATGCGTCGGGGCCACCGCGCCTCCCCAAAGGCGGTCAGCGCCTCCACGACCATGGGGCTTAGCCGCAGGGCCTCGGCCAGCCGGCTATCATAGGGCACGCGCCCCTCGATCGGCTCCCAGGGTAGGCGCTTCGTACGGGACCAGCGTCGTCTCTTCCATCGGGCCGTCATGGAGAAGCCTCATCAGGATGGTGCGTCAAGCCTTGCATGTTGTGGTTTATTTAGCATATTGTATATCGGCTGGAGCCTGGGAGCAAACGGTGGAAATGAACGGCGAAGCCCACGTTTCACCACGAGGATACAAGAGGCGCAAAAGAGGCAGCCCTTGTAGCTGCCCTGGATCAGAATCAGAAGATAGATAGCAGACTTTCTGTAGGGGCGACCGGCCAGTCGCCCCATTGGCATCAAGTTAACGATGCTGAGGGAGCCTCAGCTCATAGAGACGAAATCCATTTCACGTATCACCTTGCGATCAGGCATTCAACTCCAAGCGCTCTGGCTGCAGACGACCCTCATCCCCCCGACCCCCTTCT
>DUEN01000098.1 GCA_011176545.1 Caldilineae bacterium | reverse complement strand
GATGCCATTCGCCACCTGAGCGTCTCTCGGGTCAAGCGTCGCAATCGCTGTAAGAAGAGCCCATAGGGTTCCAACTTTATGACGCCCACAATTAGGGGGTCTAACACTACGTCGAGCAACACATGCCTCGCCCCTACGTGTGTCGTGTATGCTTTTATCCCCGGCCGGTCCATCACCGGGCCACCTGCCCTGCCTCGAAGCCCTGTTGATCCCAATAGGCTCGCACCTGCGCCATATCCGGGTAACCCTCCACATCCCCCGGCACCGTCACCGCCAGCGCGCCCACCAGGGCCCCTAGGCGCAAACAGTCCTCCCAGGGCCATCCTTTCAACCACCCGGCCAGCACCCCCGCGTCGAACCCATCGCCAGCGCCCACGGGATCCACGACGCGCGGCACCTGGTAAGCCGGGACGCGCAGTTCCGCCTCAGCGGTGCGGAGATAAGCGCCTCGCGTGCCCAACTTCACCACGGCCGCGCGAGGCCCCTTGGCCAGGATAGCGGAGGCCACCGCCTCCTCGCCCTGACAATCGAAGATCGCCTCCCCCTCCTCCAGGCCTACCAGCACCATGTCTGCCCGCGCGGTCAGATCTCGAAGCACGACTCGCGCTTCCTCCAGCGACCATAGCTTCAAGCGCAGGTTGGGATCGAACGAGATGGTAAGCCCTGCACCCCTGGCTAGCTCGATGGCCCGATAGACGGCCTCCCGACAGCTCGCGCTCAGCGCTGGCGTGATCCCCGTCAGATGCAGCAGGCGGGCGCTCCGAAAGTAAGCGACATCCAAGTCATCTGGGCCCAGATGGCTGGCAGCCGAGCCGCGGCGATAATAAATCACCTCCACGCGCCCCATCAGCCCCCGCTCGCGGAACATCACCCCCGTCGGATGATCTGGATCCATGCGCACCTGGGATACGTCCACACCTTCCCCACGTAGGGACATTAAAATATAGCGGCCGAACTCATCATCGCCCAGCCGGCTGATCCACCCAGCCGAATGCCCCAGCCGGGTGACGGCGATGGCCACGTTGCTCTCCGCGCCCGCCGCCCGCCGCTGAAACCGATCAACATAGCGTAACGGCCCGTCCGCCTCCGGGCTGAACAGGATCATCGTCTCACCCAACGTGATCAGCTCCGGCATCGTCCCCCTCACCTCTTACGTTTTACGCCTTACGTTATACCCTTTACGCTTTACGTTTTACTCTCCACCGCGCGCCGCACGTGCCCCTTAGCCGCGGCTAGCCGCCGCCGCGCCTCCTCAGCCTCCACCCCCGCGAGCGCCATCACCAACGCCGTCTTCACCTCCCAGCCGCTGGCCTCCAACAAGGCTCGCGCCTGGGTCTCCTCCACGCCCGCGGCCACCTTCAGGATGCGCACAGCCCGGGCGCGCAGCTTACTGTTCGTCGGCTGCACATCCACCATCAGATTGCTATATACCTTGCCCAGCCGCACCATGGTCGCCGTGCTCAACATATTGAGAACCATCTTCTGGGCGGTGCCCGCCTTCAGCCGGGTGGATCCCGTGAGCACCTCGGGGCCGGGCACGGGGGCGATACATATATCCACCTCCTGGTGGATGGGCGTCGCCGGATTGCATACGAGCCCGATGGTGAGGGCTCCCGCCTCTCGAGATGCGCGCAGCGCGCCGATCACCCAGGGGGTCCGCCCGCTGGCCGCGATCCCCACGACGGCATCCCGGGAGCTCACTCGCGCCTCCTCTCGCGCCGCGACCATGCCCGCCTCCATATCATCCTCGGCCCCCTCGATGGATCGAGTGAGCGCGGCGGAGCCACCAGCGATGAATCCCTGTACCTGTTCCGGCGGCGCGCTGAAGGTGGGCGGACACTCCGTGGCATCCAGGATGCCCAGGCGTCCACTGGTCCCCGCGCCGAAGTACAATAGCCGCCCACCTTGGGACAGACGTTCGACGATCAGATCCACCGCCCGGGCGATCTTCGGCAACTCGGCCCGCACGGCTTCGGCCACCCGGGCGTCCTCCTGGTTCATCAGTGTGACGATCCCCAGGCTGTCCCGTTGGTCCAGATCCATGGAGGCCGGATTGCGGGCCTCCGTCACCCACTGCGTGTCCTCCAGTTCATGCACGATGGATCTCCTCCCACGCCAGCAACGCGGCCCCTTCCACCGGAGGCCGCGTTGGGGTAATAAAGCGCGCTTGAGGCGCCTCGGCCAATACGGCCTCACGCATCGGCGCACACACCCACTCGCCCGCCCGCCAGACCGAGCCGGACAGCACCAAATCGAAGGCTTCCGCCTGCAAATGCAGGCGTCGGATGACCGCCAACGCCGACTCAGCCAGGTGGCATCCCGCCCGATGCAGGATATCGCGGGCCACTTCATCACCGGCGTCGGCGGCCTCGACCACCAGGGGGGCCAGCGCGGCGAACCGCCCCCATGTGATGGGATGGCGATAGGTCCACGGCACCAGATCGGGCACGTCCTTCAGGTTCAGATGAGCCAGCATGCGCTCTACTAGCATCGTCGGTTGCCCGCGTCCATCCGCCGCGCGGACGACAGCATGTAACGCTTCCAGCCCGATCCAGAACCCGCTTCCGTAATCTGCCAGGAGCGCGCCCCATCCGGCCGCCCGCGCGGTCCGGCCGTGACGGTCCACCCCATAGGCGATGGTGCCGGTGCCGGCGATCACCACGACGCCCAGCAACCTGCCGGTCCCGGCGGCCAGTGCGGCGACGGCGTCGTTATGTACCAACACACGTGGAAAAGGATGGATACGTCGCGCCAGCTCGCTCACCAGGGCGCGATCGGCGGGGCGGTCCACCCCGGCCATGCAAAGGCAGATGCCGGCCACAGCCTCGGGGGACACACGCGCATCGGCCAGCGCTTGGTCGATCGCCTCGTGGAGCGCGGCCTCGGCTGCCTCCGACCCGACGTCGTGATAATTAGACGAGGGCCCCACCCCACGGCCGCGCACACGGTGGGCCTCGTCCATCACCACCGCCTCCGTCTTTGTGCCACCCCCGTCCACGCCGATGACGAAACGCTCAGCCACGAGATCCCTCCCTCGCGCCGGGCGTGATCTGTCCCAGGATCACCCGTCGGCGGGCGCCCGTGACAGAGGGGAGGTTCCCCGGCCGCCCGTGCCACGTCTCATAAGCCAGCACGGCGAAGGCGATGGCCTCCTTGGCGTCCGAATCCATGCCGAGATCCTCATGGGTCATCACCCGCGCTGGCGCCAACGCCTGGCGCAACATGCGCATCAGCGCCGGGTTGCGCGCGCCACCTCCGCCGACGATCACCTCCTCTACGGGACGTGGGAGGAAGCGGCGGTACGCGTCAGCGATGCTACGCGCCGTCAGCGCGGTGAGCGATGCCACGATGTCGGCGGGCTCTAGTCCTCGGGCCCGAGCCCGCGCCCACGCGGAATCAAAGAAAACCTCACCGAACAGCTCGCGTCCGGTTGACTTGGGCGGAGGTCGTCGAAAGTAGGGGTGAGCCAGCCATTCCGACACCAGCGCCTCATCGACCCGGCCGCGAGCGGCCAGTTCCCCATCCTGATCGAACGTAAGCGCGCCTTCCGTGGCTCGCGCGGCCGCCGCGTCGATCAACATGTTCCCCGGCCCCGTATCGAACGCCAGCACGCCGTCCGGATCATCGCCCGGCGGCAGATAGGTCACGTTCGCGATCCCGCCGATGTTCTGTATCGCACGCGCGCGGGTGGGATGCCTCAAGAGCAACCAGTCCACATAGGCGATCAGCGGCGCGCCCTGGCCTCCGGCGGCCACGTCCCGGGCCCGGAAATCGCTGACCGTGGGCACGCCGGTGCGCTCGGCGATGACCGCCGCCTCCCCCAGCTGGAGCGTGGAGTGCACCCGCCCCTCCCGATCGACCTCGTGCCACACCGTCTGCCCATGCGACCCGATCAGATCCACCTGATCCGGCTCCAAACCCGCGGCCGCGATGGCATCCAACGCCGCTCGGGCGAACGCCTCCCCGAGATCGAAGTTCAGGCGACAGAGCTCGTCAGCCCCCGCCTGGCCCGGCTGACAGGCCCTCAAGATCCGACGGCGCATCTCAGAGGGCCACGCCGTGGACCGAAAGGCCAGCATCCGCACTTCCAGATGTGGCGATACGCCAGTGATCTCCACCACCGCCGCATCGATGCCATCTGCCGAGGTGCCCGACATCAACCCCACCACGATCATCGCCGCTCACCACAGCCGCTTGTAGAAGATCAGCTCGGCCACGCCCGGCAGGATATAGTCGGGGATCGCGCCGACCTGCTGATACCCCAGCCGCCGGTAGAAGGCCTGCGCGGCCTCGTTAAAGTCCGAAGTCAGCAGGAACACCGAATGCGCCTCGCGCCGGATCACAGCCTCGGCCGCGGCCATGAGCCGCGCGCCAATCCCCTGGCCGCTAAATGCCGGCAGCACGCCGATGAGCCGGATATAGCCGCTGTGGGCGAAGGCACCCTGCACCAGGAACCAGATGAACCCGGCCACCTGTCCGTCCACCACGGCCACGTACAGCCCCTCGCCCCGGGATAGGCCCCTCTCTAGCGTCCTCCGAGCCCCCTCCTCGGAAACGCGATAACGTTGCCAGAGAGGGGTCTCGGCGATAAACCGCGCCAGCGCGGGCACATCCTCCAAGGTCATGGGACGGATCTGCACTGGGATTTTGGCAGGCATGCTCGCTCCTCTCACACCTCCCGAGGTCACCGGCGCCTCGGAGATGCCGGTCACCTTAAGAGCGTTCGATCGCCCGCACGACCGCGTCATGCACGGCTGGCCGGAAGCCCGCGATCGCCTCCGGGTCACGTCCGTAATATACTCGATTCGTCATTAGGCTCACTGCCAACTGACGGTCGGGATCGACCCACAGCGAGGTGCCGGTGTAGCCGGTGTGTCCGAAGCTCTCGGGCCTGAAGAGCTGTCCGCTGGAGGAACCCTCCTTCGAGCGGCGCATCCATCCCAGGCCACGAGCCTCATTCTCAAATCGCGCCTGCTCGCGCGTCATCTCCTGCACCGTCTTCGGGGAGAGGATCTGCTCGCCCCGCCATCGCCCTTCGTTCAGATAAAGCTGTCCCAGCCGGGCTACCTGCGCCGCCGTGGCGAATAGCCCCGCGTGGCCCGCCACGCCTCCCAACCCGGCCGCGTTCTCATCGTGCACCTCGCCCCGCAGGCGACGACGCCGCCACGCGCACCATTCCGTCGGCACGCAACGGGATACCTCCGCCCGATCCGGCATATCCAGGGGACGAAAACCGGCGTCGGACATCTCCAAGGGATCCAGCACCAGGGCCCGTATCGCCTCATCCAGCCGCCGGTCCGTCAGCCGGGCTACGGACTCTCCGAGCAGGATGAGCCCCAGATCGCTGTACACCAGGCGCTCACCCGGCGGGTAAAGGAATGGATAGGCACAGATCGCCTGGATCCCCCGACGAATACGCTCCTCCACGGTCGGCCGCCCCATAGGCTGATCGGGCGGCGGTGGCGGCGGCCCGACTGCTCGGTAAACGCTCCGCCAGGCGGCCAATCCAGAGGTGTGGGTCAACAGATGCCAGAACGTGACCCGGCTCGCGTCCACCTCCTCCCCGAGGAAGGTAGACTCCGGCGGGATCGGCTGCTTAGAGATGGGATCCTCGGCGCCGCCGATGGGACGCCCCCCCGCGAATTCTGGGATGACGTCGGCGATGGCCTGGTCAAGGCGGACGTCTCCCCGCTCCACCAGCCGCATGAACGCCGTCGCCGTGAACAGCTTGGTGACGGAGGCCAGGTCGAACAACGCATCCGATGGCACCGGAAGCTGGCCGCGCTCCGATCCCCCTAGCTCGGGATCTAGGACGCCGTGGGCGGCCTCGAACGCAATCCGATCCCGATGGCGCACATGCAGCACGATGGCGGGCGCAACCCGCCCAACACTCGCCTCGAGAAGCCGGTTTACCTCCTCCCAGCTCATGAGGCTATCTCCAGGTGCGATCGGATCTCCCGGGCCAGGGCGTCCAGCTCATCCCTGTCCGGGCGGTCGGAGTGGGGCCAGCGAAATCGTATCCCGTCCCCTGGAACCCGCGGTACCAAATGAAGGTGAAAGTGAAAGACATCCTGACCAGCGGCCCGCCCATTGGAGCTGATCAGGTTGAGCCCCGCGGGCGCGAAGGCCGCCCATAACGCCCGCGCCACCCGAACCGCCATCTGCATGACCGCGGCGGCGTCTTCATCGCTCAGCTCGTAGATATCGGCGACGTGCGCCGTGGGGATGATGAGCACATGTCCCGCCGCAACCGGGGCGATATCCATGAAAGCCATCGCTCGTGAGGATCGAGCGACCACGCTGGCTCGGGCTTCCCCGCGCGCGATGCGACAGAAGATGCACTCATCCATGAGGCAGATCTTCCTCCGATAACGTCACGTGGGCGATAGCCGTACGCCGATACGTGTACGCGATATGGATCAGGCCGTCCTCCGTCTGGATAACAACGGGGTAGGAGAACTCCCCCTCCGCCGTCTCCACATCGAGCACCCTCGGACGCCAGGTTCTCCCCTCATCCTCAGACAAGGCCAGGGAAAGAGGGGTGCGATGTTGAGAGCTGTGGTTGTAGACCAGCAGGAGCCGGCCAGAGCGCAACCTGATCATGTCGATCCCGGAGTTAGGATTGGGCAGATCTACCGGCTCCGCCGGCGACCAGGTGCGCCCGTGATCCCCCGATCGCGATTGCCACAGATGGCCGCCAGGACCGCCTGTCCGCATGATCATCAACAGCTCCCCGTCAGAGCGTTGCACGACCGTCGGGTGGATGTTGCCCGTTGGACTCGTGATATGCCCGTAGGGTTGCCATGTATCACCGTCATCCTGGCTGATGAGCACGAAAGACTCCCACTGCGTCTCCTCAGGCGTCTCGTAGTACATGGGCAACAGCAGATCGCCGTTGTCCAGGACAATGGGCTTGCTCCGGGTCATCCACCCATACGGCTCGTGGATGATCTCCACCGGCCCCCATGTGTGGCCGCCATCCGTGGAGATCCGGCGCTTCACGCGCGCCTCACTCCACCAGCGGCCGTGGATGGTGACGAACCATAGCTGCAGCCGGCCGTGTCCATCGAGGAAGAGGACGGGGTTCCCATCGGAGAAGCCTGGGGTATCGGCGATCACCTCCGCGGGCGACCACGCCTCCGATCCAGGCTGTAATCGAGCACCGTAGATGGCCACGTCACGGGCCCCCTCGCGGGAGCCCGCGTACCAGGCGCACAGGAGCTCCCCATCGGGCAGGGACAGCAACGTCGCGCAGTGACAGGATGGGATATCCGGCGTCGTCTTGAAGACCCAGCGTTTGCGGAGTGCCATGCCTCTCTCCCGTCAGGAACAAGTTGTGCTCGTCGTTCATAAAAGGCGTGTCTTGTAAGGGGCACGGCCGTGCGCCCACAATAACAATGACAACAACGTATGCATACCCGCGTTTTTGTCGTGTATGCTGATTATGAGTGGTACCCTTTACAGTGTCCGATCACCCTCTGGTGGTCTACCGCTTGAAAGTCGGTACCCCAAATGAGGTGCAACGCACCTCTACATCGGACATATGATGCTGCTACCTCACCCCACTCTGTAACTGCCATCAGGGCGCTTTTGTGGCGGGCAAAGGTGCGTTGCACCTTCATCAACACAGAACAGGAAGACTCCCTCAATCAGGATAGATCAGAAACGGCTGTCGGGCCTCGATGAAGGCGCGGACGTCCTCCCCCCATCGGGAGGCGATGGACTCCACGGATTCGCCCGCCTCCAGCGCCTCTCGGATCCAGGCGTTGCCCGCCAGCAGGTCGAAGTGAGGTGGCCGCCCCTCCCAGCTGGTCGGCCGCCAAGCGAAGCGCTCCGGATACATCTTCCGCACCGTGGCGATGATGTGGAGCCCCGCCTGAATCGGTTTGTACCGGTCCAGGTCCAACACGTGGACCTGGATGCCCGCACATGGCTGATCGGCCCATTTCCCGGCGCAGGGGGTGAAACGGGTGGGGCGGAAGCGCACGCCGGGCAGGCCGAGTTCGTTCAGCGTCCTCGCCAGGTCCCACGCGGTGGGGCCGCCCTCGCCGTCGACCCAGGGCGCCCCCGTGATCTGGAAGGGTAAGGCCGTGCCACGTCCCTCGGAGAGATTCGTCCCCTCCAGGAAGCAGGTGCCTGGATAGGCCCATACGGCGTTCAGCGAGGGCATCCCCGGAGACGGCGGCACCCAGGCCAGGCCCGTCTGATGCCACCACAGGCCGCGACGCCATCCCCGCATCGGAACCACGGTCAGATCCACACCCATGTCTCGGGTGCCGTTGAAATAGCGGGCCAGCTCCCCCAAGGTCATCCCATGGCGCAACGGGATCGGCCAGCGCCCTACGAACGAATCGAAGCCGGGCTCCAACATGGGGCCTTCCACACGCCGTCCCCCCAAGGGGTTCGGGCGGTCGAGGATGATCACGGGGAGCCCTGCCTCCGCGGCCGCCTCCATGACATATGTCATCGTCCACAGGTACGTGTAGAAGCGCACGCCGACGTCCTGCAGATCGACGACAATGCAGTCGATATCCTCCAGCATCTCCCTCGTGGGATACCGCGTCTCCCCGTAGAGGCTATGAACGGGTAATCCGGTGTATGGGTCCACTCCTGATGGGATGGAAGCGGCGTCCGCGGCCGCCCCATAAAGCCCGTGCTCCGGGCTGAACAGCGCCACCAGATTGATATCGGGATGTGCATAAAAGATCTCTAACGTGCTCTCCAGACTCGCGGCCACACCGCTGGGGTTAGTGAGCAGCGCCACTCGCCTGCCTCGCAGCAGGTCGAGACGCTCCTTGAGGAGCACGTCAACGCCGGGCCATACTTGTGGAGACATGGGCACCTCCGGGGTAAACCACGCCGATCGGAACCGTCACCGCATGATACCATTAACCCCGACAAAGGCCAACACTATTTAGGTAATCGTTCAGCGGCACAGCGTGGGTATGCCGAAGTGATGATAGCTTCAGGTAAGATTGGTGCCCACCTCCGCTAAGAGGTATAATTCGCATCTCCCCCACAGGCGGTAGCTCCACGTTTAACCGTGGTTACTGCAAAAGCGCCATATCTGTATGATTATGATCAAGAACACAACATGTGGGGCCGGTTTCCATACCGGCCATAAGATGGCGGGTAAGAAGCCCGCCCTACATGCTCTTCACGATTTAATGTGGTGCTACCCCACAGGCACAGGAGAGGAACATATGGATAGGAAGGGATGGGGACGCTGGATATTGATCGTCGCGGTGGCCCTCTTGGGGGGCCTCTGGATCGAGATGAGTCGGGCGCAATCAGGAACCCCTATGATCGGCCGTGGAGCCCGTGTTGATTTCTTGGCGCCAGATTTCACCCTGAACAACCTGGATGGCGATCCCGTCTCTCTGAGCGACTACCAGGGACAGGTAGTCATCCTTAACTTCTGGGCAACGTGGTGTCCCCCCTGCCGGGAGGAGATGCCCACCCTGGAAGAAGTCTATCGAGATCGGGTCAGGGATGGTTTGGTGGTTTTAGGAGTCAATCAAATGGAACCAGCCGATCGGGTCCGAGAGTTCCTGGAGTCGCTCAACCTGACCTTCCCCGTCGTTTTGGACACACGCGGGGAGGTCGCCCGGTTATATCGCGTGCGCGCCTATCCCACGACCTATTTCATCGACAGAGGAGGCGTGATTCGCGATATGGTGATCGGCGGCCCCATGAGCGAAGCGCTGCTACGAAGCAAGGTCGAAGCCCTGCTCGAGGAGTAGAGAGACATGGCACCAGTCATTCAAATCGGGCCGGCGGCACTGCCCACCCGCCCGCTGATGCTGCTCGTGGCGCTCTACGCTGGGCTCTGGCTCGCCGGCCGCGAGGCCGCCCGCCGCGGCTTCGACGGCGACGCCCTGTGGAACGCGGGATTCCTCGGGGCCGTCGCGGGGCTGATAGGTGGGCGCCTGGCCTACGCGCTCCAGCACTGGTCGGCGTACCGCCAGGATCCTGGGGCGATCTTCTCCCTGACACCGGGCACCATCGCGCCGCTGCCCGCGCTGGCGATCGGCGCGATGGTCGCGGTGGTTTATCTCACCCAGGTCCGCCTGTGGCGCGTGGAAGTGCTAGATAGCATAGCTCCGGGCATCGCCCTGGCCCTGGCACTGGTCAGCCTGGGGAACTTCCTCAGCGGCGACGCGTTCGGCGCGGTGACGGACGTCCCCTGGGCTGTCTCGCTCTGGGACGAACGGCGACATCCGGTGCAGATCTACGAGATGCTGGCCTGGCTGGCCTTATGTGCCGCGCTGTGGGCCGGACGA
>DUEN01000097.1 GCA_011176545.1 Caldilineae bacterium | reverse complement strand
ATCAGCCCAGCTTGCGACGTGCAGGACGCCTCGCGCGGCCCAGATCAACACGATGGGTATGAGGGGCACCAACAGTCGCGGCTGCACATGGAAGAAGGGGACGATCCCCAACGGCGCGATCGCCGCGAACAGGAAGCCCTCCCTTATCCAGCGCCGACGGTCCCACGGCCGCCCCCAAAGCCCCAGCCCGATCAGGCCGATCACCGCTAGGCCGAGCAAGGGGTCGGGAAGGATGTTCCACGCCCTGAAGAGGTTGCGTCGGAGCCTGCGCAGCGCCCCGCGCGGGTCGGCCCGTATCACATCCCACAGGCTGATCTCGAAGCGCTCCGGCGAGAGCCAGATGATCTCTTTGCCGGTGCTATCCAGCGCGGCGGCGTAGTCATGCCCGAGGCCGCTGCCCAGTTCCGTCACCCGCATCCCCAGCACGATCGTGATGCCCAGCTTCCCGCTGAGCATCAGGCGGCCCGTATGGTGATAGAGATAGAACAGATAGGGCGCGATAAGGATCAGAAAGGAGAGAGCGTAGCATGAAAGCGCCCGCCATCCCTTCCGTCGCCACACAGCCAGCCCTACTCCCAACACGAGGAAGCCGCCCCACCAGATGAGCCCCTCGGGCCGGGTGAGATAGGCGACGGCGAACGCGACGCCCGCGGTCAATCCCGCCGGCCATCTTTCTCCATTCAATAGACGCCACGTCGCCCACAGGCCGGTCAGCCAAAACGCCAAGAAGATCGACTCGGTCAGGCTGCCCCAATACAGCGGCCGCACGGCCAGAGCGGGCGACGTCGCGGCCAACAACCCGGCGATGGCTGCCACACGGCCATCGCCGGTGACCTCCCGGCTGAGCCCGTATAGCAGCCCACAGGCGAGCGCCCCCGCCACGGCATGCCAAAGAGCCAACGCCTGCTCTATGGGTACCCCGACCGCCAGCGAGATCGCCGCGAACGCCGGCGCGCCGGGCGGCCAGATCAGCTCCGGGACCCCGAAGACCTGGTACCCCTCCCCCCGTAACACATGCCGCGCCAGGATGAGGAAATCCGGCTCATCCCAACGGACGGTACGCGGCTGAAGGGCCCACGGCAATCGACAGAGCAGGGCCAGGAGGATGATCGCCGCGGCGATAGCCCACGTCCGTCTCACTGAGCCACCCTCAGCCGATAGATGACGACCGGCCCCACTCCGCCGCGCAGGGTCGCCAGGTGCTCCAGCTCAGGCGGCGCTTGAGCCGGGTCCAGGAGGAAGCGGAGCTGCGGCCGCAGCCGTTCCACCTCCCACTGATCGACCACCAGATAATCCGCGCCGCGCGCCCGGGCGTATCGCAAGACCCAGGGCCACTCCTCCGCCGGCGTGGCCGCCCACGCCGCGCCCGCGTGGAAGGCGATGGCCGGATATCGGCACATCACCACATCCTCGGCCGTCACCCCGTGATCACGCAGCCAGTACCCCGCCGTCTTATGCGTCCGTTGAAACGAATGCGTCCGCTGCTGCAACGCGGCCACCTGAGGGGCCATCAGCCACAGGATGAGGAGCACCAGAACGGCCGGTAACCAGCGCCACTCCCGCCAGCGCCCCCATCGTTCACACAACTGGGCGATGGAATCGCGCAGCCAGTCCCCCAACGCGAGGGTCCCCATCGCCGCCCACAGCATGATCGGGAGCAGCATCCCCGCCAGGTACCGCTCCTGGATGAAGAAGAGCACGAAGGAGAGGGGCGGCGCCAACGCCCCGATGAGGAGCAATTCCCCACGCAACCGTCGGCGATCCCACGGCCGGCTGAACAGCCCCAGCGCCACCAATCCGACCATGGCCCAGGGCACCAGCTTCGGGGTGAACAGGGTATCGCGCAGGTCCCGCAAGTTGCGGCGTACCCGACGCAGGAACCCGCGCGGGTTCGCCCTCACCGAGTCCAGGAAGCTCACCCTATCGCTCTCGGGCGAGAACAGGTACACCTCTTTCCCCGAGCGATCCAGCCGCCAGGTCGCCTTGTCGAACGCGGCCGGATCCTGATAGGCCAGCCCTGTCGTCGTGTCGAACGCGGCCCCCGCCTCCTCGGCCAGTTGCCACACGCCCGTCGCCTGATGGAGATAGATGACATAAGGGAGGATGATCACGGCGAAGAGGACCACATACAGGCCCACCCCCGCCAGCCAGCGCTGCAGCGAGACCGGCCGCCCCCATGTCAGGATGACCCACGCCGCCAGTCCGACGAGGAAGTACAGCAATCCCTCGGTACGGGTGAGGTAGGCCAGCCCGAAGGCGATGGCGGCCATCGCCCAGGCCCCCAAGCCGCCCTCCTGCGTCGCCCGCACCAGCCCATATATCCCAACGGCAGCACACAATAAAAAGAGCGGCTCGGTCATCGTCCCCCAGAAGAGGACGCCGGCCGTCAACGCCGGATAAACGGCGGCGATCAGCGCCGCCAACGCGGCCGCCTGCTCCCCGTGCACTCGCCGGGCGATGCCGTACAGGGGGAGCGCCAACAACGCGCCGGTGATGACGTAGACGACCAAGCTACCACGCTCCAGATCGCCCAGCAGTAACCCCAACCCTCCGGCGATCAGCGGGAACAGGGGGGAGAAATGGGTACCCGAATAACCGAAGAACTGATACCCGTGCCCCGTGAGCCAGCTCTGCCCTAGCCACAGGTAGAAGGGCTCATCGCCCCAAACCACTCGATCAGCCTGGGCCCATACGATGCGGACGGCCAGCCCGATGACGACGGCGATCACGGGCCATGCCCATCGTCGGGCCAGGGACCTCCAGTCGTTCATGGCGTCCTCTCCTCGTCAAAGCGTATCTCGGCGATGCCCAGCCGGGGGATCGTACGCAGCGGGGTGAACCCGGCCACGCGGGCACCCGGCAGCCGATCCACCAGCGATTCAGCCTCATCCCGGCCGATGACCAGCAGTAACCGCCCTCCAGGCGTCAGGTGTTCTCGCGCCTCCCGGGCGAAACGAACCAGGAAGGGGAGCCGTCGCCTGGCCAGCCTGCCGTGGGTGAGCCGCATGAGCAACGCGCTGATCGTCGCAGACCGGCGCAGGATGCTTGTGACCACCCGGCTGAGCTCCGTCTCGTCGGGGCGCATGGGCGGATTGAAGGCAATGAGGTCATAGCGCCCGTTCACGGCCGAGAACAGGTCCGATTGGAAGAAGCGCACGTTGACCTCGTTAGCGGCGGCGTTCTGACGGGCGAGCTCCAGCGCCCGCGGGCTGATATCGACCGCGTCCACCTCCCAGCCATGGGCGGCCAGCCAGATGGCGACGTAACCAGTGCCTGTGCCCATGTCCAGGGCGCGCCCCGGCGGTGCCTGCCTGGCCACCTCAGCTAGGCGGCGGGTATCCTCACGCACGCCGCAGACGCCGATCCGCTCGGCCACGCGCACGGAGGGGGTCATCCGTCCCCTCCCTCGGCCGACTGCACCCGCCGGGATAACTTATCCAGATCGTGGCGGAGCAGCGCGACCTCCTGGGCCAGCACTTTGATCTGCTCGTGATAGCGTGAGATGTTGAGCGAGAATTGAAACAAGATGAGGAGCAAACCAATGACCGCCAATAAGAGCAGCAGCCCGGGCGGGTAGTCGAACCCCAGCGCATAGGCCAGCTGATCGAGCCAATCGATGATGAGCGGCGAGATCACCAACCCGCTGGCGGCCAGCAGCCATAACAACGCGAACCGCTCCTGCAGCCTGCGGGTGCGCACCAGGTTGATGACGATACCCAACACCGCCAGGCCCAGGATCACCAGGAAGATACGGGTCCGTAGCGCCATCACACCACCTCTCTCTCGGCCATGGGAGCGACGGGCTCCGCCTCCCCCGGGACGAGCGGGAGACGCTCGCCCAGGTACTCGGCCGTCGGCACCAGATGATAAGCCTCGGTCAGGCGATGAAGGATCGCCTCGTAGAGCGGGCGTTTTTGCGACCAGGGAAGGTGCAGGAAACGATAACAGCTCAGCCGCGCGTCCCGCACTGGATCCAGCAGCTCGGCCGGGTGGATCAGGTAATGGATGCCGATGCCCCGTCGTCGCAACAGAGCAAGGCCCAGGCGGAACAGCCACCAGCCGAAGGTGGCGACGAACGTGCTATGAAAGGGGATGCGCACCCAGGGCATGGTGGTCACCGGCACCTCCCAAAGGCGCGCATCCCCTGGGCGCTCCGGCGCTTCCATATCCGGGTGATAGGGCGTCAGCGGAGCCCGGCCATAGGCCCATTTGCCGTAATGCGCGGTGTCCACGTTCCCTTGCGAGACCAAGCGTTGCCCCCAGCGCATCAGCGAAGACCACGGAGTTGGCAGCAGCGAGGCATCATACAGATAGCCCGCCCGCTCCAGCAACTGTAACAACTCGGGATTCAGAGAGTATCCGGGCGCCCGGAAGCCATAGACCGGACGCCCGTAGATCTGGGCGATGCGCGCGTCCGCCTCCATCACCTCCGCCTTGAGCGCGCGACCCTGCAGGCGGGCGAAACCCATGGGGTGGGAATAAGAGTGATTCGCCAGCTCATGGCCGCGCTGGACGATCTCCTGCGCGATCTCCCGCCGGAGCGGGTGCTCCAGATCCCGCCCACACACGAAGAACGTCGCGCGGATCTCATACTGCTCGAACAGATCAAGCAGCCGGGGAACCCCGACCGTGTAGACAGGCGAGGCGACCACACGGTCGGAGGGGATGCCTATGCTCTCATAGTAGACCCACAGCTCATCGACATCGACCTGAATCGTACCCAATGGGCGCGTAGCCACAAAATCCCTCCGAGGTCCCGCATCAGCTTTCCAGGATGACCGGGCTGTCCCCCATCAGGAGGGCGATCCCGTTCTCCACCAGGTTCCGGAACTCCGTCCACGTGCGAACGCCGATCACGCGTCGCCAGATGTACTTTGGATCTAGATAGAACGACCGGATGGCCCGATTCCGATACTCCCACAGCTCATCGCGGCTCAACTTCTCCGTCTCCACGACCGGGAAGGAGCGCCCGCTATCGAAGGTCTGCACATCCGGCTTGTAGTACCCCTTCTCGATCACCAGGCGACGCAAGTCCGTGCCCACTTGAGGGATCACCACGTTGAAGGAGGCGTAATCGCACTTCAGCTCCTTGGCATAGGCCACCGTCCGCATGATCGACTCGCGCGTCTCGCCCGGCAGCCCCAGGATGAAGTGCGCCAGCGTGCGGATGCCCACCTCCCGACACAGCTCGAAGGTTCGCCGCGTCTGATCCAGGGTGATCTTTTTGTGATATTGCTGAAGTAGCCCCTCGTCGGCCGACTCCACGCCGAACTGGATCGTGTGGCACCCGGCCCGCTTCATAGCCTCCAGCATCTCGCGATCCACCGTGTCCACCCGGCAGGAGGCGATCCACGTCAGGTCGAGCTTACGACGGATCATCTCCTCGCACATCTCGATGGTCAGGTCCCTACGCACGCCAAAGGTGAAGTCCTTGAGGAACATCTCCTTGACGCCGATGGACGCCAGGTGCTCGAACTCGGCCATGATGTTATCCAATGGCCGATAGCGATAGCGCATGGGGCTGGCCACACAAAAAGAACAAGAGTACGGACAGCCGTCGGAGAGCAGGACGCTGGTCAGCGGACGCCGCCGGCCGTGAGGTACCCGATAACGGCGGAGGTCGAACATCTCATGTCGAGGCACCGGCACCACGAACGTGCGCCCCTCCTCGCGGCGGCGCCCCGGCACCACATGGCCATCCCGTCGATAGCTCAAGTTAGGCAGCTCGGTCTCGCCATCGCCGGCTCCCTCGATGAAATCAACCACGTCGCCCGTGGTGAAGTCAAGGATGATCGCGTCCAGATGGTCGTAAGCCTCCATGAGCGAGGCCCCTTCATACAGAAGGATGCCCCCTATGCCGATGATCAGCGCGCCGGTGCGCTCTTTGATCCGGCGAGTGAAGTCCAGATCGGCCGGCCAGGAGGCAATGCCGGTGAGAAAGATGACCACATCGGGGCGCCAGGCCTCAATCTCGGCCAGGCAGCGTTCTCTGGGCATCCGGCGGATGATAGCATCCAGGACGCGCACCTCGTAGCGCTCCGCCAGGAAGCCGCTCAGCATGATGAGATCGATCGGCGGCCAGTAATAGGACGCCTTGGACACCGAGCTACAATACTGATCTCGGAGATACAGCTGATCCCCGGGTGGGTTGAGCAGCAAAACCCGCTTACGTCCCGACTCACCTTGCCTCATCACTCCCCATGGCCTCCTCGACTCGCTCTCTGGAAATCTTCAGCTCCAAAAGCGTGCTTTGCAGGGGCGCACAGCCGTGCGCCCCTGCAAATCCGCCCATTCTATAGATCTTCGCCTAGATAAAGCAACATATGAATCCTGGCCTTCAGGAAGCGACGGACCTCTGTAGGGGCGACCTGCAGGTCACCCCTACGAAATTCGCACATGAGATGAAGTCATCCGGTCTCTACGTCGATTCTAGAAGCTTATCCGAAACGAATGACAAGACCGCATGTTTCTTTCGCCATGCGAAGGTCAATAATAGGAGCGAGGCATGCCTCGCCCTTACTCTCGCGCTCTTATGAACGTCTTCCGTCGCAGGAGCAGGATGAAGAGCGCCAACGACATCCGCAGGATGTAGTAAATGCCCCGCCAGGCGTTGTGCATGGAGTCCCCAGATAGCCGGCCGTGCATCGTCACCGGCACCTCCACCACGCGAAATCCGGCATATAACAACGCCAGCAGCGCATCCGCGTCCGGGAAGTCGGACGGATAATTATCATAGGCGAAGAAGCGCAGCGCCTCTCGTGAGAGCGCCTGGAACCCCGATGTGGGGTCTGTGATCCGCTGGCCGGTCAGAAGCTGCACCACCCCGGCGAAAAACCACATGGTCAGGCGTCGCGCCGGGTCCACGGGATACGTGTGCGTCCCCAGGAAGCGCGAACCGATCACCACGTCGGCCTCCCCGGCCAATAACGGGGCCAACAACGCCGGGATGCTCTTCGGATCGTGCTGGCCATCCGCGTCCATCAGGACCGCCAGATCGTACCCGTGACGCACGGCGTAGCGGAAGCCCGTCTGGACGGCGCCGCCATACCCGATATTGCAGGGGAGCCGGATCACCTCGGCGCCGGCCTGGCGTGCCCGCTCAGCCGTATCGTCCGACGAACCATCGTCGATGACGACGCATGTCATGTCTGGGAAATGGGCCCGTAACTCGGCCAGCACCCTGGAGATGTTCGCCGACTCATTGTAGGCCGGCATGATCACCAATTGCCTGGCGTTCATGCGACGCGCTCACGCCTTCCCTTCAGTTCCATTATGCCGCGGCAACGCGGAGAAATCCAGCGCGGCCTCCTCGCCTTCCACCCAACGTTTGGGCAGCCTCACGTAAAAGGTGCTACCCGGCCGAACCTGAGGATTCGATTCGACCCAGATCTGCCCATGATGGTGCTCAACGATGTGCTTACAGATCGTCAGCCCCAGCCCGGTTCCCCTGTACATGCGGTTCATCCCGCCGTCAACCTGGTAAAAGCGATCGAACACGCGCTCCTGCTCCGATACGGGGATGCCGATCCCCGTGTCCTGCACGCTGATCTCCACCATCTCTCCCAGGTCTCGTCCATTCAGCGTGATCCGGCCGCCCGAGGGTGTGAACTTGATCGCGTTCTCCACCAAGTTCGTCAACACCTGCTCCAGGCGCATGCGATCCCCATCCACGGCAGGCAGATCGTCGGGCACCTGGTTGATCAGGGTCAACCCGGCCGATTCCGCCAGCGGCTTCAGCTTCTCCTGCACGCCCCTGGCGATGATCCCCAGAGGGACGGGCTCCACATGCAGCCGGATCTGCCCGGACTCCAGCCGGGAGAACTCCAGCAGGTCGTCGATCTGGCGCTGCAGGACGATCGTCTGCTCCTTGACCGTCGTCAGGAAGTCCTGCTGCAGATCGTTGATGGGGCCCGTCTTGCCCATCAGGATGATCTCCACGAACCCTTTGATGGAGTGAAGCGGGGTCCGCAACTCATGGCTGACCACAGAGAGGAAGTTGGACTTCATCCGCTCCAGCTCTTTTTGCGCGGTCACATCGCGCAACACCGTCACCACGCCGCCGGGCACGCCAGCCGCGTCGCGCACGGGCGACGCCAGCGCCTGGTAGGTGCGCACGCGGCCATCCGCGTCCGGCAGATCCAGATCCCGGATCTCCTCGCTCCCCTTGGTCAACGTCTCCTCAACCAGACGTAAGAACGGCTCGTGCTTGACGGCCAACGCCAGCGGGACGCCCGACGGCGGCGTCTGCTCCAGCTCGAAGATGCGCGCCGCCACCGGATTGACCAGCACCAACGCGCCGTTGCGATCCGTCACCACCACGCCATCGCCGATGCCCTGCAGCACCGCCTCCAACTCCCGGCTCTTCTCCCATACGTCCTCGTAGAGGCGGGCGTTCTCCACGGCCGTGGCCGCCAGATAGGCGAAGCCGACGGCGAGCTGACGCGTCTTCTCGTCGAACGCGCCCCCCTCAGGCGATCCGGTCAGGAACAGAGCGCCGATGGGCTGGCTGCGGGCGACGAGGGGCACGACGAGGCAGGCATCCCCCAGCTCGTCGTCGGATATCATCTCCTCCAGGATGGCGTCATCCAACACGGTGAGGGGGCGCCCTTCCATGAGCACCTCGGTGAGGATAGAGCCCTCCCTGATGGGGAGGCGGAAGGGTCGTCCCCCAGAGCACATCCCCCACAGCTCGCGGCGATCCGGATCCCATAGGCCGATCGCGCTGGCCTGGGCTGACGGGATGGATGCCAGCCGATCGGCAACCAGGCGTAAGATCTCTTCCAGATGCAGCGTGGAGGAGAGCGTCAAGGCCAGATCCTGCAGCGATCGCAACTCCAGCACCCGATCGCCCAGGTCGGCTGCGGTCTGCTGTAAGACTTGAGCCTTCTGCTCCAGGTCCTTGGCCTGCTCGGCCAGCGCTATCTGCAGCCCCTCGATCCGCTCCCGCTGCGCCGCCAGCTTCCTGGACGCCCATGTCGCCGCGATCACCCACGCCAGGAGGAGCAGATAGCGCTGCAGGAACAGCGGATCAGCTAGGAAGGAGATCTCCCGGGCGGAGAGGAACAGGGTCAACGCGTACGCGGGACCGAAGCCGAAGGGGACCCACAGGACACCCGTAAGCGCCGGAAGGTACAGCCCGGCGCGCAGGGCCAGCGGGCCATAAAGGAGGTAAAGCGGGCTGGCCAGCCCCCCATAGCGACCTATGAGACACGATACGTACGCGGTATCCACCAGATAAGCCGCCCACAGCGTCAACCTCGGGAAGCGAGGCGGCTCCTCGCGCAACGCCAGAGCCCACGTCATGCCGAGGGCGAAGACGAAGAAGGCCAGGAATTCCGGCGGCATCCCTCCCGCGAACGGCGCGTTGGGGCCCAACGCAGCCATCGCCAGCCCCAGGAGGACCAACCCCCAGCGGGCCGGCACGCCGATGCGCCGCTCATAGCGTATGGCGCTCATCAAGGGATCGACGCGTCCTTCTTCTCGCATACCCATCATCTAGGCTTAGGCGTCGGTAAGGGCGTCGGAGAGGCAGGCGCAGGCGTTGGGTTCGGCCGCCTCTGCCTCTCCGCGCGTCCCTCATCATCTTCGTCTTTAGACGAACTCTCGGGCGGCGGTGGCGGCTGGATGGGCTCCTGAGCCGCTGGCGCCTCGGATACCGCCGCGGTCGGCGTCGGGGTGGGCAGGGGCGTAGGCGTCGGCAAGGGCGTCGGCGTGTACGTCGGCGTCGGCGTCAGGGTGGGCGTTGGGGTTGGCGTGGGCGTCGGCGTCACGGTGGGTGTGGGTGTATATGTCGGCGTCGGCGTCGGGCTTGGCGTCGGCGTAGGCTGCGGCGGGGACACGGGCCGTTCCCATACACCAGTCTCAGTCCCCGCGTAGAGTCGCGTCCTGTCAACGCCCGAGACGCTCAACGCCAGGATACGGGTGCCACCGGGTCCCCGCGCCAGCATCTCCCAACGCTCGCCGCCGTCCATGCTTTGGATCAGCCGGCCGTCATCGATCACAGCGTAGACCACCTGCGGCACTAAACGATCCACGGCGAGGACGGTGATCTCCCTGCCGAAGGGCAGAGGCAACGAGCGCCAGTGGTGTCCCTTATCCTCGCTGCGGTAAAACCCTCCCTTTCCGACCAAATAGACCGTGCGGCCATCGGCGGCCGGCGCCACGATGCGCAGCGCCCTCCCCGGGGCCCTGATCCCCTGCGTCCAGCTCAGCCCGCCGTTCTCGCTCAGCCACAATGCGGACTCCGCGGTGACCGCGTAGAGAGTGTGATACGCATCCCAACCCACGGCGATCCCCACCACCTCCCCATCGCCTGGAGGGGATAGCTCATGCCACGTGACGCCCCCATCGACGCTGGCCCAATACCGTCGCCCCTCAGCGATGTACACATGGTCCGGGTTCAGCGGGGAGATGGCCAGATGTTCGGCCACGATCGGCAACAGGACGCCGCGCTGCCAGGTCGAGCCGCCGTCCAGCGAGCGATAGATGGCGGCGCTCTCCCCCCATGAGGCGAGGACGTAGAGGACTCGCCCTTGAGCTGGCGCCGCCCGCCATACGGCCAGCCGGGAACGCCCCATCCCATCGCGCGGCCATCCCCCGTCAATGCGAATCCAGGACACCCCCCCATCGACGGTGCGCCACAAGCCTGACCCCGCCTCCGCATAGATCAGCGAGAGCCCTTCGCTTCCCTCAGCCTGGAGATGGACCACCCGATGCTCGCGGAGTCCTGACGCCTGCCAGCCTGTCGCGCGATCGCGCGCCGCCCAGGGCCACGCCAGTAACGGCAACAGGAACAGGAGCGCCCCGATGAGGATCTGGCTGCCGGGTGAGGCTGAGAGAAGCCGCTGCCTCATCGCATCCACCTCACCGCAACGGCGTGGGGGTCGGTGTGGGCTCGCGCCGCCGCTCGCGATGCTCCTCCTCCGGCGGCGGAGGAGGCGGCGTCGGTGTGGCCTGGGGTGTGGGAGTCGGCGTGGGTGTGGGCGTCGGCGGCAGGACCAACGCCTCAGGTACCGTCGCCACGGGCACGTTTAAGCCTACCAGCCGGG
>DUEN01000096.1 GCA_011176545.1 Caldilineae bacterium | reverse complement strand
CGTCGTTGTAAGCCATCATCTGCGCCCGACGGGTCTGCACGGTGCCCACCAGGCCGACGGACACCAGCGAGGCGTACGGGGTCCCCGTCCCGCTGATGAAGTGGATGGGAATGCCCGCCTCCGCGCAAGCGCGCACGGCGTCCGCGCTGATGCTCACGCCGTTGGAGGCGATGAGGACCTGCTTCAGATGGATCAACGGCGCCTGAACCAGCTTCTCTCCCGTCTTCAGGCGCTCGACCTGGAGCCGGCCGGAATGTTTACGGATGAACGTGCCGAATTCCTCGACGATCAGATGTTGGATGATGGGCATGGTGGCCTCCGAGATTGGCGAATGGCGAGTAGCGAATAGCGAGTAGCGAATGGCGAATGACGGATTGAGACGGTCAGGGCATAGATGTGAAGCGGAGTTGACGATTGATCTCTGTAATGAGGAGAGCGATGATCTCGTTTAGGAGACTAATGCGGTGCTCGTAAATGTCCTGTGGTAATAACTTGCGTCCCCGCCAGTACCATCCTTGTGTCTCTCGAGCAGAGCCGACGGCTATCTTGAGGAAGCGGGCGTTATCTCTTCCGAACCCACGGCCGAAGCCCTCTTCAATGTTCGCACCGATAGATCCGGCGCTTCGGATGATTTGTTCGATAATGGCGTGACCGCGACGGTCCCCGCGCCAGTGCTCGCAGTCGCTCCACACCAGATCATATAGGAACAGGGCTTTTCGGTATCCATAGAATTTCCACACAGGCCCTTTTTTGATATCTTGCGCTACCTGTGTCTCCCACTCTTCGTAAGTCATGTCTCCCTCCCAACAGGTTCGCCATTCGCTATTCGCAATCCGCTATTCCGACTCGCTGACTCGCTGACTCGCTGATTCGCTTACTCGCTTACTCGCCGACTTGGTACCACCCCTCCCCCTTCACCGCGTTCTTCCCCACATGTGTGAGGGTGCCCCACACGAGCCAGGGCAGGAGGAGGCTCCAGTCGGTCGCGGCGTAGGTGGCCCGACCCGTGAACCCGCCGATGGGGGTGGATCGGCCCGTGCGCGTGGAATGGCTGGACAAATCGACCCATACAATGTCCTCGCAGACCAGCTCCACGTGTTCGGCCGCGGCCAGGGCCGGCTTCGCATCGGCCCCGCTGACGTCCCCGTACTCGCGAGCTAGCCCCTCGATCCGGTCCACCAACCGGCCGAAGAGGGGGCGGAACAGCGGGCGGTGGACTAGTTGGCCGCGTCGCACGATACGGGTGGGGGTCAGGAAACGCAGCCGCAACCTGCCGTTCAGTTGGCCCAACAGTCGTTCCGCCGCCGCGATCACGTCGCCCGTGGTCACGGACAGCGTGGGCATCTGCACCGTCGTTCCCCCTTCTCCCAGCAGGATCTGCTCCTCGCCGGTGAGCGGATGGACGCATCGGATGCTGATCAGGGTAAAGCGTCCCCGGTGGCCATCGTTTTCCGGCAGGCGGCGCCCCACGCCGACGCGTCCCATTTCCGGGATGGCCAGGATCAGGTAAGGGAGCAAGTTGACGGCCATGCCGAAGAGGGTGAGGCCGAAGGAGAAGGTCTCGCCCGGGTTGTAGTGGAAGGGCGGGCGGCCGTTGTGACGATCGGGCAGGGGCGGTTCGATGGCGTAGGGGCGGACGGGGGTATTGCCGCGCCACCAGCCCCTGTCCTCGCGGGCCAGGAGCCAGCAGACGGGACACACGGCCGAGTGGCCGGGATCGGGGTCATCTGGGGCCGGGCAATAGTGACGGCGGAGGACGCCGAAGAGGGCGCCGCGCAGTTGTCCGCCCGGCTGTCGATTGAAGGCGAGGGGCGTCTGTGCTCGCACCTCGATGCGCAGGTGATGGCTAGTGAGCTGAGGGAGTCCGTAATTCGTCATCGGTATCCTCCTGTCGGATCGGATTGCGTGGAGCGTGAAGCGGGGGGCGAGGGGTTCATCGAGGCTCACAAGATCACGATGATCCCCTCGCCTCGCATCGACTCATGTGATCATCTCGTACACAGTGAAGCCGCGGCCGGATCGGGTGATTCGGTAGGGTAGGATCACGTCGTAACGCACGCGATCGCGCTGGAGGCGGATCCGCTCCTGAGTGTAGATATTCACTTTGTTGAACGTCAGCTCCGGCCCCCAATCGTCCAGCCGCTGGATGAGGCCCAGGGGGAAGCTAGCCGGCATCCTCCCTTCCATGTTCCCACCGTTAATGCTGGGACCGACAAGGGGTAGGAACCCTTCAGGCGTCGCCTCTCCCTCCGTCTCTATCTCCTCCGGCGGCCCCATGAGCTGGAAGAAGGAGCCTCGCTTGCCAAAATAAGTGATCTGGGCCAGGAGGGGGGCGATCGCTCTCAGATGCTCAGGGGAGCCCCCGAAGGCCAGGCCCAGCCTCCCTTGCAGGTGCACATACTCCCGGAAGGCGATAGTCTGTTGCATGGCGCGTCCGCGCTCTTCCGGGTTGCGCTCCGGCTTGAGGATCTTGGTGAACAAGTTGGACACGGCGATCCGATCTGGAGGCCGCAGGGCGAGCTTCAGTGAGCGGATATGATCGAACGTCTTTGACCCCTCCTCCACGCCGCGCGTGCGGATGGCCGCGTCCAGCAGGGCCATGCGGATGGCGAAGGGCGTCGGCACGAGCAGGCTCTTCCCGCCGGTTGAGGTGGCCTCGCCCTGTTTGAGCGAGAAGAGGCTCACCGGCTGGTAGTACGCCACGAGCCAGCGCATGGCTCATCCTCCCTTTTCCTGAAAGAGCCGATATGGACGCGTCTCTTTCAGGATGTCCTGCATGATGGCGGCGAATTCCGCCATGTTGGAGAACTCATGGACCGTGAGTCGGCCCGCGTCGTCCAGCGCGCCGACGATCTGCTTGACCTGCTCCCTGTAGTCCTCGGCCAGGGGGCTCACGGTCGGGGCGGGCAGCACGGCATGGCTCACGGTCACCACGCCCTCGAAGGCCAGCATATGCGGGTTTTGCGTACCGCGCATGGCGCCGTTGGGCTCGATATAAGTGTAGAGCACGCTCTCGAGGAAGGCCTGATATCGTCGCTGGCGCTCCTCGTCGTCGATGGCGTATGCCTGGCTGATATCGTTAAAGCCGATGCGGGCCAGCTCGAAGGTAGCCACCGAGGCGTAGATACCCGACGAGGCCGGGCGGTGGAAGATGGGCTGTTCCGCTCGCTCCTCGGCCGGACCGCCGCGCTCGGAGGCGTAGCGCACGTGGAAGTACGACTCGGTGCGCACCTTGTCGGGCAGGCCCACCACCCAACTGAACTCCGCTACCGACTTGCGCGGGATAGATCGCGCCCCACGGGCGATGAGCGTCCCCTCCATATCGTCGAGCGCGCAATGCTTCAGAAGGGCGTCGATCGTGTCTTCATCCTTATCGGGCAGCGTCTTGAGGAAATCCGTGTCGCCCAGGATGCGGTCGGATCGGAAGGTCTGGCACCCGACGCAGAGCGGGAGTTCGCGTTCCCGCGCGAGGAGGTAGAAGTGCTCCGCCTGGATGTGCTTGAACATATCGCCGCTGATCGCGTTGACCTTGTGCACGTCGCCGGTGGTGTCCACCAAGGTCACCACGCGGGTCATGGTCTGATTGCCTTCGCCACCTTCGTTGTTTAGAGAATGCATCTCCAGCGTCAGGCGCCCGGAAATGGACAAGCTGTAGATCGGCTTTCGTTCCGTCATGACACTCCCTCCTTGCGAAAATCCTTTCATTTCGAATTTTGGACAAATTGCTCTCTTAACCGCGCTAACTGCTAACTGCTAATTGCTGTCTGCTCCCTGCTCGCCATTCCCTTCTTCGTCCCGCGGCTCCCGGGCGTACCCATAGGCTACCAACAAGTTCGCCACCACCTCGGAGCCGTACTCATCCACCAGCCTGACGATTTCCTCGATGTCGGTGGTGCGTAAGTCTCTACGCATCTGCTGTTTTCTATTCTCCAAAACCTGCGCGTTCTCCCGGTTATAGCTATGCATGAAATCGCTCAGGGCCGCGATGAATTCATCGCGCACGGTGGCCTTACGCTTCAGCTCTGCGCCCAGGCCGTAGCGGATCTCGTAGAGGAATTCCTGGCCGCGCGCCTTACGGCTTTGCGGGATAACCGTGCTGTGTCGGATAGCGTAGGCCACATTTTGGAAGCCGGGATTTTGGACGATGGGTAGAAGCTCCTTTCGACTCGCCATGATTAACCTCCTTAAGCCGGATGGACTGAACATGGGCACCCAGCGGTCGCCTTCGTTGAGGCGGCGCATGAGCTCGTGACTGTAACCGACAAGGAAGTCGAAGAACGCGTCCCACTTGTTGCCCGCCACGAAATCACGATAGCGACGCAGCAGGTCAAAACCGTCACTACGATCCTCGTCGATCCTGCGTATGACCTCCAGATGCTCGTCGATGACCTGTTGCAGGGAGGTCACATCGGCGCGCGTCTGCAGGTCGCCGCTCCAGGCGGGCAGGTTGAGGAAGGAAAGGTTGACCATCGTATAGGCGTTGCGGCTGAGCAGCTTGAACTGAGCCACATGGAACCCGGCGACCGCCCGTTCCGGCGCGATGTCGGCCTCCGCCAGGATTACAGAGAGTTCGTCACGCGAGGCCGCGGCCACGTAATCCAGCCAGGCACGCGTGAACAAGAGCACGCTGGTGATGTCTGCCTTCAGGCTGGTGGCCTGGCCTCGCTCGCGCCAGAGATACTGGTTGAACTTTCGAAACGCTTCCTCGTGGATACGCCACGAGAGACGCAACGGCGCGAGGGTGTATACCTTCCAGTCGTTGGAGTCCATCACCTGGCGTGGAGCCATGCAGTGCCATAGCCCTACAGCCTTGAGGAATTCCTCCGGCCAGGGACAACTCATGTTGTCCATACGTAGCATGTTAGCTTTCAGCTGGTTCTGCCCTTTCCCCTGATGCGGATTCAGGAGCTGGGACGCTGTATCGGCCATGCGTAAGCCTGCCTCTCGAGCGATCTTAGCCCATATCTCAACCGAAGTTTCTGAGCTAGGGTCAGGAATCGAGAACATCTCCAGGATGGCACGGATAGTCTCGGCGAAAAAGGGCCGCAATTGGACCCATTGTTTCACCACACGGTTATAGCTCCCCTCTCGTCCTCCAGCCCATGCAGCCTGCATACGGCCCTCGCCAGCAAAGACTACCACGGCCCAATCCCGCGGCGGCTCCAGGTCTTGCAACCATTGTTCCAGCTCGCTCCCTCGTACACCTTCGCCGCGTAGTGTGCGGCGTTGTTCTCTATAGGCCCTAACCTGTTCCCGGGTCGCGCTCACGTCGCGCGCATTCGTGTCTGGCGGGACCGGATCGGCCTCATTTCGCGTCAGGTAGTATGCAGGGGACCGGAAGAAGGAGAGTCGATCCAGCCACTCCTCCCGGACGGGCTCGCTCAGCCGCAGCAGATAGTGAGATCCGCCGTCTTCCAGGGTGATGCGCCAGGTCTCATGCGGCCCCTTGACCTGTTGAAAGATCCTGTTCAGCAAGGCCGCCAGGCCATAGGCGACTAGCACATCGCTATATGTTCCCGTTCGCTTGGGGATATAGTAGATGTCCTGGAACATGAGCTATCCCTCCTCATGGATGGAGCGAGTCGTACCTCTGTGCGTGTAGCGCCTCACCTGCCGTTTGAGCCAACGATCGAGATCGTCTCGCTCTTTATGGATTGGGTTCTCCGTATCTTGATCCCAGCGCAGTGGGTTGGTTGCGATATATTCACGAATGCACGCCAGATCATGTTCATCGCGAATGATATGTTCGTAATAGTTGCGTTGCCAGACCGGAGCGCCTGGTGTACCCCGGAGGCTGTTAATGCGTTTCGTAACCGCGGATTTGAACCCAGCGATGAAAGAACCCAACGAACGTGGTTCTCGCCGTAGAGGCGCACGGCCGTGCGCCCCTACCATAGGATCACTTTGTAGGTGAATATGGTCCATGATGATCACGATGCCATGCAGATGGTTGGGCATCACCACGAACGCATCCAATTCGATCTCGCTCCGGATCTCTGCTGATCGTAGCCATTCTTCTTCGACGACTTCCCCATACGCGTTCAATCGCATTTCACCGTCTATGATCTCGCCGAACAGGCACTCCTGGCTATGGGCGCAAATGGTCACGAAATACGCCCCCGGTTGTCTGTAATCATATCCTCTCAGACGAATGGATCGCCTTCGTTGATCTCCCTTCATGTCACTCATCCGCTCAATGCTTGGATCATCGGGCTTCCTGGGACAGGCCGTCGCAAATCCTTAAGATGCGCGCCAGCACGAAGTAGAGAAACCACCATCGCCAATGCTCCTCCGGCGGATAGCCGAGGAACGCCCTCCCCTCTAACTCCACCGGCTCCCGCAATTGAGGGACCAGCCAATCCGCCCAGGGGCGCCACTCCTCACCGCCCGCTACAGCCAGGGCCTCGACCACCGTGGCCCTCGCCTGGGGATGCAGGGAGAACGCGTCCGCCTTGTACGTCTGGGGACTGTGATGGCGGGCGATGGCCATCACCGCGGCCCTGAATAGCTTTCCACTGGCCTCCTCGCCTAGGGCCTTCATGAGGAGGGGCAAGGCGGCGACCGCCCCCTCCCCCGCGTGAGATTTGGGCTTCCCCTTCACCTTCCATCGTGCCGCCTTATGCTCCGGGTTGTCGGGATCGTAATGTGTGTGCACCACCAGGAAGGGAGGAACATCCTCCCCGATCGCCTCCTGATACTTCGCTGCCCATCGTTGCCACCGTCTGTCCAGTTTGCCCACGTCATGCAGGGCGATGACCAGGCGCACGGCCCGTTCCAGCAGACCAAAGGGAAGTCGTCCCTCGCCTTCCAACTCCGCGAAGCGCCGGGATAGCCACGCCAGCCGATGGCGTAGCTGCCCACCTACCGGCTCGCCAAAGGCGGGCTGTTGGCCCTCGAACGCGCGAATCATGCGCCGGATGTGGTCCGTGTAGGATTCCAGTTCGTAGCCGTATTCATCCCGGCCCTTCCCCTGCCGCATGGCCTCGGGCGATCGGTACGCGCCGTCTCCCACCTCGGCCAGGCGAAAACCCTGCTCCGCGTCGTAGGCCACCAGCCGCGGGTGAACCGCGAAGAGGAGGGAGGCGCCTATCTGTTTGGCATCAGCCACGTCCAGCCATCGGTAGGCGACGGGAACGCGGCTCTCCTCTTCTGCCTCGGCTACCGGATAGCGCAGCGCCCAAATCCCCAGCTCGTCCGCCAGAGCCTGGATGGCTTTTAGCTTTCCACGTAGCGTGCCGTGCCACAGGGAGAAGCCCGCGTAGCGATACGGGCTTTCCTCGGTCAGGTCGTCTGGCGCGTCGTAGACGATGACGGTGCGGCTGTCCACCCTGCGGATCAGCTCCGGGCGGGCGCTGGCCTCGCCGAAGACCATCGCGTCGGTGATGAGTTCCCAGATGCGGCCTTCGTCCTCACGCATGGCCTGAAGCATGGCTCGATCCGCTTCGCCGTGGGCCGCGTCGACCACTTCTTGCTCCTCCGCGAAGTGCAGCACCGCGCCGTCGCGCTCACGTAGGGCCTCCCATGTGCGCTCGCAGATGGCGATCTCTACCCTGGAATTGCCGTAGGGCGCGTAGTTGGGCGAGCCATCGTCTTTCTCCGGCACGCGGTAGACGTACACCTGGCCCTGTTCGCCCGGATAGCGGGCGCAGCGTCCGGCCCGCTGGAACACGCTGGCCGCGGGGGCTACCTCCGTGTGCAACACCTGGCTGCTGATGTCCAGCCCGACCTCCACCACCTGTGTGGCGACTACGATGAGGGAGGGGAGTTGGCCGCCGCCTTGCACCGCATCCTTGCTCCACAAAGCCTGGATCAGGGCCTCCTTCACCTGGCGGTGAGGCCGCTCGAAGCGGCTATGCAGGAGCAGGACCCGGGGCGTGCTTGGGTCCGCTTCGAGACGCTCGCGCAGGAGAGCGACGGCCTCCTCCTTCAACTGCCGATGCTCTTCTCCCTGGGCCTGATGAAGACGCCGGTAAATGGGCTCCAGCGCGGCGTCGGTGACGGGCACGGGCCGACAACCTTCGGCCACCAAGCCGCGGTACAGGTCGAGCGCACGGTCTACCGTGTTGCAGACGACCAGGGTACGCCGGTCATGAGCCTCCCGCACGGCCTGGGGCGTGAGCACTTGATCCATCACATGGAAACGACGCGTCTTACGAGGCCTCTCTCCCCATGAGGTCTCGATGCCCTCCACCTCATCCAGCCGCAGGGCGATCATCTCAGCCCCCAGGAGCTCGGCGATGCCGTCCAGCATAGTCTGGGAGAAGGTGGCCGTCATCAAGACGAAGGGGGCTAGATCCCTCAAGGAGCGCAGCAACTGGAGCGTAGTCTGCGCTGCCTCGCGTGGGAAGAGATGGAATTCGTCGAACACCAGGTAGGAGCCGAGCACCGCGGCCACGTTCACGTTGGCTCGACTTGCAGAGAGGCTGTAAGGCACGCCCAGCGCGCTGCTGAGCACCTGGTCCAGCGTAGCGAACACGAGATCGCCCATGAGTTCAGGATCCTCGGGCCGCTCGCCTGTCTGGATGCGCACATCCAGTGGACGGCGGTGAATGCGGGTGTACCTCTCCGCCAGCCCGCCGATCTCTCGCTCGAATTGCGTTGCCAGGACCCGCATGGGCACACTGTAGAGGCATTGCTTGGGAAAGGCGTCGTCCGGGAGGTCGAAGAAGGCCTCGATGAAGGGGGCGAGGGCCGCGCGCGTCTTGCCGGACCCGGTCGGCGCTTGTAGTGCCACGGACTTTCCCGCGAGCAAAAGTCCTTTCACCTGCTCCTGATATGGGTAGAGCGGCATGGTCAGCCTCCGAAGAAATCGTCCAAAGTAGAGGAGGACGCCTCAGATGTCGTGGAGGATACATGCCAGCCGTAGATCTCGGCCATCGCCTTGGCCTCGCCTGCCATCATCTCTCGCAATTCCTGCGGTGCCAGCACCTCCACGTCCGCGCCCCAGCCGCGAATCCAGGGGACCATTTCCTGGGGTTCGGCCACGCGCGCCCGCCAGATCAATGTACCGTCCGGCTGATCCTCCAACTGCTCCGAACGATGCCAGCGCGTCTCTTTCACCCGGTGAACCACCCGCGGGTGGAACCGCAGCACCACCTCCACCGGCTCCTCCTCCGTGTACCAGATGCCCCAGGCGTTCGCCAGCAGGTCACGGGGATCGAAGTCATCAGGGATCGTGTAGCGTTCGTGCAACAGTTCCGCCCGCTCGATACGCTCGACCTTGAAGGTGCGCAGCGCGCCCGGCGGCTCCCGCCAGCCAATGACATGCGTCGTCTGGCCAACGGGATAGGGTTCAACGAAATAGGGCGCGAAGACGTACTCATACACGCGCTGCGTCTTCTCGTGCCGATGCCAGACGCGCACTTTGCGTTCCTCCGCCCAGGCCAGGGTTAGCGTCTCCAGCACCTGCACGTAGCGCGGGTCATGCCGCTGGGCAACGTCTTCCATCATCTCGGCCGAACACTTCAGATGGCGGCTGATACGGGGGGCCAGGCGCTCCAGCGCGATCCCTATCTTTCGCAACGCGGCGGCCGCATGAGGGTTCTGCTTGTCCATGCGGGTCGCCATCATGCGGGCCGCCAAGTGCAACACCATCGCCTCGTGCAGCGAGAGACGGACCCTGACCAGATAAGCCGAGCGGTCGATGTACAGGCGACCGTCTTCTTCATACACCGCGAAGCGCTTCGTCAGGTCCGGCAGGTAACGATAGATCGTCGACCGATGGACGTGCAGCCGCCGCGCGATCTCGGCCTGGGTGAGCCCCTCGGGATGGGCGAGGAGCAGCGCCTCGATTTGAAGCAACCGTTCCGCCTTGTTCGCTGCCCGTTCCACAAGACCCTCCTATCGATCCGTGGGAGCCGCCGTGTCGATCGGGCTCATATGCTCAGCGCCGCAGGGAGACCAGCGCCGGGACCTTGTCGAACATCCAGAAGCCCAGTGGGATCCCGATCAGGGTTACGCAGGCCAGATAGGCGATTTCCATCCAGATGGCGCTGAGCCACCAGCCGATGAACAGGAAATAGAGCGCTCGAAGCAAGAGGTTGCGTTGGGGCTTTTCACCGCCAGGTGCAACAACCGTCACGTCCCCCACCCGGGTGACGGTCATGGCCTTCTCGCTCTCGCGCAACGCGATCACTTTCGGGATCCGGTTGAGCATCTTGACGCCCAGCGGAATGCCGATGATGGTGAGCATCGCCAGCCAGGCGAGGGCGATCCATAGCTGGCCGGCCCACCAGCCGATGAACAGGAACCATAGGACCTGGACGAGGCATCCGGGCCCTTTTTGTGTCTGTACGATGACTGTGTTCACTTGTTGTCCTCCATTGCAACGAGGTGCTATCTGCTCCAAGTATACGGGCTCGTGGGCCGAAATCCCGCAACAGGCGTGCATGTTCGAGGGAATTTCCGCTCACTTTCTGCGTTTGAAGGGCCACAGGCCGCCTCGTTCATCCTCTGCGTAGAGATAGCCGGCTTCCTCCATGCTGGGGAGCCGGCGCAGGACCGTCGAGCGATGCACGCCCAGCCTGCGAGCGATTTCGGCCGGTTGAATGCCAGGGTTCTCGCGAATCAGACGATCGATCTCGTCGAACTCCTGCCGTTTCTTTCGCCAAAAGCCCATTGTGTCCCCTCCATCGCTGGAATTCGCTTCCAGGATGGAGGGGATGTGTTGCATCTACGGCAACAGTTTGAGAGAGTGAGAGGGAAAACGCTCGACGTGTTGCGATCTTGGCCCGAACGCCTCTTCTCGGCCACATCGACGGGTTTCCTGAGTGTCCTTTGAGGCTCTAAGGCCATTTTAGGCGGGGGGAGCCGCGCTGTCATCAGCAGTTGGAAGGATGGATATCAGACGTTTTGTCGATCTCACCGGCTCCGTGCCTGATGATCCTATGGATGAGATGGTATTGGCCTGCGCCCTGGATGCTCAGGCCGACCTTATCGTGAACGGCGATCACTATCTGTTAGCCCTGGGCGAGTACCGGGGCATTCCCATCATTACCGTTCGTGACCTCCTGGGGCGGTTGGTCGCGGACCAGGGGGCGTGATGGGTTCATCCTCGCCTCATCCGGGCCTCATCCCGCACCTCCTGCAAGTTGATCACTTCCGCCACCTCGTAGCGGGGCGGGATGCTTCCCCGCACTGGC
>DUEN01000095.1 GCA_011176545.1 Caldilineae bacterium | reverse complement strand
GATCGGCCAGCGCGTTGATCACGCCAGCCCCGGCCCACCCGATAAGCGCGGCGATCAACACAAGGAGGATCTGTCCGTTGATTGACAAATCGCTAGCCGTCATATTAGAATCTCTCAACTCCGATGATCTCTCATCGACTACACCCGTGGCGGAGGGCCTGCTTGAGCAAGCTACTAGATTACCAGGACCGTATCAGCGTGATGAGCTGGGCAGCCTTGTTCACCCTCGCCGCGGGCTCGTTGATGCGCTGGCCGGAGTGGAGCTTCACATGGTGGGTCTTGGGCTCACCCATCACCCTGGCTGTCGATCAGGTCGTCATCACCTCGATCATCCTGGCCGCCATCGCCTGCAGCGGCACGGAGGCCGTCATCCATAGCCACCCGCTGGCGCTGCGTGTCCGCCTCAGGCACACCTGGATGCATTGGGGCTTGCCCGCGACGATCCTTGTGCTGGCGGAGATCCTCATGCCGGCGATGCCATCTCGCACCTATGTCGTCGGCGAGATCCTCCTCGCCGGGCTGCTGTTGGCCATCGCCGAGATCGCCATCTATCACACCCTCGCCCCGGATGACCCCCGTTATCGCCTGGCCCGCATCGCGCTGAACGCCGTCGCCTATACCGTCGCGCTGGTATTGTTCCTCCTCGTATATCGGACACGTGTACGCAGCCTGTTATCCGCCACGTTGATTGCCAGCGTTAGCGCCCTGTTAGCCCTGGAGCTCCTGCGCGGCCTCTCGGAACGGGTCAGCGACATCATCCTCTACGCCGCCATCACCGGCGCCATCCTGGGCGAGGCCACGTGGGCGCTCAACTACTGGCGGACGACCAGTTACATCGCGGGACTCCTCCTGCTGCTCCTCTTCTATCTCATTGTCGGCCTGGGCCAGCACGCCTTGCTGAGACGCCTGACCAAGCGCGTGCTCTTCGAGTATGCGACGATAGCCGCCATCGGCGTCCTCTTCATCGGGTGGCTGGCATCGTGAGCTCTCGTGCCTCCTCGCGCGGCCGCAGCAGGATCGCCACGGCCAAGATCATCCCCGCCCCCACCCACTGTCCCAGACGCAGCCTCTCTCCGAAGAACACATAGCCAAACAGCGTGGCCAGCGCGGGCTCCAGTGTGGCCAACAGGCTGGCGATGCTCACGGGGATACGCTGCACGCTCATCGCATAGGTCAGCCCGCCGCCTAACGTGCAGGCTACCATCAAGAGCGCCACGGCTCCAGACAGGAGCGGCGAGCGCAGCGCCACGGAGGGGCCCTTCGACGCCTGTAGCCCCATCAACAGGATCCCCCCGATAGCGAACCCATAGAATTGCACCGTCAGAGGGGCATAGCGGCTCACCGCGATCTTGTTGAAGATGCTATACAGGCCGTAGCCCAGGCCGGCCCCTAATCCCCAAAGCACCCCGACCGCGTTCAATCGCAGCGCGGCCGGGTCATAAGCCTCGGCGACCAACGCACACCCGAGGAGGGCCGCGATCAAAGCGATGACCTGTCGGATGCCTATCCCCTCGCCCAACCTCCAGGCGATGAGTGCCACCCATACCGGGGCGGTATACATCAATACCACGGCCACAGCGACGCCCGTGAGCTGGATCGCGTACGCATACGCCGCGTAGAAGAACGTGATGCCGATGATCCCATACGCCAGCATGAGCGGTACATCGCGGCGGGCGATGCGCAGCCCCGCCAACGAGCGCTCCCGTGCGACGGTCCACCCGATTAGGATGATGGCCGCCCCGATGGTGCGCAGGGCGACGATCATCAGCGGCGGCATGCCCTGATCCAGCAGCAACTTGTATAATGGTCCCAGGCTGGCCCAAAGCACGGCCGCCATCCACACCAGTAGGTAGCCGATCAACATCCCCCTGCTTGTCTAACCACAAAGGACGCAAAGAGCGCTAAAGTTTTTCAGGATAGATTTTATTGGATCTTCGCTTAGATAAAGCAACATATGAATTCTGGCCTCCAGGAGGCGACAGGGTCCTGTAGGGGCGACCGGCCGGTCGCCCCTACAAAATTCGCACATTCACTAGAAATCATCCGATCTACGTCGGTTCCAGAAGTTTATCCAAAACGAACGACAAGGTCGCATGTTTCTTTCACCATGCGAAGGTCAATAAGAACCTTGATGTTAGAAGAGTTTCTTTGCGTCCTTCGCGCACTTTGCGGTTAGAAAGGTAAACTGTTCAAAGTCCTGTCATAAAATCGAGAGCGCGGCGCGACCCGCTTGCGCCGCGTTGACGGCCTCTATTAAGCGATCAGGGCGGTGGGCGAAGACATCCAATGGCACCTGATGGCGCACCAGGGCCGTCAGGATATCGGTCAGCGCCTGGTTTACAGGCGTCGAGACCCTCATACGCCGCCCATAGCGGGCGACGGCGCCGTTCAGCCAGCCGACCTCGGATCGCTCCCGACCACGATGCAGGTCGATATGGAGCGATGGCATCTTGCCACCTCGCCCCTGGCTGCCCATGCGAAGCACCACCGGCCGCAGGATCGCCACAGGAAGATGACAGATCAGCGGGACGTACAGCGGCCAACGATAGCGCCCCAGCCGCACCGGACGCACTCTCAGGGCACGCATCACGGCCATCGCCTCCCGCCACGCGGTGATCTCCAGCGCGGCCAACCGGGAATCACGCAAAATCCGCTCAGGCGGCCAATCTAGGATAGCCGCGCTGGCGTTGGCCGTCAGGTTCATGAGCAACTTAGTCCATTTCAGGTCGCGATAGCGGTCATGGAGCGAGACTCGAAACCCGGCCGCTGCCAGGGCCTGCGCGATGTCATCGACCGGGCATGTGGCGTCCAACGGCGAGAGCCCGATCGCTCCCCCCGGACGGGTGATCTCGACGTGCCCCGGGGCCAGGGCGGCTACCGGCGTGGTGATCGCGCCGGCGATGACACGTCGGCGATCGACGTGTCTGGCCACCGTTTCCTCGTTGCCGACGCCGTTCTGTAGGGTGAGGACGCGGAGCGCTCCAGCCCATACAGGTGCTCGCACCTCCAAGGCGGCGCGCAGCTCTCGGGCGGCCGCATCCGTGTCATATGCCTTCACCGTGAAGATCGCCAGCTCGAACTCCTGCCCCGTGGAGAGCGCCTCCAGAATGGAGCCCACTGCCTGGACATCCCGGAGCACAGTCGTTTGGCCGTCCTCGGTGAGGACGAGGCCGCGCTCGCGCACGCCCGTCACTAGCGACGGCCGGCCGACCAGCGTCACCTCATGCCCCTGCCGTCGGAGCTTGCCCCCTATCATGGCGCCGATCGCGCCGGCACCCACGATTAATACCTTCATCGGTCACGACCCATGCAATAACTGCCTCGCCGGGCTCTCGATCGCCGCCCCGTACGCGATCGCCAGCACCTCGACCGGGTGCACGGCGGGCCGCCCCGTCCCATGCGTGATCTGCCAGCGACAGGTCTCGCTGTCGCATACGGCGATGGGGCTATCGACTTCCCGGATCTGCTGAAATAGTGATTCGCCGACGGCCATGGCGATGTCGTACTTCTCATGCTTGTAGCCATACGTCCCCGCGATCCCGCAGCAGTCCGCGTCCATCTCGACGACGGTCAATCCCGGGATCAATGCCATCAGGTCCAGGGCAGGCCGCCCTATCCCATGGGCCTTCAACTGGCACGGCGCGTGATATGGAACGGTTGCCTCAATGGGCATGAAATCGAGATCCAGCTCCCCTCGTTCCCACAGCAACCGCAGGAACTCGCAGATGTCGTAGGTGTGCTCGGCGACCAGGCGAGCATCCTCGCTATCAATCCCCAGGATGGCCTGATAGTCGTGTTTGAGGGTGAGCGTGCAACTGGTGGACGTGCCAACGATGAGATAGCCCCTGCGCACCCACGGCGCCAGCTTGCGCAGGTTGCGATAGGCATATTTGCGAGCCCCATCGAAGTCGCCCTGCGACAGGATGGGGAGGCCACAGCAATTCTGATCCGGGACGATCACCTCGAAGCCGTTGCGCTCCAGGACGGCCACGGCTGCTTTGCCGACCCGAGGCTCATAATATTGAGTGGCACACCCGTGAAAATAGACGATCTGGCCGCGGTCGCCGGGATGCATCGTCCCCGAGATAGGAGCCTGCTCGAAGGAGAAAGGACGCCCGGGCATGACCCGCCGCCGTCGATACCATGCGGTAAACGTCTCCCGGGCCAACGCCGGGAAAGGCGCCCGATGATCGATCCCCAGCAGGGCCTCCGCCGCCAGGCGCGCCGGCTTGGAATGCAGGAGCCAGTTCGCCAGCGGCGCCACGGGATGGGCTATCTTCCCCAGCAACTCCGACCGGCTGATGATCCGGTTGCGCAGGGGGATRCGCTCCGTCTCGTAAAGCTTGGCYCGSGCCTTRGCGTTGATCTCCATGATCTTGACCCCATGKGGRCAGACCATGTCACACACGCYACAGCCGGAGCAGTAATCRACGGAGCGATCCACCGTCGGCGCGTKYGGATCRCGRAAGCGCTGRGCCTGYGGGCCRACGTACTTYGGCCCCGGGAATCGATCYGGCGCCACCSCCATCACCGGGCACGCCGTCGTGCAGATRTTRCACTTCACGCAATGRTCCARCGTAAGCCGAAYGTCRTCCAGACCAGYCATCYCTYAYCCAYAKYSYAGYGTTYAMGTYTCYATCGNGGANCGCGAGCWTYTCRTCGATCACGCGGGCRGCCGCGTATCCCGTCGCGATGGCCACGCCGCCGCCGATGCCGAGATGGGGGTCCGCTCCTCCTGCCAGTAAAGCGCCGACCACATRCAGRTTCTCGAAGAYCGGCCGCCCGTCCTCATCGATGGGCCTCARCCTCTCRTCGATGGCCACCCCCACGGAGAGCACGGGATGCRGGCCGAAGGGATGGGGATCGCTCCAYGCCTCCGGCTCCGGGAYRCCACGCAGRGGRAGGCCGAAGATGGGTTCCTCGAYCCGKCCGGCGTGATCCGTRACGATGCCATGYCCATAGAGCCCGCCYGTCGCCAGCACGAAGTGCGCCGCCGCGAAGCGCACAGGACGGGCGGCGGATTGCACRTATACGGCCTCYACRCGGCCATCACGCGTCTCCGCGCGSACCACGGGGAAGCCTATCTGCCAGCGTCCYCCGGCCCGACGGAAGAGGGCTCGCCACGCCTCGAACAGCCGCATCCCTGGTACGGACGGCGGCACCGTCGGGATCTCAAAGACGGGCTTGCCGATCTCCGCGCGCAGCTCCCGCCAGGCATCCCGATCCCGTAGTCCCAGGACGGCCGGGAAGCCCACGCGTTCCGCTCCCTTCAGGATCGGCTTGATCGCCTGGACGACCTCCCTGCGGAAGCGTGGCTGGTCAAATGCGCGCGCCAGATCCACCGATGTGAGGTTCTCCCGGCCATGTAGCATCGGCACGTCCAGATACGCGCCCCTCGCCTGCAATCCATATAGGCGACGCAGGTTGGCGGCCGCGTATTGGGGGTAGAAGTCACGCAGGCCCCTGAACCCGACCAGCAACATCGGCTCGGCGCGATGGATATCGCCGTCGGCCATCGATTCGGGCACCAGACAGGTGGGCCGGGCGGCACCCGAGGCGGTGGGGAGCCACCGATTTAGATCGAGATCCCCCACGTATGGCCAGCCAGCGAGGTCACACGCCCGTCGGAAGCCGTCCAGGGCCTCATCTAATCGATCGAGCCCCACGCGCGCGTAGGGATGCTCAGGGTGGGCCGCGATGAAGGCGTCCAGCGCCTCCCGTGGCGACGCGACGTCTTCGCCGTCATAGCGTCCCAGCACGTCCACGCAGCCTGAGCTGACGTGGGTGCACCCCACGCCCCTGGCCAGTAGGAGGACCCGTCTCCTCGCCTGGGCGAGGACTGTGGCAACCACGAGGCCGGACAAGCCGGCGCCGATGACGATTACGTCGTACGTCATCTCACATCCCTGGGACCAAGGGTGGGAGCCGATTCCAGCCCATGAAGCTGAGGACGAGCACGCCGAGCAGGGCCACCCCCATGACGATGTGATCCATAGCCAGCTTCTGCTCGCCGGAGCGAAGGTGTGGCACCACGCGCACCGTTGACTCGACGACACATCCGATGGCGGCCAAGAGCAAGGCCACCCCGAAGCCCAGATGGCTCCGCGCCAGGAGGCCGACGCTCAAAAGAGCGATGGCGGGGGCGCTGACGACGACGACGAGCCTCCCATCATCCCTTGGGATACGTTTTCCCATCCTCAACTGCACCTGACGTCGATGCCGCCAGTTCAACCCCCACCAGATGAGCCATCCCATGATGGCGCCCATGCCAGCCTGTTGAGCCGTCACCCGGGCCCTCCATCGCCAAAGGAACCGCAAAGGACGCAAGGAGCGCTAAGGTTGTTAGCAAGCATTTCTACTGTTGTAGAGGTGCACGGCCGTGTGCCCCTACATCTCTCCGAAGACGGCCCCATCGCGACCTCGCCCTTACGTTTCGTCGTGCAGTCGATCAACGGCTAGCAGCCTCTCGAAGATCCAACGGTCCAGGATGGCCTGGCGCAGTTGATCGCCCCACAACACGGGACGGATGCCCTTCCAGCGTTCGGCGAGGAATGAAGACATGGCCCGGTTGGCCTGCTCGACGGGGGTATCGGCGGCCTCGTGCAACAGGGCCGTCGCCCGATAGATGCAGAAGCCTCCCTGACAAGGCCCCATGCCCAATCGTAGCCCCCGCCGGATGTCATCTAGATCGCGCGTCCCCGTCTCCCGGACGAAGGCCTCGATCTGGTCCCGATGCACGAGCTCGCATTCGCAGATGAGCTGTCCCTGTCGTCCCTCCCGCTCTCGTCCCTTCAAGCGCCATCCCAGCGCGTGATAGCGTCCCTCCTCGGACCCGGGCACGGGTTCCTCCGCGGTGCGACACGGCCGGCGGGTCCCCAACTGGCGACAGGCCACGTCCACGGCGTGCTCGGCCATGAGACGGTATGTGGTAAACTTGCCGCCCACGATGGAAATGAACCCTGAGACGCCGTCGCGCTCCTGGTGATCCAACACGGCATACCCGCGGGTGACCGCGCGCAGATCCTTCCCCTCAGGCTGATCGTCCTGGGTATCCTCCTCATACAATGGCCGCACCCCGGCCCACGCTCGCAAGGCGCGCATCTGAGAGAAGCCGGGGACCAGCTTCTCCCCTTCCGCGAGGAGCCGCTCCACCTCCCACCGTTCGATGGGATAGCGATCCGGATCATCCACGGGCACGGAGGTAGTGCCGATGACCGCCACGGTGTGCACGGGCACCAGGATATCACCGTCGCTGGGCGGGTGACACCGGTTGAGGACGGTGTTGACGAAGCGGTGATTCATAGCTACCAGGGTTCCCTTGGCCGGCCGCATCCTGATCTCGATGCCGGCCATGGCCGCGATCTGCCCCGCCCACGCGCCGGCCGCGTTCACCACACAATCGGCGAGGATCGTCACGTCCTCGCCGCCTCGTTCATCACGCACTCGGGCGCCGATCACCTGGTCGCCTTGACGCAGGATCTCCACTACCCGGTGGTAGGTCCAGACCTTGGCGCCGTACGCCCGCGCGGAGGCCGCGTTGGCCGCGACCGCCTCGAAGGAATCACAGGCCGCGTCCGGCACCCGGAAGGCTCGTTTGATCTCCGGGTTGAGCAGGGGCTCCTCGCGTAGTGCCTCGGCCGGGCTGATCTCCTCGACGGGGATGCCACACTCCCGGCAGGCGGCTACCCATTTGTCGGCGTAGTCGAGATCATCCCACGGGGTGACGACGAAGAGCCCACCCACATCCTCCAGGCAATGAGGGATGATGCGGCGCAAGATGCGGTTCTCGGCGATGCACTCGCGGGCCGAGACGGGGTCACGTACGGCGTAGCGGCCACCGGAATGCAACAGCCCGTGGTAACGCCCGGTCGTGCCATTAGCCAGGCCCGCCTTCTCGACCAGGATGGCGCGGAAGCCGCGCATAGCGAGGTCACGCACGATGCCGGTGCCCGTGGCGCCGCCGCCGATGATCAGAACCTCGGTCTCCTCTCGTCGCACGATCTTATCCTCTGGGGCCGAAGCGTGATGCCATGCTCAGGGCGATAACACGGCGCCATTATACCATGCCGCGCGGCACCGTTCAACCGGACGACCAGTTTGTAATGCATCTTTTTCGGTGGGGAATTGCCGCGGGGAGTAAGGGCGCAGCACTGCTGCGCCCACCAGTGTTAGCAATTCCAACTATGAGCGAAAAGGGGCACAGCATGCTGTGCCCCTACCGCTGCTCCGAGCCGCCGATCGCTTTAGATCCCCCATCACCATAAGGTGATGCGGCGCTCGTTACCGTGGATCAGCCTCTGGATGTTGGGGATAAGCGCCACCACGATGGCAGCCGCCGCGATGGAGGCGAAGATCGGGTGGGCCACCGAGACCCACTGCGGCGCCACTACCAACATGATGAGAAGGACGAGGAAACTACCCAAGGCCACAGTCAGCGTGCCTACTGAAGCAAACCGGCTAATGTACAGGGTGAGGGCAGCCAGGGGCACGGTGATCAACCCCGCGATGGGATTGAGCGCTAACAACGCGGCCGCGGCCGTCATCCCGCCAGCTCCTCCGCGCAGCCCCAAGAAGAGACTCCAATTGTGCCCAATGACCGCCATCCCACCAGCCAGCGCGGCGCCATACTCCCCGGCGCCCAACACATAGCGAGCCAGACACACGCCCACGATCCCCTTCAACGCGTCCCCAAGCACGGTCACGATGGCCGGCCCCAATCCCAGGGCACGCCAGACGTTCGTGCCCCCGGTCCTGCCACTGCCATACTCCCGCACATCGATCCCATACAGCCGACCGACGAGATATCCCACAGGGATCGCTCCTAGCAGGTATCCCATCACTGCTGCTATTATGACTCGCAACCACATATGCCTCTTTCTATACCTCCTGCTCCTGAAATACGTTCATTATAACCCCTTCAGAGGCGCAAAGATACGCCTAAACGCCTTGGACGGCTTTCCACCGCAGCCCAGATGCTATCCAGTCGCTCCACGCCAGCAAGCTCCAGCTCATCCGTCAGCCCGTTTCGAGTGCCCAGGATGGCAGGTATGCCTTTTGGCCCGGACGCCCAGGGACGCAAATAGTGCGTCAGCCAGGTCTCCACATCAGGCAGGGAGAGGAGCGTGGTGTCCACGCCGCCCCACAGACAAAACCGATCACCGACGATGGCTCGCAGCTCCTCTATCGTGCCCTGGTCCCCCTCGCAGAACCCCTGCAAGCCATCTACGCCCGCGGCCACGATGTCCTCGAGGATCGGCATCACCGGCCCAGGGGCGCGCAGGAACAGCAGAAGCCCCTGGCGGTGAACGATCTCGGCCAGTAGCGTCACAAACGGGAAGTACATCTGACGTAGCCGCTCGGGAGGCCATCGGAGCCCCTCGCGCCCGGCCAGCGGATCGCTGATCATCAGTGCGTCGGCCCCGGCGCTGGCCGCCTCGCGAGCCAGCCGCTGCAACTCCAACACGCTATCGGCGAAGAGGGAGGAGAGACGCGAGGATCTCTCGAGCAGGTATTCCTTGGTGGTGGCCGTCCCCCAGGCCCGCGTGGCCTGGACCAGCAACCCGGGCATCATGGCCACCACGAAGAGGTCCGTCTCACTCCGCCACTGCCGTACCCAGAAGAGGGCGTCATCCAGGGGCTGCCCCATGAAGGAGACTGTGACTAGGTCATGCCCCAGCCGCTCAATGACGGCCCGTCGCGCTCCCCAGGGCACAGGATGGTCGGGATGAAGCCCCACCAGCTCTCGCACCAGCCGGTCAGAGACCGTGACCTCCCCTATGGGGGTGCGGTCTACAGGATAACCGGCCAGCAGATCATGCACCCGATCACGCGGCCGGACCGGGCTCAGACGCGTGTTAACGCTCACGGAGCACCTGTCGAATAGCGCGGATATGCTCCGGCGTCGTGCCGCAACATCCGCCGATCACTTTAACCCCCTCGTCGGCCCATCTGCGCGCGTAGGCGGCCAGATCCTGTGGCGTCATGTCATAGACGGGCCGCCCTTCCTCCATGCGGGGCAACCCCGCGTTCGGCTTGACGATGATGGGCACATCCGGCGCCACCGCGCGCATGGCTCGCGCGGCTGCCGCCGTCTCCTCGACCTCACGGCCGCAATTGGCTCCCATCGCCGTCACCCCAAGGGACTTGAGCAACTCGGCGGCCTCCTCCGGGCGCACTCCCATCATCGTCCGGCCGCCGCTGTCGAAGCTGAAGGTGGCGAAGATGGGCGTATCGGGCGCCACGCGGCGCACAGCCTCGATCGCGGCGCGCATCTCCTCCAATGCGCTCATCGTCTCGATCTGGAAGAGATCGACCCCGGCCTCGGCCAGCGCGGCGGCTTGACTTTGAAAGATCTCCACCACGTCTTCGAAGGAGAGCGTCCCCAGCGGGGCGATCATCTCCCCGGTCGGGCCGATGTCGCCGGCGACGAAGGCGCGATCCCCGGCCGCCTTGCGAGCGAGCTCCACCGCGCGGCGGTTGATCTCGTCCGCGCGATCATCCAGGCCATCCCGGGAGAGGCGGGGCCGCGTGCCGCCGAACGTGCACGTCAGGATGATCTCAGCGCCCGCCTCCACGTACGCCCGGTGCAGCTTCACGATCTCCTCCGGCCGTTCCAGCACCCAGCGTTCGGGTGGCATGCCGATGGGAAGCCCGGCCTGTTGCAACATCGTCCCCGTCGCGCCATCGGCGATGAGCACCTCCGGCGCCGCCAAACGTTCCAATAGACGATCGGACATGGATGTTCCCCTCAATGTAAGACTTTGCTCAGGAAGATCTTGGTGCGCTCATGCCGCGGGTTGGCGAAGAACTCCTCGGGCGTCGCCTCCTCGACGATCACCCCCTCGTCCATGAACACCATGCGGTCGGCCGCGTTGCGAGCGAATCCCATCTCATGGCTGACGACCACCATGGTCATGCCCTCGCGCGCCAGATCCAGCATGACGTCCAGCACCTCTTTGATCATTTCCGGATCCAGCGCGCTGGTGGGCTCGTCAAATAGCATGATCTTAGGCTGCATCGCCAGTGCCCGAGCGATGGCCACCCGTTGCTGCTGACCGCCGGAGAGCTGCCCTGGGTAGGCGTTGGCCTTCTCCGGGATGCCTACCTTCTCCAGAAGCTCGTGAGCGATACGCTCCGCTTCCGCACGCGGGCGACGGCGGACGACCCGCTGGGCCAGCACGATGTTCTCCAGCGCGGTGAGGTGGGGGAAGAGGTTGAACGACTGGAAGACCATCCCGACCTCGGCCCGCAGGGCGTTGATGTCCACATGGCGATCAGTCACCCGGATCCCGTCTACGATGATCTCGCCGGAAGTGGGCGTCTCCAGGTGGTTGATGCAGCGCAGCAACGTGGACTTTCCTGAGCCGCTGGGGCCGATGATGACCACAACCTCGCCGCGGGCGACGTCCAGATTCACGCCGCGCAGGGCGTGTACGTGTCCAAACACCTTGTGCAAATTCCGGATCTGGATGATGCTATCGGGCATCGATGCGCCACCTCCTCTCGATCCATCGCACCAGGAGCGAGAGCATCAACGTCATCGCCAGGTATAATAAGGCCACGGAATTATACCCCTCGAACGCGCGAAACGTACGGGAGATGTAAAGCCGCCCCATCTGTAGCAGGTCGGGGATCGCCAGCACGGCGACGAGCGAGGAATCCTTGAGCATGGCGATGAAGTCGTTGCCCAGGGGCGGCAGGATAACCCGTATGGCCTGGGGCAGGACCACATAGCGCATCGCCTGCATATAGGTCATCCCCAGCGAGCGCGCGGCCTCCATCTGCCCACGATGGATGGATTCGATCCCCGCGCGGTACACCTCGGCCAGGTAGGCACCATAGCCGATAGCCAGGCCCAGAATCGCCTCCTGGATATCCGACAGCGTGACGGTCCCTCCCGTGGCATCGCGAATCCGCGGGGAGATGACGAATCCCGCGTACAATAGGATGACGAGCATGGGAACGCCGCGGATGATCTCGACGTACAGGGTGGAGATGGCGTAGAGCACGGGATTTCGGGACACGCGCATCAGCCCCGCGATCAGGCCGATGATCAACGCCAGCCCGTAGGCGGTGAAGGTGGCCTGCAACGTCACGCGCAGCCCAGGGATGATGAATCGGAAGACATCCCGATACTGAGGGGAGGAGACCACACCGATGACGATATAAAGCCCGATGATAACGATGATAACGACCCACCAGGGGAATTCCGCCGCGTTGAACCGCGCCAGAGGGCCTCCTCGTAACAGTTCCTCAGGCCTCACTTCGCCGATCGCGCCTGATGATCTGTTTAGTTGATTCGTATCCGACTCCATCCATCTGCTCCTTACTCAGCCGATCAGGGAAAATGAATCGCTG
>DUEN01000094.1 GCA_011176545.1 Caldilineae bacterium | reverse complement strand
GTAGAACTCCACCCGCTCCACCCCGCGATCATCGGCGGCCTCGGCGGAGATGACCACACTTCCCCGACAGACGCCGGGATCCTGAAGACGGACGAAGGGATCGGCGCCATCCGGCGGCGGCGAGGTCTGGAAGACCCCATCCCGGCTCTCCACCGCGTTCCCGCTGGGATCGGCGGATCGCACCCGGAAATGGTAGGTCGTCGCGGGGTCCAACCCTGTCAGGGTGACGCGATGCCCCCTGACGAAAGCCCCGTCCCCCTTCTCGAAGGGATACTCTTCCGCCGTCGGGCCGTATCGCACCTCGCTATCGCCGTCCTCGTCGGTCTCCCAGAAGATGACGGCGGAGTCCCGGGTGATCTCCTCCACGATGGGGCCGAACACGATCTGCGGGGGAACGGTGTCGCACTTCCAGCTCTCCTCCCGGCGGTTGTTCGTCTCGTCGCCCTCTCGCACATCCTCGCCGTAGTCCGCCTGGGCCGCGATGTAGTCCCCCGGCGGGGTGCATTCCCACGCGCCGTCAAAGCACCCCCGCCATCGGTCTCCCGGCTCCAATTCTAGCTCCACCGGTTGACTCGCCCAGTACTCGCCGTCGATGAACAGGGCGACCTCGTGCCCTTCAACGGCCACCGCGTCGCCGACATTCCGCACCTGATAGCAAATAGCCCCGTCCTCATGCCACAGGTCGGTGATGATCAGGTCGGGCAGCTCTTGGGGCATGAGGGTTGGCGTGAAGGTAGGCGTCGGGGTGGGGGTATCAGTCGGCCGCGTGCCGGTCGGCGTGGCTGTAGGCGTCGCTGTGGGAGTTGGGGTAGGGGTGAAGGTGGATGTCGCGATGCTGGTAGGCGTCGCGGTCGGCGTCCAGGAAGGGGTGGGCGTGGGGGACGAAGTGGGAGTAGGCGTTACGGTCGGGGTATCCGTCGCCGGCCTTCGATCCCAGAACCTATCCTCGGTCAGCGTCTTGCCCGTCAGAGGGATCTCGTACTCGATCCAGTTCTCGGTCTGCACCGTCCCATCGAGGCTCCACGCGCCATCAGAGACGTAGCCCTCTGGATCTGTCTCCCGGATGTGGTAGAACTCGAAGTTGCCGTCGTCGTCATATACGGTCAGGCTGTATCGACCATCGGCTCCCGTAACTGTGCTACGGATCAGCTCCCCGGCGTTCGGATACGAGCCGTTCGACCCGTAAACGGAGACGATTACTCCCTCCAGAGGGACGGCGTCCGGCGGCTCGGAGCCCGTCTCCCCCTCGTATACCCATCCCTGAAAGGTCCAACTGGTCGTGAGCCTTTCCCGTGTGGGCACCACGCCGGAATCGGCCACGATAGCGAGAGGCTGTCTTCCCGGGTGAATCAGCCCCGCGCCCACCAGGACCAGAAGGGCGGCCAGCGTGATGCCAACGAGTACACTTTTTCGCGTGAGAAAGCCCCTCGTCCGCATCTTCGCCCTCCCAGGTACTCCTCACTTCTGTAGGGGCTCCCTATCCCGTATGATGGCTATTGGAGGCGATGGCCTTCTTTAATCCCGATCTCGGTCAGCGCTTTTCTCCGCCTGCCGACGTAGGAAATCCAGGAGATCATCTAATGAGTCAAAGCTCCAACGCTGGCCGGTCTGGATATGCTCCATCTCGCCATGCCAGTTGGAGTTCTCGTCGATCTCGCGCCAGATCCGAATCAGGTAGGAGGCATACTCGACAGATATCGGCACAGGCAGCCCTTTCACTGACTTCGCCTAGACAAAGTAACATTATGAATCCTGACTTCCAGGGAGCGATGGGGCCTTATAGGGGCAACCGGCCGGTCGCCCCTATAAGATTCGCACATCATCTGCTCATGTGGAAGTCATCCGAGCTCCACTTCGGTCCCGGAAGCTTATCTGAAACGAGTTATAAAGCCGAAAGTTTCTTTCGCCATGCGAAGGTCAATAATTGTGTAGCACACAACTGGCTACAAAGTGGCTACAAGGTTGCGGTTGGTGGGCGACGATCGAACCAGGGCCTGGCTCGTTCCAACTGGCCCGCCAGGCGAAACAGCGTGGCCTCGTCGCCGAAGCGTCCCATGAAGTGCATACCGATGGGGAGCCCCTCATCGTTCCAATAGAGCGGGACCGACATGGCGGGCTGGCCAGTCACGTTGGCCAGCGGGGTGTACGGGACGAAGGTGAACGCCCGTTCAGCAGCGGAGGCGATCCCACCTGCCAGATCGAGCAGCCGTCCCGCGTAGAGCTTCCCTAGCGCCTTGATAGCGAGCGCCTCCACGGGATCCGGCTGCAACGCGCCGATAGGCAGCGGGGGCGCGGCCAGCGTCGGAGTCAGCAACACGTCGTACTCCTCGAAGAAGCGGCTGATCTGGCGGGCGGCCCACTGAAGCACGCGCAGCGCGGCGGAGAACTTTGGCGCGGGGATGTGGCCTCCGAGCAACGCCAGCGCCCATGTGCCAGGCTCGAAATCTTTCGCCGTCGCTTTGCGGCCGAGCACGGCTTCAGCCGCCTCAATGGTCGCTCGAAGATCCACCGCTACCAACGTCAGGAACGCCTCGGAGAACGCCTTCCTGTCCACCTCCGGGGCGGCCTCAATCAACTCATGTCCCAGATCTTTACATAACAGAACCGTCGCTTCTAGCCCACGAATGCAGTCCTCGTGGACGGTATCGCCCAGGAACGGCTTGGCGGTAAACGCGATGCGGAGCTTGCCGGGATCCGTCTCGACCTCCTCCAGGAAGGGCCGCGATGGAGGAGGGGCGTAGTAGGGGGCTCCCACGTCTGGCCCGGCGGTGGCATCGAGCATGGCGGCGCTATCGCGCACGGAGAGGGTCAGGACGTGTTCGCAGGTCAGTCCGTACCACGCCTCGCCGATGTCGGGGCCAAGGGGATTGCGGCCTCGGGTCGGCTTCAAGCCGAAGAGACCACAGCACGAGGCGGGGATGCGGATAGAGCCACCGCCGTCGTTCCCGTGGGCTATCGGCACCATGCGAGCGGCCACCGCGGCTGCTGCCCCGCCGCTGGAGCCCCCCGGCGTGCGTTGGAGATCCCATGGATTCCGGGTGGGGCCGAAGAGCTCCGGCTCGGTCACCGGTAGCAGTCCCATCTCCGGTACGTTTGTCTTGCCCAGGATCACGAGGCCGGCCGCCTTGAAGCGGCGTACCAGCTCGCTGTCATGATCGGGCACGAAATCTTTAAAGAAGCGGCTGCCTGCGCTGGTAGGCACGCCGGCGTGAAGCGCCAGGATATCCTTCAACAGGAAGGGAACGCCCGGGAAGGGGCCATCGGGGAGTTCTCCTTCGGCGATCTCCCGGGCCTGATCGTACATCTTATAGATCACCGCGTTGATCTGGGGGTTCAGTCTCTCAATGCGCTGGATCGCCTCTTCCACCAGCTCAATGGGCTTGACCTCCTTCTTGTGCACCAGCTCGGCTAGGCCGAGCCCGTCGTATTGATCGTAGTCTTTGAAGCCGCTCATGATCCTCCCCTCGGTTAGTGTGTGCAAGGGTGGGGCATGCCTCATCCCTACCTACAGGGCGCGCGTACGCCATGTCCTCAGGTAGCGCTGGCGCTGCGCGGGATCCGAGATGCAGGCCGCCTTGGCCCTCATCTCCGCCCGGGCTTGACGTAGGGCTTGGCACGCCTCTCGACGTAATCCCAGCGCGGCCAGGACGCGCGCGTGGCCCAGGTAGACAAGCTCTTCCGGCCCTTCGATGTGTCCCTGCTCCCGTAAAAGCGCGACAGCCTGGGTCGTGCATCCCAGCGCCCCTTTCAGATCCCCGGTCATCTGATAGGCCAGCCCCAGGAGGGTCAAGCCCAGGATGCGGCCGTGGATCAAGGCCGTCTCCCCGGCAAGTCGCGTCGCCTCCTGGGCCCATCGGATGGCCTGGAGCGGCTCGTGGCGGTCCAGATGCAGGCCAGCCAGGGCGTTGAGCGCCGTCACCTGCCCATAGCGATCCCCGATCGCTCGCGCGATGTTCAGCGAGTGCCTCGCGGCCGTCAGTGCTTCCTCCCATCGCTTTTGGCCGGCCAGCGCCTGGGCCAGATGGGCCAGCCCCTCCGCCAGGCCGCTCTTGTACCCGATCTCCTCCTGAATGGCCAGCGACTGGCGGAGGAGCGATTCCGCCGTGATGTAGTCGCCTAACGCCAGGTAGACCATGCCGGAGTTCCCCAACGCGGAGGCCTCCCCTCGCCGGCTGCCGGTGGCCCGCTGGAGTGCTAACGATTCCGTGTAACAAGCCAGCGCCGCCGGATAATCGCCGCGCAGATAGTGCAGGTTGCCCAGATTATTGAGGGCGTATGACTCGGCCGGCTGTGATCCGATCTCCCGCGCTAGGGCTAGCGCCCTGGTCAGGTAGCGTTCCGCCTCGGGTAGCCGGTTTAGCCGGGTGTGAAGGATCCCCATGTCCGTCAGGTCCTCCGCCACGCGGGCCAGCAATCCCAGCTTAGAGCGGATGGACAGCGCCTGCCGTCGGTAGTCCAGGGAGCGCTCATAGTCGGCGATCAGATAGTACGCGTAGGAGAGCACGCTGAGCACCTCGCCGCGCGCGGCCGGATCGGCTGGCTCCAACGCCAAAGCCGCCTGCAGCGGCTCCATGGCCGCCTGATACTCGCCGCGGAAGTAGTGGGCGAAGCCCAACTGGGCCAGCAGAGAGGATCGCGCCGAGGCATCACCCATGCTCTCGGCCAGGGAGAGCCCTTCCTTCGCCGTCGCGATGGCCTCCTCGTATCGGCCGTCCAGGTTCAGATAGCGCGCCTTATGGATCAGCGCTTGTAAGCGTAAGCCGTCATCGCCGCTTTCCTCCGCCAATGCGGCCATGGTCGCGAGGTCGGCATCTCGCTCCGCGAGCCGCCCCTGGAGGAAGCGGAGATGAGCCCGATCGGCCAGGATCTGCCCACGCAGTGCCAGGCAATCCGGCGTGGAGCAGTCCGGGTCGAGTCGGTGCAGCAATGCCAGCGCCCGGGTTTGATGCCTCTCGGCCTCCTGCCATGCGGACAGATCCGCGGCCTCTCGGGCTGCCTGGATGTAATATCGCAAAGCCTTCGCCTCCTCGCCGCCCTCGTCGAAGTGGTATGCCAGGGTGGCCGTCGCTTCAGGCCTGACTTGCTCTAACGCGCGCCCGGCGCGCCGATGAAGCAGTTGATATCGTACAGGGCTCAACCCCGCCTCTACGGCCCTTCGGGTGAGGTCATGCTGAAACCGATAGCTGGAGCGCTCCTCCACCAGCAATTGTCTGGCCACCAACTCATCCAGTCCGTCCAGGGTCTCCATCTCCCCTCGACCCGCCGTCAACCGCACCAGATCGAAATCGAAAGAGGTCCCCAGGATGGCCCCCGCCTCCAGGATCTGTCGAGCCTGGGGGCTGAGGCGAGAGATGCGCGCTTCCAGAGCCTGTCGAATGGCGTCCGAGAGAGGAAGGTCCTCTAGGTGGATCAGCTCCGTCCACGGTTGGTGGGTCTCCAACAGGGCCCGCACAGTCTCCAGGAGGTAGAAGGGATTGCCCCCTGTGGCCGCTTGAAGCCGCCGGGCCAGCGTCTCATCGCCGGGTATGGGACCAATCAGATGGCGCAGGAGTTGCAGAACGCTCTCGATGTCCAGCCCGGTCAATCGTAGCTCTGTGAGCCCTCCTATCCGGGCCAGACTGTGCCGCAGCCCGGCCACGGTTTCGGCCTCTTCGCTGCGGTATGCCCCGATGATCAACAAAGGCCGATTTCTGAGGCGGCGTGCTAAGTAAGCCAGCAAGTCTAGGGTGGCGTTGTCCGCCCAATGGAGATCATCCAGGCACAACAAGACCGGATGCGGTCCTCTGGTCAACTCCAGGACGAGTTGACAGAGGGCTTCGAATAGCCGGGTGCGGGCTTCCTCCGGTCCCGCGGGCAACGGCTGTGGGAGATCCGGGGCGATCTCGCGCAGCTCGGGGAGCAAGCGGGACGCCTCGGCCAGCCAGATCGGCGAGGAGAAGCGAAGGAGACGGGACGGTGAGGAGAGCCCGTTCTCCCCGTCTCCCCGATCTTGTCCTCCATCGTCCAGTACGGAGCGCAGGGCTTCGACCATGGGATGATAAGGCGTGGCCTGTGCCTCGACGCGGCCCGCCCCGCCCAGGACGAACGCCTGGCCGCGCAATTGGGTGGCGAAGTCCTGCATCAAGCGTGACTTACCGATGCCAGCCTCGCCGGAGATGAGGATCACGTTGCCGTGGCCTCCCTGAGCCTGGGCGTAAGCCTGCTCCAGACGGTGCCATACGTCGTCACGCCCCATCAGGGGCACTTCCAGGCTGGGGAGCGTGGTCCAGAGGGGGGCTCTGAAGGGCGTCTGTGGCGAGGGTAGGCGCCCATTCAGGATGGCCTCATAAACGGCTCGGGTCTCCGGCAGCGGGCTAACTCCGAGCTCGCGCTCCAGGACGGCCACGCAATACTCAAACTGGCGCAGGGCGGCGCTTCGATCGCCGACGGCGGCGTAGAAGACCATCAGGCGGCGATGTACCTCTTCCGCCAGGTCATCGAGCTCCAGGTATCGCTGAGCGCAGGCGATGGCTGCGCTGTATTCCCCCCGGGAGGCCCAGCCCTCCATGAGAGTTGCCAGGGCCTCGAGGTATAGCCGCTCCCAGGAACGTCGTTCCTGCGCGGCCCACGCGTCGAATTCCGGGCTGGCGGGGAGGGAGAAATCGGCGAGGAAGGGGCCGGTATAGAGGTCTGTAGCCTGTTGGAGCGCTTCCAGAACTCTGGCCTCTCTCAAAACCCCAGCTTCTCTAAGAAGCCGGGGTTCTTTTGGGAGAGTAGCATGTAGCTGCTCGAAGGCCGCCGTGTCTGACCAGACCTGATGGGGATCCAACGTGATGAACTCATCGGTCGCCTGGATCACGTCTGGGATAGGCAAAGCCCGGCGCAGATGCGTCAGCAGATGAGTTAGGTTACGCCGGGCGGCGGATTCCGGGATATCAGGCCAGAAGAGGAAGCAGAGTTGTTGGCGGGAGACGGGTTGCAGATGAGTGGCCAGCCGATAGAGCAGGGCGCGAGCCTGGCGGCGTGGCACAATGAGAGGATGCCCATTCCAGATCACTTTGGGTGAGCCCAGCAGATAAACTCTCAAGCCCGCTACGCTTCCGGTGGGGAGCTGCGTAGTCTCCGGCTGGATGGACATGGCACACTCTGTCCGTTTGATATCTGGAAGAGCCTCATGAACGCAAGAGGGAATACCGCATGTAAATGCGATGGTATGAAGGACGTGGAGATACCTCCTTCACATTGCGGTTCAGTGCAGAACAGTCACGCATGAAATGCATGAAGTGCCGGGTTCATTATAACACATAGGAGCCTTATCCAGCCGAAAGCACATCACATATTATTTCCGACCTCACCTGGGCGAGTATGTATGAAATAGGGATGTGCGGAGCAATAGCTATTCCTCCGCACATCCCTGAGTGGTTCCCAACTGCCCATCCGGGTCGATGGCCAGCGTTGAGTGATGACTATTCCTGCATTATCTGCCTGGCCAACTCGAGCCCTTCTTCTGCTGTAATAGCGGGAACGATGGTGACATCAAAAACATCGTCCCATCCAGCGACCGCTGCCATGATAGAAGCGACATTGTCTGCTTCGATGATGCTGATGACTGAGGGATCCGTCGTCTGGAGCCAGTATTCTGCTACCAATCGCACTCCCTCGGGTGGTTGCCATTTCACTCGGCGGGCGGCTCTTTCTGCGATGGTTCCTGCTCTCACTTTGAGTAGTGCCGCGAACAGCATGACTTGCCTCCTTTCCAAAAGTCTCTACCCAATCACCTGCCACACATGTACCAGGGGTTTGTCGTCATCGGCCAGGGGCTCGAGGATGTACAACAAGCGACGTTCCCGGTCAAACGCGGCCGCGCCTACGTGGTACTTCTGCTGGGAGGACGTGATATGATACAGATAGCGGTCGATGTTCAGAACGGCATACGGCTGTGGCTCCCACGTTTCCATCTCTCCTCGAGCCACCGCGGCCAGATCGGCAGGATCATAGAAGAGGATCTGAGCCTCAAAGCCGGTGGACCACCACCCCCGATCGCAGTCGTCGGGCCAGGGAGGCTGATCCGTGCCGTCGGCGCAGCCGTACCAGTAATCCCCGGTCCCCTTGGTGCCCACGAAGATGACCGCGGCCTTGTCGCCAGCCGTAAGCCAGGCCCCGCCCGTCCACTCGTCCGAATGGTGATAGCCGTTCAGTGTGTGTGGACTTTCCTTATAGACGCTCTCGTACAGCAACAGAGGAGTGGCGGAAAGAACCGCCCCGGCCGGGGGTGGATTGCCCTGTTGCCAGGGGGCGATGGCGAAGAGGGAAGGCCCTTCGGCTCCCTGCCCGCCATCCCGGAAGCGGCCAGTGGCCAGATATCGGCCCGAGACATAGGCATCCGCCCAGGCGCGAGGGATGGGGAAGAGGTAATCGCCGGTGACGTAGTTCCAGTAGTTTCCGACGCGCCAGGGACCGGCCGGGTTCGGATGCGACAGATCCAGCTCCGCCCAGCCATGGGAGGGGTTGGTGGCACCCTCGTCCAGGTGCGGCGCCCAGGCGAAGTATAGCTTGCCGGTGGTCTGGCCGCCCTGCGGAGGCAGATAGGCCAGCCCGACGCGAGGCATCTCCATGTAGCCGAATAGATCACCCCGTATGTCGTGAAACGCCTGGAGGGTGGTGGCGGTGGGCAATTCGCTCAGGTTCTTAGAGGGGGAATTGACGGGCGCGGGGATGCTGACCTCCGATACCCATTGATTCCAATCGTGGCCGGTGCCGAAGAGGGAACCAGGGAAGCCATCGTTGGGGCCGTGTGGATCACCCTCAGGGTAGTAGGCCAGGGCTGAGCTCCAGTTGGCCCATTTCCAGCTATGCTCATCGTCGCCGGGCACATCGGGTAAGCGAAACGCGCCCAAGTAGGTCAGATCCGAGGGCTGGAGAAGGCGTCCCGGGACAGGAGCCGACGTAGGCGTGCTGGTGGGCGTAGGAGTAGGGCCTGCGGCACGCCATCCCCGCAGGATGAGCGGAAGATAGCGTCCTCGGCTCAGGACAGGCGTTCCAGCGGATGTGGGGGTAGGCGTAGCCGTCGGTGCCGAGGTGGGCGTCGGAGATGGCGTAGAGGTTGGCACGGTCGTCGGCGTGGAAGTGGGCGTCTCCCCAGATCCTTTCCAGCGATGGTAGAAGACGTTAAGCAATGGGACGAACTCGGCACTGGCCTTTCGATCCCCAGCCGCGGTGGGATGGCTGTCCCAGGCGTCCGAGCCATAGGCGGAGAAGTTGTTGTCCACCGTCTGAATGTGTTGCACTGCGCCGCCCCACCAGCGATGGTGATTACCGCTGGCCCAGCCCAGATCGTTGGTATTACGGTTGCCACCGTTGCTGGTGAGCACGTTGTAGAAATCGAAGACGGCCACGTTATTGTAGGGATATCCGTTGAGCCAATCATTCACCAGCCAGTTGTTGAAGGCACGGGCGTTGGTCGCGTGGGCGGCATCGGTGCTGTTGGCCACCAATGGCGGCGCGGTGATGACGATGAAGAGTTTATCTTGACGGGTGGCGAAGTATTCCAGGATGTCGTTGTAAATCCCCTTGGCGTTGGCTACGGTCATATATTCGGAATAGGCGTCCTGGCCACGCAGAGGATTGGCCCCAGTGGTGGGCGGATCATCCGGATTGCCCCCTAGATGAGAATTGGGGAAGCAGGATTTGAACATGATGATCTCGTTCTCGCCGCCGGGATCAGTGGCGAGGCGGGAATACGAGGAGTGTTGGCCGCTCTCGGCGTACAAAGCGGCCATGTAGACATCGCGACGGGGGCCGCGGAACCAGTTCCACCAATGGCCGATGTCGGTGGTGTCGCCGATGCTGTCCGGCCCCCAGCCGTAGTTGGTATCGCTGACGAAGTAGTTGTTATCCCGCAGGGCGATGCCCAGGCCACCGTGATCGTCCGCCAGCCAGGCCTCTCCGGTGGAGTGGTGGATGAAGATAAGCTTGACCGGATGATCGGGGGGATTAGGGTTGTCAGATTGGGCGATGATAGGTACTGGGGACGCGTCGAGGGAGTGATGAGGAGCGGCCAGAGCCAGGCCCACGAGCAGAATGAGGAGAGTTAAGGTCATCACCGAGATCATAATCCCAGCACCGCGCATCTCGCGTCCTCCTGAGGAGAATGCAGGCCATTATACACCCCGTCCGTAGAGGGAGGCATACCTCGCCTCTACCGGTGGGTATAGCACCGCCGCGCCCCTATCGTACCCGCTGGCTTCTGTCCCGCCAGGCTATCTGAATATAAGCGGAATGTAGATGGGCCTGCCGACGTGAAGATCGGCGACCAGTGAATTCGTCGCCACGCCCTCGTATAGTGCATAGCTCACAAGCCGATACCGCCCAGGTGGGATCCCTTCCGTGTCCCAGGCCTCCTGGATCAGCAAGCTCGCGCCTGGAGCCAGTTGACCCGAGTCCCTGGCCCGGTTCAGGACGACCTCGCCAGCGGCGTTGTACGCTTGTAAGGTCACGGTTCCGCTGATGGGCATGGTCCCTGTATTTCGGAGGACGAGGGCGATAGTCACCTCGTCCCCCGCCTGGAAAGCGGAAGGGCTGACGTTCAGATCGGCGAGCTCGGCATCATGGAGGCCCAGCCGGAAGAAGGCGATCTCGCTATCCAGTAAGTTGCCGTCGAAGTCGCGCAGCTCGACATAGATCTCGTAGTCACCGGGGGCGAAGCCGGTGCTGTCCCAGCGCAGAGGGAAGTAAGCCTGTGCCCCCACCTCCCCCAACGTTCGCAACGGTAGATCATCCATGACCTCTTTGGAGCTTTGCTCCCTGATCACAGCGCTGACGATCACATCCTGGCGGCCGCTCGCATTATTCACCCACAAGTGGGCAACCACGGGCATTCCCTGCGCGTGGGCGTCGCCCGTCTCCAGGGTGGCCACCACCACCGTAGAGATGGTGTAGGTGACGGCGAAGGTGTAAGACCTGTAAAATCGAGCCTCCTGGGTTGCCTCATTATAAACGAAGGGATAGATCCTGATAATCAGCGTGCTGGTGCCGTCTGGATGCTTGGCAACCTCCCATGAGAAGGACTCCTCCGGCCACCAGCCTTCGTTATCGGACTGAGCTGTTCCGGCCTGTCGTAGCATGTCCATCTCTTCAAGCCCGCCCGGGATGTTCAGCCCAGGAATGAGGGTCGGCTCCGATCGCCAAGTCTGGACCACCTCCTGCACCCGGTAACCTGGGGCCAGGGGGCGCTGAACGGCGAAGTAAGGAACCCGGGGGCGATCCGGCTCGATGAGCAGACCACCGCCCGGGATGTGAAGGTAGTCAAACCCGCCAATGGTCACCACCTCGTAATCGGGAACCTCGACTTGGATCATGGTCGGCGGTTCTCCCGAGGGATTAGTCGTCGGGGTTTGCCGGCTTATCGAAGCGCCCCCCCCGCCAAGCTTTGGATCTCCGTACAGGTGATATTCTGAGGCCCAGTAATCCCCATAAGTCCCGCTCAGATGCACCTTCAGATCGCGGAAGACCTCCCCGACGCTCCTGTATCGCGGCCCGTCCATCCAGTTTTGGAAGAACCAAAGGCACGCCTCATTATTCGTCGTGCGAGGAGAACTCTCGGTTGCACCGATGTATACAGCCGCACGATTTTCGAGGAACGCCTCGGCGATGCCTGTGTCCGGCCGACTGGTTTCATAGCGGCCGGCGCTACAGCAGCAGGCGAAGGCGAAGGGGTTGCGCCTCCGAAAGTTAAGAGGGAAATCCGAATCGCTCACCACATCAGCCCAGCCCCGCGCATTGCAATGATCACGATAGAAGATGACGCCTCGCCTCGCCACGTCATTGGCAAACTTGGTAGATGGCGATTGCCCGGCGTCCAACACCTCGCGCACCCTCCACTTGGTGACGGTGGAGAAATGACCGTCGAGGACGTCGGCGACGTCGTCCACATTTCGCTCGAACGCCTCCTCGCCGTCCCCATCGCCAGCCACCAGGAGAGCACTGTCGTGCGAGAACCAGAAGTCACCGGAGCCATGATACAGGTCGATGCTGGTCTCGATAGGGATGCGCAGATCAGCGGCGCTGTCCCCAATGATCCGGGCCACGATCAGCTCCGGGTCTACCCAGTCGCCGCTTGTGTTCCCATACTGGAGGTCACTCCAATGGACCGTGCCCACGCCTCTGTGGGACGTAGTATAGACGGGCAGGATCTCCTGTTCGCCAACGAGCAGCAGATAGCCGTTGGAGAGAAAGCCTTCTGGAGCCCCATCGCTGCCCATCATGTCCCGGCCCCAATCGAGTATCACGGAATGGGCATCATCGGCGGTGGCACTATGGGCGGCATCCAGATACCCCAAGATACCTGATTTATAGGAGGCCAGTTCGGCCATGTCACCCAGCAGAGCATTGACGTCGGCTGTGGGATTGAAAGTGAACAGAGTGTCGGGTCGAGTGACCAACAGATAATCCGATGCCTGGCGAGCATGAGCCACAGCCTCGGCCAGCGTCTCGCCGCCTGTAGTCAACAAAGCCGGACGGTTGAAGGTCTCACGATAAACACCCCATAGATCGGAGAGAACCAAGGGATCCTCTCCGATCGCATAGTCCACATCGTCCTCAGGGTAAAGGATGGGGACTACCTCGTATCTGATCGAGATAGAGCGTCCGGAGGGTATCGGCACGACAGCAGAGCTCTCTGTGCCC
>DUEN01000093.1 GCA_011176545.1 Caldilineae bacterium | reverse complement strand
TTGCAGGAGCGCCCGTCCCCCACCCCCGAGGAGATTCGATATGCGCTGACCGGCAACCTGTGCCGATGTACCGGCTACTACAAGATCATCCAAGCGATTGAGCGAGCGACGGAGTTGAAGCAGGATACATGATTCAGGATGCAGGATCCAGGATACAGGATACAGGATGCTGAGGAAGGAGCCATGTCGCCGCAGAATTATGAGGATCTGGAGATCTATCGGATGGCTCGGGCGTTAGCGGCCGAGATTCACAGGATGACGTTAGAGGAGTTGCCAGGCTTTGAGATGTATGAAGTGGCCTCTCAACTTCGGCGCTCCTCGAAGTCCGTGGTCTGGAATATCGTTGAAGGGTTTGGACGTCGTCGCTATAAGGCGGAGTTCGTCCGTTTCCTGGTTTATGCTTCCGCTTCGCTCGATGAGACAAAAGCCCAGTTGGACATGTTGGGTCTGACCGGCTCGCTTCCCCCATCGCGCAGTGCAGAGTTGCTCTCGAAAGCCCAGCTCTTAGGACGAAAGCTGTATCACTTCTTACGTGCAGTAGAAGACGGCCACCTGAGTTAAGCAGATTCACGACCTGCATCCTGCATCTTGCATCTTGTATCCTGCATCCTGGATCCTGCTTGCATCCTGCGCACGGAGTATGAACGATATGAACAACGTACTGGGCAGGGCGTTACCAAGGATAGATGCCCGAGACAAGGCGACGGGCCGGGCGTTGTATCCGGGCGATCTGACCCGGCCCGATATGCTTCATCTGAAGGTGCTGTTCGCGGGGCGTCCGCATGCTCGCATTCGATCCATCGACACGAGCCAAGCCGAACGAGCGCCGGGCGTGGTCGCCATCTTCACGGCGGCCGATGTGCCCGTCAATGAGTACGGGCTGAACATCCCCGACCAGCCGGTATTGTGCGGCCCCGGTAGCACGAAGCCCGGCGCCGATGTCGTGCGCTTCGTCGGCGATCAGGTGGCGCTGGTGGTCGCGGAGACCGAGGAACAGGCCGCGGCCGCGCGAGACCTGATCCGGGTCGAATATGAGGATTTGCCCGTTGTGGCGGACATGGATGCCGCCCTGGCCCCCGATGCGCCCGTCCTGCATCCCGGTCGGGAGAGCAACCTCCTCTGTCATTACCGGATCCGCAAGGGAGATGTGAAGGCCGGGTTCGCTCAGGCGGACGTCATCCTCGAGGGTGAGTATGAGACGCCGATGCAAGAGCACGCGTATCTGCAGCCGGAGGCGGGTCTGGCGTATATCGATGAGACCGGCCGGGTGACCGTGGAGGTGGCTGGGCAGTGGACCCATGAGGATCGAGAGCAAATCGCCCACGCGCTGGGACTGCCCGAAGATCAGGTGCGGGTGATCTATCCGGCTATCGGCGGCGCGTTCGGTGGGCGGGAGGACATCTCGGTCCAGATCATCCTGGCGCTGGCCGCCTGGCGTCTGCATCAGCGCGGCATTCATCGCCCTGTGAAGATCGTCTGGAGCCGCGAGGAATCCATCATCGGCCATCATAAGCGCCACCGGATGCGCATCCGGCACCGCTGGGGAGCGACCCGGGACGGCCGCATCACGGCCATGGAGATCGAGTGTATCGGGGATGCGGGCGCGTACGCTTATACCTCGACCAAGGTCATGGGCAACGTCCATCTCATGAGCACTGGTCCCTACGAGGTGCCCAATGTGCGCGTCGACACGTACGCGGTTTACACCAACAACATCCCCGCGGGCGCCTTTCGCGGGTTCGGAGCGCCCCAGGCGCTGTTCGCCGCGGAGACGCACATGAATAAGCTCGCGGAGCGGCTGGGGATTGATCCGATCACGATTCGCCTGCGCAATTGTTTCCGAGAGGGCTCTATAGCCGCGGTTCAGACGCCTATGCCAAAGGGCGTGAGCCTCCCCGCGGTGATCGAGCGATGCGCGCGGGAGGCGGGGTGGCGGCAGGAGGGAGACCGCTGGATCCCGCCCGAATTGCCTAAGTCGAAGGCGCCTGCGGTGCTCAACTCGCTGGATGCGGCCGCGCGACCGGAGGTGAGACGCCGGGGAGTGGGCTTTGCATGCGGGTATAAGAACGTAGGGTTCTCCTTCGGCGCTCCCGAATCATGTACGGCGATCATCGAGCTGCGCGGTGGTGCGGAGATCGAGGAGGTGGTGCTGCGCCATGCCGCTGCGGAGGTCGGGCAGGGCGTGCATACGGCTCTCGTCCAGATGGTGGCCGAGGCTGTGGGCGTGCCGCCGGAGCGGGTGCGGCTGATCGTCAGCGACACGGCCGAGACGGAGAACTCGGGGAGCGTCTCGGCCTCCCGGATGACCTTCATGGCGGGGAACGCCATTCGCGGCGCGGCGGAGATCGCCTTGCGACGCTGGCATGAGGAAGAGCGCCCGGCCATCGGCCGTTACGTTTATCGTCCACCGCGTACTACGCCATATGATCCGGAAACTGGCCGTGCGTTGCCCAACTTCGCCTACGGGTATGTGGCGCAGTGTGTCTTCGTGGAGGTGGATGAGGAGACGGGCGAGGTGCGCCTGTTGGAAGTGATCTCTGTGAACGATGTGGGACGGGCCGTGAATCCGCAGCAGGTGGAGGGGCAGATCGAGGGTGGGGTCGTGCAGGCGGCGGGATGGACATTGCTGGAGAATTTTATTATGCAGGAAGGACAGGTGCTGACGCCCCGTCTGAGTACCTACCTGATCCCGACCATCGCGGATGTGCCGCTCCGGGTGCGCTCAGTGATCGCGGAGCATCCCGACCCACTCGGCCCGTGGGGCGTGCGCGGCATGGGGGAGATGCCATTCCTGACGGTGGCGCCTGCCATCATCGCCGCCGTCCATGATGCGATCGGCGTCTGGTTCGACCGCTTCCCGTTGACCCCAGAGCGGGTGCTGCGCAGCATGGGGAGACTGCATGGGGCTCGATAGAACGTCGAAAGAGCCGATGGGCTCCCAGGAGCGATGGATAGTGAGGGAGAGTTCCGAGTTATTCAGGTTTTTATTGCATTTCTAAGGTTGTCAATAGGATCGCGGTACTAATTTGCACTTGACATGAGGGAAAAGCTGTAGTACTATGCATGTAGCAGCCAGCTGTGATGCGTGCACCGCTGGGGTGAGCAGCGGTGTGCAGGGAGGTTAGAGACTCGTATATAGAGAAGGAGGGGAAGCGATGAGAACAGCCGCGTCCATGACGATCCAGGAGTTCAATACGTTGCTGAAGGCACAGTCGACGAGGGAGGATAGCCCGCTGTTGAAGGTCTTGCGCCAGATCGCTGGCAAGGACCCGAAGGCCGTGCGACACCTGGTGGTGAAGCCGACCGCAGTTGGCTGGGATTAAGAAAGGGGGCGTCTCAAGGTTATGTAGGTTGATTTTGTCGTCATCATAACGTGTGGCATTCAGCCACACGTTATGTGTTTTTATGGGGACAATTTGGCTAAAGAGAGAGTTCCAAATGTTACTTACTGTCAGTTCAGATCAAGTTCTCTCTCTGGTTTTCGCTTTACCGGAGATGGCAGCTTGGCCGGAGGCCGCTAACTTATTTGTTGCCGAAGGGGGGCAACCTCGTCTGGACTGGCAATTGCCTGTTCTCGCCTGCCGAGCTGTAGGGGGGGATGAGAGTCAGGCACTTCCTGCAGTGGGAGCCATTGCTTGTGCCAAGCTGAGTTGTATGTTGGTCGATGATATCCTCGATGACGATCCTAGAGGTGTGTTTCGATCTATTGGGGCGGGGCGCACTGCCAATCTCGCGTTGGGGCTCTTAGCAGCGGCCTTCGCGCTGATTGATCGTAGCCCGATAGACTCGGATCGAAAGGCCGCCGTGATGGCCAGTCTGTCCACCATGGCGCTGGGAGGCGCGGCGGGACAGGAGATGGACGCCCAAAACCTGGAAGGGGAGGAGAACTACTGGAAAGTGATGAGTGCCAAGGGGGCGCCTTTTTATGCGGCCTCGCTGGAGATGGGGGCTTTACTGGGAGGAGCTGATCGATCCCTGGCCAGGAGGCTGTATGACCTGGGCACGCTGTTTGGTGAGATGGTCCAACTATATGATGATCTGGAGGACGCCTTCGCGGTGCCGGCCAGCCCGGACTGGCTCCAGGGCCGTAATAACCTCCTGATCCTGTACGCATCGGCGGCTGATCACCCCCAACGGGAGCGCTTTCTGCATCTGCGACCCCGGGTGTCTGAGGAGTCAAATCTGCACGAAGCCCAGGATATCCTGGTTAAATGCGGTGCGGTCAGCTATTGTATCTACCACCTGGCTCAGCGGTATCAAACCTGCAAGGATCTGTTACGGCGGCTGGAGCTGGCTGACCCATCGCCCATGCGGGAGCTTCTAGAGGTCCAGGTTGCGCCTTTGCGGGAATGGTTGCATACTATAGGTATGGAGGTCCCATACGAGCTAGCGGAGTCATTCTGATGACGGCTGCGGAAAGGCCTTTTATCGTACGTCGTGTTGATAGTTTATTGATTTTGTTGGCAGGCATCGTGCTGCTCATTTGCTTGTATTATATGTATGCTTACCTGTATCTGGCACCTTATCCAGGGATCGAACATGATAGTCAGTGGCTGGTTTTGGACTTTGATGAAGCTTGTAGGTTAAACTTTCCCCAGTGCGCGGCTAACCAAGGGAAGTTGAAGGTAGGGGATCGACTGCTTGTCATCGGCGAACTGACGTTTGAGATGGCTAAAAATGATCGTACACAGGTGCCTTTCGGGGGGTATAATGCCGACGATCTCGTTCCCATTACGTTTGTCCGCGATGGTTTCGTTCATCACACTCAGTGGAAGATGTTGGGGCCTACCCCCGCTAGCCGTCGATTCCGTTGGGCCTTTATTATTCCCTTCCTGCCATTCTGGCTGGCAGGCACTTTGGTCTTGCTTTTCTTACGACCGCGCGATATTCGATGGCGATTATTGGTTGCCTTCAATTACCTAATCGCTGTATGGTGGGCAACTGGAGCAGCGTCACCCTCTCGTGTTGCCAGTTCCTCCCTCTTGATGCATGCTCTGACATGGTTAGTGGCCGCGTCGTCTCTCCATCTGCACCTGTTGGTGCCGAGTCCCTTCCTGGGCCGAAGATACCGGTATCTATCGTACCCGTTGTATGCTTTGGCAATCGCCCTAGCCGTGTTGGAGTTATGGCAGCTTTTGCCATATCAGGCGTTTTATCTGGGACTGTTGTTGGCAAGTGTAGGAAGCGTGGGGCTCTTGTTGATACGTTTGTGTGTTAAGACGCCGCCTCGCGTGCGCTTGGCAACGCGACAGATGTTGGCCGGCGTCGCCCTGGCTTTTGGCCCCGGCATTGTATTATGGGTGATCCCGAGCTTGCTCGATGTGCCCCGCTCTGGTTTGCTAAACCTCTATCTCATCACCTTCGCAGCTTCTTTGTTCCCCTTCTTTTACGTCTATGCCCTGTATAAGCATCGACTAGGTGGGCTTGAATTTCGGGCCAATCGGATCCTGAGCCTGTTTAGCTTCCTTGTGCTCTATCTGACTGCCTTTATTCTCGTTTTCATCTTTGGCAGTCGATGGGTTACCTTCACACCTCAATCTCTTGGCTTCGCGCTCGGCTTATCCATGGTTTTCATCATCGCAGGGCTCTTCCTGAGAGAGCCGTTCCAGCGGTGGATCGACCGCCTGGCTTATGGGACGGAGCATAACCCGGATGATGTGCTGCGCGCTTTCGCCAACGAGATCCCCAGGGCGTTGGAGCGGGATGCGCTGGTGCAGTTGCTGACCAGGGAGGTGTGTCCCAGCTTGCTGATCCGACAGTCTGCCCTCTATCTCGTGGGCGATACAGGGGGGGCTCTCTTCTACAGCGACGGCGTCTTTCTCGACGAGAAGGCCGATGTCTCTGAGCACTTACACCATTTGCTGGCCACAGCCACCCAGTATCGGCCGCCTGAGCCGGATGATACGGGTCCCTTCAGTTGGGTGCGGCTGGCCATCCCCATCGAGGTAGGGGGAAAGCGATTGGGCGTCTGGCTGTTGGGCAGGCGAGATCCGGATGATTACTATCCCAAGCCGGACATCGACCTGTTAGCCACCCTGGGCAACCAGATCGGCGTCGCCTTGGAGACTTCACGGTTGTTCGAGAGTCTGCGGCAGCGGGCCATAGAGCTGGAGCGGGCTTATCTCGAGCTGCAGGAGCTTGATCAGCTTAAGGACGAGTTCGTACAGAACGTATCTCACGAGCTACGTACGCCACTGACCTTCGTACGCGGATATGTGGAGCTCTTTTTGGAGGGCATGCTTGGAGAGCTGAGCCCCGAGCAACGAGAGGCTCTGGAGAAGGTCGCCGATCGGACGGAGGACGTCATCCGGCTCATCAATGACATTATCAGCATCCAGCAAGCGGCTGTGGAGAAGATGCGATATGAGCCGGTGAATATGGGGGCGCTGGCGCAATCGTGTGTCGAGGCGGCCCAACTCGCAGTTCAAAGGGATGGCCGAGGAGACAAGTTCGAGTTCATCCTGGATGTGGCTGACGATGTCCCACCGATATGGGGTGATCGTGGGCGCCTGCGTCAGGTCTTTGACAATCTGTTGGGCAATGCCGTGAAGTTCAGTCCGGATGGCGGGACCATCACAGTACGGGTGCGTACGCGTCGCTATCGGTTTGGCGATCGGGGAGAACTGCCTGCCGTTGAGGTCAGCGTGAGCGATCAGGGTATCGGCATCCCTGCCGATAAGCTTGAGCGCATCTGGGATCGATTCTACCAGGTTGATGGTTCCACCACGCGGCCGTTCGGTGGGTTGGGTATCGGCCTGGCGATCGTGCGTAACATCATTGATGCCCACGGCGGCGTGGTCTGGGTGGAGAGTGTGGTAGGCGAAGGAACCACTTTCTACTTTGCCCTTCCCATTCACGCGTCGCCTCCTCAGAGGGAAGATGCCCACAGAACGGGGTTACTCGGCATAGAAGTACCTCGTACGGAAGATGCCCAGTGAGATGATCCGCCGCGCGGCCGCTCTGCTCCGCGAGGCGCGTTACGTCGTAGCCCTCACCGGAGCCGGGATCAGCGTGCCCAGCGGTATCCCCGATTTCCGCTCCCCTGGTTCTGGGCTTTGGGAGCGATACGATCCCTTCGAGGTCGCTTCATTGGACGCTTTCCTCGCCAACCCGCATCGATTCTATGATTGGATCCGCCCTCTGGCCGAGAAGGCGCGTCACGCCCAACCGAATCCGGCGCACGAGGCACTGGCCCGCCTGCAGGCGATGGGCCGCCTGCATGAGATCATCACGCAGAACATCGATGGACTGCACGAGGCGGCTGGCAGCCGTGAGGTTCTCCATGTCCACGGCCATACGCGTACGGCGACGTGTACGCGATGTCATACGCGTATGGAAGCCGAACCGCTATGGGACGTCGTGTTGGCTGGCGAGGTGCCGAGGTGTCACCGATGCGAGGGCGTGGTGAAGCCGGATGTGGTGTTATTCGGCGAGCTGCTGCCGTTAGACGTCTTCGAGAAAGCCCGGCACGCGGCCGAAAGGGCCGATCTCATGCTGGTCGTCGGCAGTTCCCTGGAGGTCTTCCCTGTCGCTGAGTTGCCCCGACTGACGTTGGCGCAGGGCGGCCGGCTGATCATCGTGAACAAAGGACCGACGGCGTTAGACGCTCACGCCAGCTTAAAGATCGAGGAGGACGTCGTCGAGGTCCTGCCCGCGATCGTCTCGGAGCTTTCTGCTTATTCGATGTGATCTCAGGTGACCGGCACCTCCGAGGTGCCGGTCACCCGTTTATCATCAGTGGGGCCGTTGCATATTAAAGGGGCGACGCATGCGTCGCCCCTACTTCTTCATTGCGAGCGCAGCTGCGCTCCCAATTCGCGTTCCAGGCGGCGGATGATGCGCTCACGCACCGTGGCGACCTCTTCATCGGTCAGGGTGCGATCAGGCGCCTGATAGGTCAACGCATAGGCCAGCGACCGCTTACCGGGTGGGACGGGGGCGCCTCGATACACGTCGAACAAGCTCACATCTCGAAGGAGTTGGCCTCCCGCCTCTCTGATCACCCGCTCTACCTTTTCGGCAGGGATGTCCTCATCCACCACGATGGCCAGATCCTCCTTAACCGCGGGGTAAGGTGGGATCGGACGCAGTATCCGAATCTGGCCGTACCGCTCGATCAGGGGCCTCAAACGCAGCTCCGCCAGACAGATGCGTTGATTGGGGAGATCAAAGGCCTCTCGCACCTGCGGGTGGATCTCCCCTAACGTCCCCAGCTGGATCTCCTCGTCGGAGCCTTCGAGCGTGAGCACGATCTCGGCCACGCGACCTGGCTGATACGTAGGATGTTGAACGGGCCGATACGCGACGGCTTCGATATTCAGTCGGGCGAGCAGCGTCTCCACGACGCCCTTCAGATCGAAGAAATCCAGGGGCTCCGCGCTCCTGTCCAGCCAGCCACCCAGCCCTCGCGGCCCCGTCATAGCGATCCCCAACCTGGGATCCTCGTCCGGGAGATCTTCCCCCTCTCGCTTTAAATAAACCCGGCCGATTTCGAAGATGGCGACCCGATCCACATAGCGGAGATGGGAGCGCACGGTGACCAGCAGGTTGGCGGCGAGCGTCCTCCGCAGATGGGTGCGTTCACTGCTCATAGGGTTCGCCAGCCCGATGTATGCGGAGGGATCCAGCGGTCGGTTGGGGTAAAGCTTCCCCTCGAGCTCGGGGTTGAGCAGCGGATACGTGATGACCTCTTGCAGCCCCGCGCCGACCAGGATGTCCCGCACAGCCTCCTCTAATTGAAGCGGTACGTTATCGCGCTGGGGGGGCAGCTCGTCTCGGATAAGCGTGGACGGGAGACGGTCATATCCCCATATCCGTCCCACTTCCTCGATGAGGTCCACCGGCTGGGTCACGTCCAGTCGGTAGCTGGGCACGGTGACGCGCAGGACGTCCTCGCCCGCTGGCTCCGTCTGGAACTCCAGCGCGTGCAGGATGCGCTCGACCTCGGTCGGCGGCACATCGGCCCCCAGGATACGCGGCACATCGCTCAATCGGAGATCTATGACCGTGGGCTCCTTGCGACCGGGGTAGAGGTCGGCGTACAGACGCTCGGCCTTGCCGCCCGCCAGTTCTTCCATGAGTTGGCAGGCTCGGGCCAGAGCCTTCACGGTGAGCTCCGGATCGACCCGCTTGCCGAATCGCGTCGCCGCCTCGCTCGAGATGTTGAGCATCTTGGCGGTGCGCCGATTGTTGATGTAGTCGAAGTTCGCCGACTCCAATAGGACGTCCGTGGTCTCCTCTGTGACCTCGGATTCCAGCCCGCCCATGACGCCAGCGATGGCTACGGGGCCCTGCCCATCGGTGATGAGCAGCATCTCAGGATCCAGCTCCCGGTCCACGCCATCCAGCGTGGTCATCCGCTCGCCGGGGCGTGCTCGCCGGACGATGATGGCCGGGCGATCGCCGCCGGGACGCGGGCGCAGTCTGGCGTAGTCGAACGCGTGCAGCGGCTGTCCCAGCTCCAACATCACGTAGTTCGTGATATCCACGATGTTATTGATCGGGCGCATCCCAGCGCGGCGCAGCCTGTGTTGCATCCAGGCAGGCGATGGTCCGACCTTGACCCCGCGGATCATGGCAGCGGAGTATCGGCCACACAGATCGGGATCGGCGATCTCTAAATCCAGCCAGGGCGTGTCCGGGCGGATCTCAACAGGCTCCCGGTCGAGGATGGTGAGCACGTCCAGGCGCGCCGTCCGCTCGATGAGAGCGGCGACCTCGCGGGCGATGCCCACGATGCTGTATAGATAGGCGAATCCGCCCTTGATGTCGAAATGGAGCACGACGTCGCCCAGGTAATCGGCCAGGGGCATGCCGACGGGCGCGTCGGCCGGCAGGTACATGATCCCCGTGTGATCATCAGATAGGCCGAGTTCCTTCTCGGAGCAGACCATGCCCTCTGAACGCACGCCGCGGATCTTGGCGGGCTTCAGCTTGAACTTCCGGCCATCATCGGCGTAGCCATCGATGAGTTCAGCGCCGACCATGGCGAAGGCGACCTTGAGTGGTCCCGGCAGGGGCTTACCTTCATACTGTTTGACGTTGGGCGCGCCGGTGATGACGGTGAGAGGCTCATCGGCACCGTAATCGACAGTGACGAGGCTCAGTCGATCGGCGTTCGGATGGGGCTCCACGCGAAGGATCTGGCCGACAACGATCTTCTCCCGATCCCAGTCGGCGCCGATATATTCGATGGTATCCACCTCCAGGCCCGCCAGGGTCAGCCGCTCCGCTAGTTCTTCTACGGACATTTCGATATCAATGTATTCTCTAAGCCAGGAAAGAGGAGCTTTCATAGCCGAACCTCACCTCGATTAGGATTCATTTCTCCGCGAAGAGGGCTGCGATCCGGTCGATCAAAGAGAGGGGAATGTAAGGGAACATCTTCTGTAGCGCCCTCATGATTTGAAAGCCACGTCGATGCTCGTACACGCGCCGCTCATATTCCCGCAGGGCATCCTCCCGACTGATGGCGCCATCCAGGCATCTCTGGATGAGCTCGCCGCAGAGGCGACCGAGGCGAATTGTGGGACGAATTCCCTCCGCTGTTAGCCCATAACACTGACCTGCGGCGTCGCCGACCACGAAGATCTGATCGACGACTGGACGCCTCAACCGAGTTGGAATACGTCCCCCATGGATCGTACCCATGGAAAGGCGGAACCGATCTCTCATGAATGCCTCTAACTGGGCTTTTAAGTTCCCTCCGGACTGATAACTGACCACGCCGAAGCGAGTTGTCTCCTGGCATGGGAAGTGCCAGAAATATCCTGAATGACCGGGTAATAGCCAGAAATGTAGACCTGAATCAGTGAAGGGTACTTCCGTCTCTATCCCTATGATGAGATCGCTTTCTCGCACGAGACCCGGTCGGCACGAGTTGGCCAGTACCGCTCGCCATCCAGAGGCATCTACAATAAATGGGGCTGTGAACCTCCCCTTCGTCGTGATGACCTGTCCCTCCTCAAACCCAAGCGCTCTCGCTAATAGGAAGTCACTTGCCGACTGCTGAAACAGCGATTGGCAGAACCTCTCATAGGATATCGTACAAAAGGGATAGGTAAGCGAGAAATTCCTCGCATGATTTCCGATATGTAGAGTCCACGAAGGGTGAACCTGTAAGATGGCTTCTTGAGCATTGACTTCTTCGAGCACCCTCACAAGGGTTGCGCAGGCCGATGTCTGTCCGGTGCCGATGGGCTTCCTATCGATGAGCAGCACCCTGCCGCGAATACATGCCGCCGTGGCCAGCCCTGCGAAACTCGCCCCTACGATGATCACGTCGTAGGCCATGCGCCCGTTCTCCAGGGACTCCGTCCGTGGCGATGGGCGACTATGGAAAGCCGCCCTACATGGTTGTGTAAGTAGAGCAGGTTCCCATACCTGCCCCTTGGCTGCCCAGGGCTAGGCTTAAAACTGGCTCAGAAAGCGCGGATCGTTGGCGTAGAAGTAACGGATGTCGTCGATCCTGTGCTTCAACATCGCCGGGCGCTCGACGCCCATCCCGAAGGCGTATCCCGTGAACTTGTCTGGGTCGTAGCCACCGTTGCGGAGCACCACCGGGTGCACCATGCCCGCGCCAGCAATCTCTAGCCAGCCGGTGTATTTGCATACACGGCATCCCTTTCCCTCACATAGGATGCAGTCGATATCGACCTCCACGCTGGGCTCGGTGAACGGGAAGTACGATCCGCGGAGGCGCATCCGGCGTTGCCCGCCATACATGCGCTTGACGAAGTTCTCCATCGTGCCCTTGAGATCGGCCATGGTGATGTTCCGGCCGATGGCCAGCCCCTCGACCTGGTAAAACATGAAATCCGCGCGAGCGGTGACCTGCTCATATCGGTAGCACTTGCCTGGCAGGATCACTCGGATGGGAGCCGGACAGAACTCGCGCATAGCGTGGATCTGCCCGGGGCTGGTGTGCGTCCGCAGCAGCACGCGGTCGTTGATCCAGAACGTGTCCCACATGTCCCGCGCTGGATGATGAGGCGGCATGTTCAGCAGGCCGAAGTTGTACTCGTCGTATTCGACCTCGCGCGCATCATAGATCTGGAACCCCATATCAGCGAAGATCTCATAGATGCGACGCAGCGATTGGGTCGTGGGGTGGAGCCGGCCCAGCGCCACGGGGCGGCCCGGAAGGGTCACGTCCACGGCGTCGGCCGCCAGTTGGGCCTCCAATTCGGCTTGCTTGATCTCCTCCCGCCGACGCGAATAGGCGGCCTCCAACGTTTGCTTGATCTGGTTAGCCACTTGCCCGACCTTCGGCCGCTCCTCCGGCGGCAGTTGTCCAAGGCCGCGCATCAACGTCGTCAGCGCGCCACGGCGTCCCAGATACCGTACGCGCCACTCATCCAGCGCCTTCTGATCGCTGGCGGCCTCCAAAGCGGCTAAAGCCTCCTTCTCCAAAGTCTGCAACTGATCCAGCATCCTTATCGCCTCCGCCCGATCCGTTTGAGAGATAAACAAAACAGTCGCACTCCGTCAGGGACGAAGTGCGACCCATCGCATTCCGCGGTACCACCCTGTTTGCCGGCATAAGCCGACCTCTCAGCCCGACGGCCCGCCACGCGGGCGATCGGCGGCCCCGATAACGGAGGGCTTCCGGAGCGGACTACTGACCAGTCAGGCTGGCGTTCACCCGTCGGCTCAGGAGCGAACTTCAGCGGGATTCCACTCAGCCGGGCTTTCAGTCCGCGACCCAGCCTCCCTGGGAGCTTCCCCCCGCCTACTCCTCTCCATCATCGCCTTTATCGAGGATTTCATACTCGCTGCGTCTGAAGTATACGCGCTTGCCTTCCATTTGTCAACCGACGATCGTGCGATGATCACCCACATCTCACCGCG
>DUEN01000092.1 GCA_011176545.1 Caldilineae bacterium | reverse complement strand
GGAGGGGGGACTACAGGGGGGTGGGGTATAATGTGACGTCAGGCTGTTTAGATCACAGAACGCACGACTTCGCTTAACTTGACGCGTATGGGGCTCGCTCATATTGGAATAGAGGATATTGCTTTCCTGGCCGCCGTGTTGTAGAGGCACGGCGGCGCCGTGCCTCTACCTTATTTGGCGCTGTTGTAGGGGCGCACGGCCGTGCGCCCTTACAATTCGCCCATTCTGGTAAGGCGAGGCATGCCTCGCCCCCACATATGTCGTGTATGCCAATACGAGCGTTTTGCTTAGGCCCAGGGGCGAGTTATAATCGGGGTGATCTACCTCGTATGCCACAGAGGATGAAGCTCGATGAGAAGCCAACCCACACCCGCCCTTTCCCTCGCGACACGGAGGGACGCGCCCCCGGCCTTCCACATCATGGTCAAACCCCGTGGTGCTATCTGTAACCTGGCCTGCGATTATTGCTACTTCCTTTCCAAGGAACGGCTGTACCCTAACAGCACCTTCCGTATGCCGATTGAGCTGTTGGAGGCGTTCACCCGTCAATACATCGAGGCGCAGCACGTGCCCGAGGTGACCTTCGGCTGGCAGGGCGGGGAGCCGACGCTCATGGGGCTCGATTTCTTCCGGCGAGCGGTTGAGCTTCAGGAGAAGTACCGCAAGCCGGGGATGCGCATCATTAACGCCCTGCAAACCAACGGTACCACTCTGGACGACGAGTGGTGTCGCTTCCTCCACGAGCATGATTTCCTCATCGGGATCAGCCTGGATGGCCCGCGCGAGCTGCACGACGCCTATCGCCACGATAAGGGCGGCCATTCCGTCTTCGATCGCGTGATGCGCGGCGTGGAGTTGATGAAGAAGCACGGCGTCGAGTTCAACATCCTGTGCACCGTGCACGCCGCCAACGCCGAGCACCCTTTAGAGGTCTACCGCTTCTTTCGAGACGAAGTAGGCGCCCAGTTCATCCAGTTCATCCCCATCGTGGAGCGGGATAACGACACCGGCTTCCAGGAGGGGGACAAGGTCACCGAGCGCTCCGTCACCGGGAAGCAGTATGGCGAGTTCCTCATCGCCATCTTCGACGAGTGGGTGCGTCGGGACGTCGGCCGAGTCTTCGTGCAGATCTTCGACGTGTCCCTGGCCGCCTGGTCTGGATTGCGTCCCGGCCTCTGCGTCTTCGAGGAGACCTGTGGGCTAGCCCTCGTCATGGAACATAACGGGGACCTCTACGCCTGTGATCACTTCGTGGAACCTCGATATAAGCTGGGCAATATCCAGGAGACCCCTCTCCTCGATATGGTGACATCGGAGAAGCAGCGCAAGTTCGGGCTGGATAAGCGGGACGCACTTCCCCGCTACTGCCGGGAGTGCGCGGTCCGTTTCGTCTGCAACGGCGGCTGTCCGAAGAACCGCCTCCTGCGCACGCCCGATGGCGAGCCAGGGCTTAATTATCTATGCGAAGGATATAAGGCGTTCTTCACCCACATCGATCGGCCCATGCGGATCATGGCCGCGGAGTTGAAAGCCGGACGCCCACCAGCGAACATCATGCGCCTCCTGGCGGAGGAAGAGGCGGAGCTACAGCGCCGGTTCGCCCGTGCTCGCCGCAACGATCCCTGTCCATGCGGCAGCGGCCTGAAATTCAAGTATTGCCACGGCCGCAAGCGGACACAGGGGACAAGAAAGAGGATGGGCGATTCATGAATCGCCCATCCTCTTTCCTCTCACGACGCGGGCTGATGCCACAGCGAGGGCACCGTATTCCGGAAGAAGTCATCCAAGGGGAGATTCACGGGGCGGCCGTGCACGACGATGTCGATCAACGCCCGCAACAGCGGGAACTCGTCCGGGCCGATGATGCCGCGCTCCGTGAGCTTGGGCAACGCCATCCCCATCTGCCGTATGATCTCCGCCGATTCCAGCGTCTCGCCCGCCATGATCTCCCGGGCCTCGGCGAAGGTATGCCCCATGCCCAGCAGCCGCCCCAGGCGCACCGTCCGCCCGCCCATACACGTCACGTACAGATCGCCCGGGGTAGGTAACCCGTAGGCGAACGCCCGCGTCCCACCCACGATCTGTAACATGCGGTCGATCTCGGTGCATCCCTGGGCGAACGTAGCCGCGGCCAGGTTGTACATGTGCGCGCCGGCCACATCCGGCCCGCCTTCTCGCTCCAACAGCCCCGCCGCCAACCCCACGCCCAGCGTGTACGCGTTCTTCAACGCCGCACACACCTCCAGCCCTACCAGGTCGGTCGTCGTCCACACGTGATAGTAAGGCGTGCGGAAGATCTCGGCCAGCCGCTCGACGGCATCGCGGTCGCGCGAGCCGAAGACGACGCAGGTCTGACGACGGCCGGCCAACTCCCCGGCGATGCACGGCCCGCCGATGGCCGCCAGCTTCACCTGGCTCCGGATGTCCTCCGGCAGCTCGCTGGCCAGCACATCCGGCAGGATCATGAGATCGCCGTTCTCCGCGGCTTCCAGCCCCTTCGTCACGGCGATGATCAACTGCCCCGGCTGTAAGTATGGGCCGATGGTCCGACCAATCCAGTGGACGCCCAGGGAGTTCACGCCGCTGACGATCACGTCCACCCCGTCCAGCGCCTCCGCGATCTCCTCGACGTAGTAGGGTTGCACGCCATCGGGAAGCTGGCGCTTCAATCGGGGATGAAAGCGCTCCTCTTTGCAGCTCTTGATGATATCACCGTCCAGGTGGGTGCCTACCAACCGCACCGCGTGGCCGTTATCGCTGAGAGGCCACGCGGTGGCCGTCCCCATCAGGCCTGCGCCGACGATCGCCACGTTTGCCACGATGTCCTCCTCAGAGCACGTCTGAATCACAGACAGGCACCGGCTGAAGGCACCTGTCCAGGCGGCGCGTTTTCAACCGTCGCCGCTTCGAGTTCTCGGATACGCTCTCAGATCAGCGCTCGTCCCAGCTCGGCACGTCCTCATCCACGCACCACAGGAACACGTAGCACCCCGTCCGTCCCAGATGGCGGAATTGGCGGGTCAGGATGCGCTTGCGTTCCTCGTAGCTCAAGCCGTCCAACGAGCGCAGGTAGTTGTAGAAGGAGCCATGCTTCGCGATCAAGCCCTGCATGATCCGAGCGTTCTCGATGACGGCCGCGATCTTACGGCCGTTGCGCACGATGCCCGGATCGGCCAGGAGCCGATCGAGATCCCGCTCATCATAGGCAGCCACGCGATCCACGTCAAATCCTTCGAATGCCCTTCGGAAGTTGGGCCACTTGGTCCGGATCACATCCCAACTAAACCCGGCGCGAAAGATGGCCTTGGCCATCTCCTCCAGATAACCCGCGTCGTCGGCTGGCCGCCTCCGCTCCGGGATCTCAATGCTGCGCGGCATCGTCATCACCCCTTATCCATGCGATCCAAACGAGATAGCGCGAGGAAGCGAACCCCGCCACCAGCTTCCCATTATAGCACGGACAGGTGAACCGCAAAGGGCGGCAAGAGCGCTAACGAGGTTGAAAATCCCGGGTTCTTTGAAAAGCCAGGATTCTCAGTCTTGCACGAAAAAGCCCCTGCCACATAGCAGGGGCCTCCAGTCAGGGAATGCCGGACGTGTCAGGCCATATCTCGAGCCGAGTAGCCCGGCCCCTCAGAGAAGAAGCGGGCGTTGATCTCGGCGAAGTGCTGCATGTCGTCCGGCAGATCCTCAACGGCCATGATCGCGCCCGTCTCGCACTCCTCTTCGCACGCGGCGCAATCGATGCACGCGTCGGGATCCACGTAATACGTGGGCCACTCTTCCTCAGGGTATCCGGGCACGATCGCGTCCACCGGACACACCTCTGCACAAGCTCCATCGCGAATGCAGGCATCGGTAATGACATGCGGCATGGTCCACGCTCCTTGACCGGGATTGGTGATTTGGCTCATCCGCGAGATGTGTGCCAAGGATAGCGATCCAGCATTCTGGGCCGCTACCCTCTGCACGCTTTCCCGAGATGAGCGTCCATTGGAGCATTCTACTGATGCCTTCTCATATCCACCATGATCTAGCGCATCCTCTGATCCCTTTGGCTAGGGGACGGCCCTCTCCGAAAGCGCGTCCGAAAGATGAGCAGATGAATAGGCACTGGCTGGGTCGTTGCAACAACCATGGCCGAGTGCAGAGCTACCCGGCCTTTAGGACAGTACTTCTCTTCAGCATCATGAGAATGCCGACATGGGTTCTTCGGACGGATTGGCCCAGATGAAGGCAATCAGGCCCAGAACTCCGATAGCGAAAGCCGTCAGGAAGACCAGCCGAGGGGTCTGCTGCCAGAGCCAGCTCCCCACCAGCGGCGCGGGGATGGTCACCAGGCCACGGATCAGGTAGTAGAGCCCCACGGCCCGCCCACGATGCGTATCTGCGGCCAGATCCACGATCAGCGCCTTGCGCGCTGGCTCGCCGATCTCCCGCAGGCCGTTGATGGCGAAGGCCAGAGGGAGCCACGAGGCATCGGGCACCAGGACCAACGTGAGAGGGAATAGGGCGAAGAAGGCGAAGGTGGCGATGATGAAGGGACGGCGGCCGAAGCGATCGGCCAGACGGGCGGCCGGGATGTAGCCCAGAATCGAGACGGTCATCTGGATGGAGGTCAGCAGCCCGAATTGAAGCGGCGTGCCGCCCAGGATGTTCAGGACGTAAAGGACCACGTACACGGCAGCGATGTTGCTGCCGATGCGCGCCAGGCAGTCGGCCAAGAGTAGCCGTTTCAGGTCCGACGCCATCTCTCGCCATAGGGCGATCAAATTCCACGACATCCGCTTCTCGGCCGGGGGATTCGCAACGTAAAAGTGGTCCTGCAGGTAGATAGCCGCCAGGGCCAGGGCCAGCGAGCAGGCGAAGCCGATCTTCATGCCCGAGGCGATCCCCATGCGGGTCATCAGCCACCCGCCGATCGGCGGGGCGAGGACGATGGGGACCCGCTTCCAGATCGACTGCACGCTGAAGCCCATCGCACGTTGGGAGCGCTTCAGCGTATCGCCGATCAGGGCGAAGATGGCCGGCTGCGACATGCTGGACCAGACCATGACGAGCAGCGTGCCCGCCAGGAACATCGGCCAGCTCGGGCTGAGCAGGTAGATGAGATACCCCACCGCCGCGACGATGTTGAAGAGCACCAGCGCCCGCTTGCGGCCCAGCCAATCTGACACGGCGCCGCCCGGATATTGGTAGAAGGCCTCTACGATGCGCTGGAACGATCCGTAAGCCCCGATGATCCACGCGCTGGCCCCCAACACCTCCAGGTAGCGGGGGACGAAGCGCGCCCACAGTTCCTCTCCCATGCCCAGGATCAACAGGGCCGCCAGCAAGACCACGATGTTGCGCTCCAGGGCGAGGAACTCACGTCCACGCCTGAGCGCCCGCCGTACGTCTAACACAGCATGATGCATGGAGCCCTCCGCGTCGTGTTGAGCACTTGCCATCGATAGCCATCAGATCAACCCTTTACATACTGGGTTTTAACGAAGGCCATAAGCGCCTGGTAGCTCCACACTTAACCGTGGTTATTGCAAAAGCGCCATATCTGCATGGCTAAGAACACAACATGTCCCTTCGCCCTACTCCAACACGGCTCCCCGGTCGGCGGGACCGACCCGCTGGCTGTACAGGCAAAGGAACCCATCCTGTACCGCGAGAGGCCGCGGCCGCCACGCCGCCAGCCGGCGGGCGATCTCCTCCTCAGGTACCAGCAAATTGAGCTTGCGGTTGGGGATATCGATCTCGATCAGGTCGCCATCCCGGACAACCGCGATGGGGCCGCCGTCATACGCCTCAGGGACGACATGACCGACACACGGGCCGCGGCTAGCACCTGAGAACCGGCCGTCCGTCACCATGGCCACGGAATCGCTCAGTCCCAGTCCCACCAGCACGGCCGCCGGGATAGAGAGCTCCCGCATCCCAGGGCCGCCGCGTGGCCCCTCGTTGCGGATGACCAGCACGTCCCCTGGCCGTACACGGCCGCCTGTCAACGCCTCTCGTACTTCTTCCTCGCATTCGAAGACGCGCGCCGGTCCCACATGACGCATCATAGAGGGCGCCACCGCGCTCTGTTTGACCACCGCGCCGCCCGGCGCCAGGCTGCCTCGCAACACGGCCACCCCTCCCTCCGGCGCCAGAGGGGCTGATAGCGGATGGATCACGTCCCGCCTTCGGATCACCGCCCGCGCCACCACCTCGCGCATAGGATGGCCGTTGACTGTGGGACGATCTAGATGAAGCAGGGGGGCCAGCTCCTTGAGTATAGCAGGCACCCCGCCAGCCTCGTGCAGATCGACGACGGTGAGCTCTGAGGCTGGCTTGAACCTAGCCAGCAGCGGCGTTTCCCGGCTCAGTCGATCAAACGTGTCGGGCGTGATGTCCAGCCCCAAGATGTGTGCCAGGGCGGGCAAATGCAGCGTGGCGTTGGTGGAGCCCCCTACCGCCAGGCAAACGCGCACGGCGTCTTCCAACGCCTCCTGTGTCATAAAGCGGCGACTCGTCAGGCGTTCACGCACCAGGGCCACAATCCGCCGCCCGCTCTCTCGGCACAGCCCCTCTCGCTCCGGCGCGGTGGCGGGCAGCGTGGCACAGCCGGACAGCGAGAGCCCCAGTGTCTCCACGATCACCCCCATGGTATTGGCCGTGCCCATGAAGGCACAGGCGCCAGGGCCGTTGCAGGCCAGGCACTCGGTGGTGTGGAACTCGGCGGCGTCTATCTCGCCCGCCTGGTAGCGCCCCATCGCCTCCTTCACGTCGCTGAGGACCAGCGGACGGCCGTCGTGCTCCACTGGCATCATCGGCCCGCCGGTCACGAAAAGGGTGGGTATGTCCAGACGGGCGGCGGCCATCAACATGCCCGGCACGATCTTGTCGCATGAGCAGAGCATCACCAGCCCGTCAAAGCGGTTGGCCCGCGCCATGAGCTCCACCGAGGCCGCGATGACATCCCGCATGGGGAGGATATAGTGCATGCCCCTTCCCTGAGCGATGCCGTCGCAAGGGGCGATCGTGTTAAACTCGGCCGGGAAGCCGCCGGCCTCTCGCACGCCCGCCTTCACCCACTCGGCCAATCGGCGCAAATGCACATGCCCCGGGCACACCTCGCTCCACGAGTTGGCGATGCCGATGAGCGGCTTACGAAAATCGTTATCGGTCGCCCCCATAGCGCGATACAGCGCCCGGGGGTAGGCACCTTCGATACCATCAAACAAGGAGGAGAAATGGCTGGTGCTGTACGAGCTCATACGTGGATATAATGGATTATCCACGCTCGTCTCTCCCCTCGTAAATCAGCTTCCTTCGCAAGCGGCGAGCAGATCACAAATCCGACTGCCTCGAGGCCAGGAGAAACCCGGCTTCTTGGAGAAGTCAGGTTTCCTTAATCCATTCGCTCATATTGGTATTGGCATAGACGACAGAAACGCAGGGACTAAATCCTAATGTAGGGGCGACCGGCCGGTCGCCCCTACAGAGGATCGTGCTGTCTATTCCAATATGAGCGAATCCACTTTCTCTCAACTACCCCTCCTCCACCTCGATCCCCATTTGTCGAAAGGCTTCCTTGATCTTATCCTCATATTCCTGCTCACTCATCTCGCCCTCCGTCGCGCGGAGGGTGATCTCCAGACGGTTAAATTTGTAGTGGAGTAGGTTGAGCACCCCCAAGAGGTTAGACATTTGGCCTTTGGGCACGGTGAAGTGTAAACGGATGCTCTGCAGCCCAGCCTTGGGTGGCCGGGGACCGAGCCCAGGGATGGGCGGACCGGGAGGCGGGGGGCCCGGCTCATGAACGCGAGGGGGTAGGCCCGGAGGAGGAGGCCCCTCAGGGGCGCCAGGGCCGGGCGGTGCCGGAGCGGCCGCTTCGGCCCGCAGGGCCTCGCAGATGTCCGCCCGGATGATGATCTCGTTCCCGGCGAGGGCGACCAGGGGCGATTCCTTGTAGGCCCGACAGCGGATCTCCTCATCCTCCAGTTCGCCCAGGCCGAAGAGGCCCTGCTGCACGCCCGCGGCGATGGCATCACGCCACGCCTGCTCACTCACCACGCGTAGGGCACCCGGCGTCTGCGACCAACTCTGCACCAACTGTCTGGTCAACACGTACTCCCTATCGCGCAGGTACCGCTCCTTGAGCACCAAGGGCTGCAAACCTTCCAGGATCTCGCTCTCAGTCCGCAGCTTCTCATATACCTCCTCGTCAATGGGAATATCCGTGCCATAGGTCGGGGTGCCCATGTCCAACTCTCGGAGATCACCATCCCGCGCCGGGATGTACACAAGCCGGTAGGCACGGCGCAACAGCTCTGTGAGATCGCCCTCCAGTTGTCCGACCATCTCCTTGACCTGATTGCGCTGTTCAGGGGTCAGGTTGAGGGATCTGTCCCTCTCAATAGAACGCAGGGCCGCATAGCGTCGTAGAGAGCGTTCCAGGGCGACGCGCTCGTACTCCATGGGTACGAGGAAGAAGAGGGTGTTCCGGTGCACCCGTGGGGTCACGCCCTTCCTCTCCAGGAAGCGGCGCATCCGTTCTCCATCATGCTCCCGGAGGATGATGAGCTTCAGCTCCGACGTGTCGGGGATGTCATTCTCGCTTCCCGGCCAGATGTACACCTTAAACCGCTGCCCACGGATCCGTTGCCGCAGCCATTGCCGCTCCAGATCCTCGATCTCCGACGTGTGGATGTTCTCCTCGCGCACGAGGAGGATGCGGTTCAGGTTGGGCTGGTTGCTGAAGAAGACTTTGCCATCCGACTGCTGCAGGAAGAAGAGGCGGTTCTTGAGCAACTCCAGCGCCTCGGCGATGACGCTGGATGGGTTGTTCAGGGTGGTGGCGTGGCGTTTGATCTCGCCCAGGGTGGCCCCGCGCTCCACGCCGCCGGAGAAGGAGTACATGAAAATGGTCGTCGCCGCGCGGGTGCCCAGGCGCAAGCCCCGGTAGGCGTCGCCCAGTTCCTGGTCCACCTTGCGCGCGCCCGCGGAGGCATCAGTGATGTCGGCGGCGATGACGCTGTCGAACTCCGGGCCGATGTGCTTCAGGAGCTCGCGGCGGATCTCCTGATCAGACAGGTCGAAATCAGCCAGGGTGATGTAGGGAAGGTCCCGCTCCTTGAGGGCGAAGATGACCAGGGAGAGCAGACGCAGCACGCCCCGGGTGCGCTGGAAGCTAGCGAAGCTGCCCCACCGCTGGTAGAGGATGTCGATGACCTCGGGCAGGAAGGGGTAGGCGGCCAGGAAGCGCTCACGATATTCGGAGGGCTCGACGCCCGCGGGGAGCAGATTCTCCTGCTCGGCGTAGTGGAGGAACCGGTTCACGGCCTGGGCCATCTTCCCCTGATCGATCCGGGCGAACAGGCGGCGCCGGATGACCTGGCTGATCTCGTGCTCCTGCACGGGGGTGTAGATCTTCTCGACCCGGCCGGCCACCTTCTGGATCTGCTGGAACAGGCGCTCCGCGTTCTCATCGTAGTGCTCCAGCACGCTAGCGGGAAGGGTGACCACCAGACACGTACGATCCAGGGTGCCGGCGGCCTCGCTCAGCTCTTGCAGGAAGGCCAGGGTCTGAGCGGCCAGGGTGCTATCCCCCACGGGCACGCCCGCGGCCTTGGTGGCATATTCCAGGACCTCGTCCATGAGGATGAGCAGGGGCTGATGGGCGGCCAGCAAGTCCCGGATGGCCTCGCGACCCGGCGCCGTCATCCCCTCGAATCCCGCGCGCGTGCCCGTCAACTGCTCGGCCATCAACCCCCAGAGGGTATCGGTCGGATTCATGGCCGTGCCGACGGCCACAACCCGATGGGCGCCCCACGCCTCCGCTTTGTGATACATGGCGATGAGGGCGTGAGTCTTGCCGCCGCCGAAGGGCGTCTGGATCTGGATGACGGGGTCGCCGCCTTGCCCGCGCAGGCGCTTTTCCACCACGGCCAGCAGGTGTTCCAGGCCCTCGGTGAGATAGGTCTTCTGGAAGAAGCGCTCGGGATCGCGATATTCGTCCGGCGCGCGGCCCTGGAAGACCTCCCACAGGTCCGCGGCGAAGACATCCATCGTCAGGCGGCCGGACAGGATGTCGGCGTGAGGTATGGCAATGGTGTGAAAGGCGATCATGGTTCGCCTCCTCTCCCTTCTTGTCCTTGACGTAGCATGGCCCAGATGTCCCGGACCATAGGGTCGGGGCCGGTGGCGTAGGGATTGTACCGGTCGAAGGACCACCGGAGCGGATTGTCACGGATGTACCGTCGGATGGCGTTCAAAACGCGTTCGGTGCGGATGATGTGTTCCCAATAATTTCGTTGCCAGACGGGTGCGCCGGGGGTGCCGCGTATGCGGTTGATGCGTTTGGTGACGGCGGATTTGAACGCGCGAACGATGGTGGGGATCGAACCGGGTACCGGTTTACCAAATCGTTCCAGGGTAGGGGCACGGCGGCGCCGTGCCCCTACCTCATCGTCCACGATCCAGATGATGCCATGGACATGATTGGGCATGACCACGAATTCGTCATCGTACAACCGAACGTATGGGCGGACCTTGGCGGTTTTGAACCACTCCTCCCACACGATCTCACCGAACGCGTTCAGCCGCATGTCGTCGTCCACCACCTGACCGAACAAATGCTCGCACTCGTGGGTGCAGATGGTGACGAAATACGCGCCGGGTTGGGCGTAATCATACCCCTTCAGGCGGATGGAACGGCGATTGCGAGAGGGAATATCCCATCCGTCCGAACGTCCGCATCCCATGTACAACCTCCTGTAGGGGCCCAGCAGCGCTGCACCCTTGCATTATCGTGCATAGGTCCGTAATCGCCCCTACAAGTCATCGCCAAACAACCGTCCTTGCTGCGCGGCCTGGCGCGCGGCCTTGCGCACGCGCTCGCGGCCGGCCAGGAAGCCGTCCAGCCACTTCTTCTCCTTGCTTTCGACGGGCAGCGTCTCGGAGATGGCCTGGGCCACCCGCCAGAAGGCCTCGCTGGCGCCGAAGCCCGTCGCGGCGAGGAGGGAGACGATCGCTTCCTGCGTCCCCGCTTCCCACAGGCGCAGGACTAAGTGGAGGACATTGATCAGCTCACGCAGATCCTCCATCAGGTCTTCCTGATCCCGCTGGTGGGGACCCAGGACGCGGACGAACTCCCGTTCCTTCCTGACGAAGCTCCCCCGGCGGCCCCATTCCCGGGTCAGGTCGATGCCGCATGATTGGGCCAGCTTGCGGGCCTCGTCGAAGGGGACGCGGGCCTCGCCGTAGTTCCAGCGCCAGAGGACGTAGAAGCGGGTCAGGTCGGAGACCTCGCCGGCGAAGCCATCCCGCAGGATCTGGCGCACCGCGAAGTCCGTGGCCATGGTGCGCACGTCCGCCAGCAGGCGATCGGCGCGAATGATGTTGCCCTCGTAGTCCATGACCTTCTCGTACTTGCCGAAGACCTCGATAGCGGAGCCGATGGCGGCGATGAAGAAGTCCGCGCCGCCGATACCCTCCTCCCACAACCGTTGCAGCTTGCGGTCCAGGTGGCGGCGCAGTTCTTCGCGCACCTCATTGTAGAAGCCCGTGGGCTTGCGCTCCACCTTGCGGGCCACGATGTAGATGGACGACGCTAATGCGGCCGATTCGTTGGCCCGCAGGCGTGATTGCATTTCGGTATTGAGCGGCCAGGCACCGGTGATCACCAACCCGCTATCCAGCAAGGCATTAATGCTTGACTCCCACCCCTCGGTGGTCCTGTAAGCATAGACAACGACGGCCATACCCCCTGGTTTCAGCACACGGTGTATCTCGCGGAAGGACTGGGCAAGCATCTCTTCGAAACGGCGCTTGCCCTCCTCCAGTCCTCCCTTCCCATGGGAATAGGCGACGATCTCTTCTCCCTTGGGAGTTAACGGCGTGGCGAAGAGGTCGGGATAGAGGTGCCCCACCGTGCGCTTGAGCCATACGTAGAAGAAGTCGGAGAGGTAGGAGTAGGGCACATTGTCGTAGTAGGGCGGGTCGGTGAGCACCCCGTCGAAGTGGTCCTCGGAGTAGGGCAGGCGCGTGGCCGAGACATGGGAAACCATGCTTGGTTTTGATGACACAATGGCTGATTGAATTGCTCGCATAATTTGACGGTGCATACTTTCCCATGTGCCAGTGAGCATCGGGGAAAATAGATTTAGTTCAGCAAAATCCCACGCCATAGGTAAAGCTTGGCGTGCAAACGTGTTGGGAATAAACTCCCACTGAGGATGCCAACGACACAATCGGCTTTCAAAGTCAGCCGCGCGTGAAAGAACTAATCCTAGATATGTCACCACCGCCCGCGCGAAGTCCTCCGGATAGCCTTGGGCTAACATCTCGGCGTGGGCGCGGCGCACCTGCTCAGCGAAGGTGATGAGGGCCAGTTTCTGGCGGGCGTTGAAGAGGTCGCCCCAAGTGGTCATGCCATATACCCAGACATTGATTACACCGAAAACAACAGGAACACGACGCAAGGGTTCATCCGGCACGGGATCCATGCCCCATTCCTGGGCGAGGCGACGCCTCGCCCCTACCAGGGCCTGTTCGGCCGCGGCGTAGGCGGCCAGGTCGGCCTCGGTGGGCAGGCGATAGAATTTGCCCTTGGGCGCGGCACGCTGCGCCCCTACACGGGTGGTCACCACGGCCACCATGCGCTGGCCGGCGCGGCCTTCCCGGAACAAACGGCGGGTGGTGTTCGCGTCCATGACCGCGCCGCACACGGGGCAGGTCACCACAGCCCGGGAAACGGTGCCCTTGGACGGGTCGAAGCCCTCGGGCCAGGGAGCGTAGGGACGACCCGGCGGGTCGCCCACCCGTTTGCCGCGGGCGACGATCTCGAAGTCCACCCGGCCGTCGCGCACCACGGGGTGCAGGGCGATCTGGCGGTCCTTCTTCTTGGCCAGCCAGAACTGGCGCATCAGGGGGATCTCCGCGCCGCAGGCGGGGTTCTGGCAGGGCAACGTCCGCGCCCAGATGTAGCCGACGGGGACCTCACCCCTCACCCCCTGCGCCCCCTCTCCCCTCTCCTCAGAGTGTATAGACCGGACACATAGGTAACACTTGTTCGGGGACATAGGTAACACTCGTTCGGAGACATGGGTAACAGGTTGTGGCAAGATGAGCCTCCCCACATCCAGAAGGAGGAGGCGCTCATGCCCT
>DUEN01000091.1 GCA_011176545.1 Caldilineae bacterium | reverse complement strand
AATGTTAATGTCAACGAATTTATGGTTCGGCGGCCACAAGCACTCAGGATCTGCATAAGCGCCAGAGGTGTCGGGGGGACGGTTCGGAACAAAGGTGGCCTGGTCGCTGTCGCTGCAGATGACGCCATCGCCACATTCGACGCTCGCAGTGAACGTAACAATTGCAGGCTCAATGGCGCCCTCAGGGGCGATTACAGTCGCCACGTTGTTTTCATCGATGTTTACCGTCCAGCCCGCAGGGGCAGCAGCAGACCACATGACGGAAAGACTACCCGAGTAGCTGAGGTAGTCGTCCAGGTCGAAGGGCTCGAACGGAGTGCCGGTCTGATCTGGAATATCAAGCACTTCTGGAGTTTCGCACACTTTCACCGAAGCTTCGTCATCAGCATGTGCTGGAGTTCCCCCTGCCGACGGCACAACGTCCAGCTCTGCCTCCCAGGTGTGTGTACCTGGTGTGTCCGTAGCGAGATCCTGAGTCCAGGTGGCAGTACCGGTGAAATTGGTTAGGTTAACTGTATCGACCAGTCCGCCATCCTTGTATATACCCAGTGTGCCGTCAACCGGGACCCTCTCCACGGTGTATGTGACTTCGACATCGTATCCGGTAGCATCACACGCGCACTCGGGCACATCAACAACCACGTTCACCGGTGGTGGCGGGGAGACTTTCTCCAGGGTGAGCAAGGCCCACTCTGTGGAGAGTATCTCGTCCCCCCACATGTCCGGCGGCCAAGAGCCGTCATCATTTTGGCTATCGAGTATAGCAGTGGCGAACTCGTCAAACCAATCTATCTCCTCGCCATCCACCGTGATAGTGTCCATGTCTAGGCTCTGGAAGCCCTTCATCAGGCAGTACATTGCCTGGTAGTGATGTGGCCTCCACCCCGGGTCAGAATTAGGATCGTTCCAGTGGTCCCGGATATAGCTTATTGCATTCATTACCCTCGGAGTGGACACTGTATCACCCACAAACGACATCTCGAATAGCAGATTACCTGTCTTAAGTAGGTTCACCCACTCGCAAGGTGAAGAATAGCCCGATCCACCATCCCAGTCGCACTGGATGTAGTCTATGTACCCGCTCAGATTGTCCTTCAGAGCCTGAGGAATATCGATCTTAAACCCGTAGAGCTCTGATTCGGCATAGCGCAGCCCGAGCACAGCATATCCGGTATTGGAGTTATCACTCAGCTCGTCACTAGCCCAATACCGCCAGCCGCCGTCGGGATTCTGGGACCAGACAAAGAAGTCCACGTTGCCTTGCAGGACCTGCTTGTAGGTCCAGCCCGCGTAGGGCCCAACTGTGACTTTCCTATCCGGGGCTCTGCTAGCGGCGATGGCCATCATAGCTATGCCGGTATAATAGATCTCGTGATAGCCCTTAGCAAAGCATATCCCGGTTCCCGAGCCGTAGGATGCTGCCTGGCTGAAGATATAGTTCAATCCGTCTATCACATTTTGACTATACTGGTAGGCCGGATCAAAGGGAGACTCATAGCCTAGCTCAAAGGCTCGATCCTCCAGCTTAAGCACAGCGAAAGCGGTCACAGCCACGTACTCCCCGTTACCCCAGGAACCATCAGGATTCTGCTGAGCTACCAGCCACGCTATTCCCTTGTCTATTGCTTCCTGAACAGCCCCTGGTTCTACACTCGCCTTTGCCGTCAATGGCGAGAAAGTTACCATCAGCAAGATACTTACCAGCATTGCCACGATCATCAGTATCGACAGAGACCGCTTCATGATCCTCCTCCTTCTCGCTTAATTTTCTTAGCCACGACTAGTCTAGTTCAAGTACGTTCACTGTAGGCATCACCTCCTTTTATAATTTAAAGTTGTCGGAACAGCGCCCGAGTTGTAAATTTCCCTTAGCAAGCAGTGTAAAACAGGCAGCACCTTATCTCGGCGATCCACTCACCAGCTATGTTGAGGTCTGCGGCAGGTACTTTGAGGAGACACGGGGGACCCTTTGTGCGTCTGGACTATTTGAATTTACAGCATGTTATCTGGAATTTATATTGGTCAGCATAATTATCACCGCAGGCAGCCCCAGCATAGTGAACACCTCTTACATAAGCCCCTGGCCCGCAATCGATCCCTCTCCAATTCGAATCACAGGAACCTCCTGCGAAAAATTCGTAGGTCCAGCACTCTACGTCTCCAATGTCACCCGCTGGGCCTGGTGGCCCTGGATCACCTTGTGGGCCTTTACAGTCGAGGACGTCGACAGCGCCATCACCATTTACGTCCTCACTTGGGTCTGCTGTTCCATTTCCGTTGAGATCCCAACAATTTAGACCATCTTTGCCGGCTGGCCCTTGGGGACCTGGTGGCCCTGGATCACCTTGTGGGCCTTTGCAGTCGAGGATGTCGACAGCGCCATCACCATTTACGTCCTCACTTGGGTCTGCTGTTCCATTTCCGTTGAGATCCCAACAATGCAGGCCATCTGCACCAGCTGGTCCGGGCGGTCCTATGATATTCCACTCTAGTGCTGTCTCCCGCGGTCTACATTCGTTGGGGCCGTCTACGATACGGACCTGACCTGCGGGATTAGCGCAGGCATAAATCATATTGCTGTTCTGTGCCAAGGTCCATGTCGCCCCGGCGACAATCGCAGCGGCTGATACTATAGCTATCGCAACTATGGCAATGAGTCTATTCGAGAGTTTCATGGCATTTCCCTCCGTCAAGTTATTGATTGGTTGTCGGCGCGGTATACCGTAGCCCACAATGATCCAAACTACTTTGAAGAACGGACTCGCGACACCTTAATGACAACTGGCTTTGCGTCAAGTCATATCACACCTCGCTTGCTTTGTGATGATCCCCCAATACGCGGCGAGGATCTCTGGCGGATTCTGCTCATTCCTCTACACTACGGTCTGACACGGGTGATGTGTCAACTCGCTCCTGCAAAAAGGTAAAAAAGGCCTCCAGGCTGGCGAAGCCTTGTCGTTCGCCGGTATGTGGATCCTCGATAGATGCCCGCCATCCCCCGCCTTCGCTCTCATCCACCTGCCACAAACGTAGCAGATAGGATATGTAGTTAGGTCGCTCCTCTATCATCGTCATACCCCGCCCCCGCCTTTGGAGGTGAATGTTTCATCCCATTATGACACATGACTATCAGGTAACTATCAGGTGATTATCAGAAGAGGTTGAACATCTTTCGCGATCGCGGTATAATTTCCGTAGGGCTTGAGCTTCTCTCAAGAAAGAGGATACATCCCCGTAGATATCCCGCCTCTCGATCCGACCTGAGTTGCTCAGGCCGCCAGATGCACAGTTCCCCTCACGGAGTGGCTTGACGATGGCACGCCTCTCCCTTTCTTTGTTGGGGACTCTCCAGATCCACGTCGGCGTGGAGCCCGTCACCCGATTTGAATCGAACAAAGTCCGCGCACTCCTGGCTTACCTGGCCGTTGAGTCGGATCAGCCCCAGCCCCGCGAGACATTGGTCAATTTGTTCTGGCCCCACCTGCCGGAACGGACAGCTCGACATAACCTAAGTCAGGCGCTCCTCAGCCTGCGCCGCGCCATTGGAGACTACGACGCGAATCCCCCCTTCCTGTTCGTCTCACGCCATGCTATCCAGTTCAACCAGGATAGCGATCATTGGCTGGATGTGGCGGAGTTCCTCGCGTTGCTGGACGCTTGCGATCAGCATCCTCATCGACAAGAGGAGGAGTGTCCTTCCTGTCTTGATCGGTTACAGCGGGCCATGGAGCTGTATCGGGGGAGTTTCCTGGAGAAGTTCTCTTTGAGGGATGCTGCTCCCTTCGAGGAGTGGTGTGTGGTGCAGCGGGAGCGGTTTCACGTCCTGGCTATGAGCACCCTGCGACGTCTGATCCGGTGTTACGAGAGGCGCGGCGAGTACGAGAGGGCGCTGCGATATGCCCGGCAGTGGGTGGATCTGGACCCATGGCAGGAGGAGGCCCATCGGCAGTTGATGCGCCTGCTGGCCCTTACTGGGCGACGGATCGAGGCTCTGGCTCAATATAGGATCTGCCAGCGTATCCTGGTCGATGGGATAGGGATCGAGCCGACGGCGGAGACGGTGGAATTGTACGAGCAGATCCGAGATGGGAGCATTGGTGAGGTCGGACCAGAGGGGCCTCCCCCTCTTGTGGTCGATCGAGCCTTGACTCAGCCCACCCTCGAGCTTCCCAGCTCGAGACTGGAGGGACATGCGCATCGCTGCGTGGCGCGCGATCGAGAGCTGGCGTGGTTGGCGGCGCAGCTCGATCTGGCGCTGAACGGGAGGGGGCGGGTGGTATTCGTCACAGGGGGCGCTGGCTGGGGGAAGACGACGCTGATCCGGGAGTTCGCCCGCCGTGCCCAGGAGACCTACCCTGATCTCATCGTTGCCGGTGGGAACTGCAATGCCTACACAGGGATCGGGGACCCCTACCTCCCCTTCCGCGAGATCCTGGACCTGCTCACGGGGGATATTGAAGCTCTGTGGAGAGCGGGGGCCATCACCTACGAACATGCCCGCCGTCTGTGGAAAGTGCTCCCCCTCGTGGTGGACGCGCTGGTGGAGGACGGACCGGACTTAATCGATACCTTTGTTTCCGGTGCCGCGCTGGCGACCCGTGCAGCCACCCGTGCGCCCGAAGGTGGAATCTGGCTGGACCGGTTGCAGGCGCTTATGGAACGTAAAGCAACGACTCCCGATCCAGGGAACCCACAGCAGAGCGATCTCTTTCGACAGTACACCCGGGTGCTCCAGGCCTTGGCACATCAGGCGCCGCTCTTGTTGCTGTTAGACGACCTGCAGTGGGCCGACCTCGGCACCATCAGCCTGCTGTTCCACCTGGGCCGACGGCTGGCGGGCAGTCGCATCTTGATCCTAGGCGCCTATCGATCGGAAGAGGTCGCCATTGGCCGGGGCGAGAGGCCGCACCCTCTACAGCCTGTCGTTGACGAATTCGTGCGTGACTTCGGGGACATTGTGATGGAGCTGGGCAGAACTGAGGACCGGGCGTTCGTGGATGCCTTCCTGGACAGCGAGCCTAACCGGTTGGGAGCAGCGTTTCGGGATACGCTCTACCGGCAAACTGGAGGTCACCCTTTATTTACCGTCGAGCTGTTGCGTGGCATGCAGGAGCGTGGGGATCTGGTCCGAGACGAGGCTGGCTGCTGGGTGGAAGGGCCTACGTTGGATTGGGAGACCCTGCCGGCGCGGGTGGAGGCGACGATTGCCGAGCGTATCAGCCGGCTGCCTGAGGAGTTACAGGCCATCCTGGCCGTCGCCAGCGTGGAAGGCGAGGAGTTCACGGCCGAGGTAGTGGCCCGCGTTCGGGCAACCGATGAATGGGACATGGTGCAGCGCTTGAGCAGCGAGTTAGAAAAGCAACATCGCCTGGTGAGCGCCCAGGGCATCCAACGGGTGGGAGATCGACGTCTATCTCGCTACCGGTTCCGACACCATCTGTTCCAGAAGTATCTGTACAATCGCCTGGACGAGGTGGAGCGGGTGACCCTCCACGAGGAGGTGGGGCATACTCTGGAGGCGCTGTACGAAGACCAGGTAGGAGAAATCTGTGTCTCGTTGGCCCGGCACTTTGAGGAGGCGCGGATTGCGGACAAAGCCGTTGAGTATCTACGCCAGGCGGGGGAAAGGGCAGTCCGACTCTCGGCCCACGAAGAAGCCATCGCACACTTCACTAAGGCGCTGAGATTGCTCGAGACGCTGCCGGACAGCCCGGAGCGCGCCCATCGGGAACTCACCTTACAAGTTCTCCTGGGCAACGCTCTGCTCGCCACCAAGGGCTATACGGTCCCGGAGGTTGGAGAATGTTACGCTCGAGCGCGAGAGCTATGCCGACGGGTAGGCGAGACTCCCCAACTCTTTCCAGTGCTGCATGGATTACATCGATTTTATCTGGCAAGGGCGGAGTTGCAGACGTCACGCGACCTGGCGGAACAGTGCCTGGATCTGGCACAACGCCAGGATGATTCCATACTTCTCGTGCCGGCTCACCGGATGATGGGGACCACGCTGTTTTTCCTGGGAGAGTTTGTATCAGCCCTGGAGCATTTCGAGCGGGGGATAGCGCTTTATGACGCCGAACGGCACCGCTCTTACGCTTTGCTTTGCGGCCAGGATGAGGGGGTAGGTTGCCGGGGTTATTCGGCTTGGGCGCTGTGGGATCTCGGTTATCCAGACCAAGCTCTCGCCAGAAGCCGCGAGGCGCTCGCTCTGGCCCAGACGTTGTCCCATCCCTACAGCCTGGCTTATGCCCTGATCCTTGCCGCCTGGGTCCATCAATTCCGCTGTGAAGTGTCGGCAGTCCAGGAGTTGGTAGAGGCGGCCATCAGCCTCTCGACCAAACAGGGATTCGCGTTTTGGTTGGCATTTGGAACGGTGCTACGGGGTTGGGCGTTGGTGGAGCAAGGGCAAGCTGAAGCTGGGGTTGAGCTGATCTATCAGGGGTGGGACATCACCCGAGCCATGGGGATCGGCATTGGCCGCCCACATACTCTGAGCCTGTTAGCTGAAGCGCGCGTGAAAATGGGGCAGATAGAGGAAGCGCTTACGTTGCTGGACGAGGCCCTGGTTATGGCGCACGAAAACGGAGAGGCGTGTTCTCTTGCAGATCTTTATATCCGTAAGGGGGAGTACCTGCTGTCCCTCTCCGAGGGGAATCAAGCTAAAGCTGAGGCATGTTTCCTTCGAGCCTTTGAGATCGCTCTCCAGCAGCGCGCGAAGTTGTCGGAATTACGAGCAGCGACAAGCCTGAGCCGGCTGTGGTGGAGCCGGGGCGAAGGTTGCAAAGCCCGACAATTGTTGGCGCAGACTTATGGCTGGTTCAGTGAAGGGTTTGATGTCATATATTTAAGGGAAGCTAAAGCGCTGCTTGACGTGCTGTCGTGACCAGAAGAGCTGACGATAGAGGGGCGACGATCACAAGATCAGGTGCGACGCACTTCGGAAGTGCGTCGCACCTGATGGACGCCATACGGTGGCGGACCATTGTTTGACTGCCATTTTATCAGGGGGTGCACGGCCGTGCACCTCTATATTTTCCCACAAAGGGCGATGCACGGTTGCCCCTACTTTACGGTAGCCTCCATGCTATCAGGTCGTCATAGGCCGCCGTGGCTCGGAACAGGATCACCCCGAACCGGCCGTTCGCGTACGTATTGTCCACCGCGGTCAGCCGCTTTATCCCATCCAGGTAAGCCTCGATCTTGTTGCCCTGCACGACGACCTTGATCCGATAGGGATGGTTCCGTTGTACGGACATCGAATAGCTGGCCAGGATCTGATATGGCGGGCGTTTGCTGATCTTGAACACGCCGTCCACAGCATCCAGGATCACGTCGTACGAGGACGTGCCGTTCGCGGAGGAACGGAAGGTCAGCCCAACGGCGTTGCCGCTGAGCAGGTTCACTGTGCCCTCGTAGATGAAGTTGGCGCCATGTTCGGAGCGCATGTTCCATGCGTTGCCCGGCGCGTACTCGCCGCGCATCCGGTCGCCGGGGTTGGTCCACGTCCCCCGGTTCGGCGTCCATCCCGCCAGATCCCCGTCGTTGAAATCATCGGAGAAGATGAGCGGGAGGGGATAATTCTTCAAGATCAGCGGGAGATAGAGGCGATAGCCACCGCCAACGCGGGTGGGCGTAGGCGTGGGCGTAGGCGTCACCTCGGGCGTCAGGACGATGCGCACCGGCTCGTGATCGATGTCATAGGCGTGAAGCCCTTGCTGGTCGGTCGCTATGGCTTCCAGGGTGTTGATGGTGGGATCACAACTTGCGCCGGCTTTGGCCTGGAACGCTGCCCCAGGCCACACCTGTTGCATGCCGCCAGGCGGCATCCCAGATGACCAAGTGGCGATGTAGTTGCTCCAATCCAGTTGCCCGTCATCGGTCGGGTCATCGGGATTTAGACCCCAGCTTGGTGGCCAGCCAGAGGGTATAAAGCTCAGGCAGGAGGTATCGTAAGTATCAAGCAAGGACACGTTGGTAAACGTCGTCGTGCCCGTGTTGGTGATCACGAAGCTGAACTTGACCGTATCGCCCGGATGTGCCACGCCGCCAGCCGGCTGATAGAGCACTTTTTCGATATCGATGGCCGGCCCTGACTCCGCCAGGATACCCACCCGGGCGCAGTGCTGAGGCGTCCCATACTCCGGACTCTCCACATGGCGATACCAGGCGCGGATGCAGTTCAGCGTGGGCTGGCCAGGCGGGGTGGGCGCCTTCGCGTGGAAAGCGATGATGAACGTCTCCACCTGGCCGGGCATCAGCGGGTGACCGAAGCCATGAGGAGGTGGCGCCGTCAGATCCGACCAGTCCAGCACGCCATCGTCGGTCGGATCGTCGGGGGCGTAATCGGCGCCCTGGAAGGAAAGATAGGTGGTGTCGTAGATATCCCGCAGCCGCAGGCTGGTGATCGGCTCCGCGCCGACGTTTGCCAGTCGGATCTCAAAGCGCACAGTATCGCTGACCACGGCCGAACCGCTGAGTGGCTGGATCAATCTCTTGCTGATCTGCAGGTCCACCTCGGGGTCTCGGATATTCACGTAGTCGCACGCCTCGTCCCTCACCTGCGTTTCCTCTGCTTGTCCAATGACCTGGGCGCAGTTATCGCCGATGCCGGGCTGCTTTGCCCTCAGGTGTACGGTGACCGTGAAGCTATCGCCTGGGTCGAGGGCGTGTCCGAAGCCGAAGGGAGGCGAGGCAGTGAGATCGGCCCATTGCAGGATGCCCTGGCCGGGAAGCGCAGCCAGTTGGGTGGGTAGAGGGGAAGCTGATACGTAGCTCAGATGGTGGCTATCGAACGTGTCCGTCAGGGTCACGGGGGACAGGGGGACATTGCCAGTATTCACGATCTCGATTTCGAAGGTGACGATATCCCCTGGCTTTGCAATATGATTGGGGGGATCTATTAGCCTCTTACGCAGGGTCACGGCAGGCTCTTCACCCGATATAGGAGTTGCCGTGGGGGTGGGTGTCGAGGTCGGTGTCGCCGTGCCAGTGGGCGTCGGGGTTGAGGTGGGAGTGGGCGTTGGCGTCTCGGTAGCCGGACCTTGATCCCAGAACTTGTTACCGGTCAGCGTCTGTCCTTCTAGGGGGTAGGTATATTGGATCCAATTCACGTCAATGACGTTGCCATCGACGGTGGTGGCTCCCACGGAAGTGTAGCCTGGTGGGTCGGTCTCGATAATGTTGTAGTACTCGCACACTTCGCGAGCGTCCAACCCGTACCAACCCGTAGCGTCGGTGATGGTGCTGTCGAGAACAGTCCCTTGCTCTCCGGCATTGTTGGAGCAATATAGGCTCACTGTCACCCCCTGAATGGGGGTGCTCTCATCGCCTACGTTACCCTCGTATACCCGCCCTTGCAAGACGTATTGGGCAGGGGCGACGATGAGAGGGCCGGCGGCGACGGGCTCGCTTCTTGAGGCGATCCACCCTATAGCGCCCACCAACGCGATCACGATTAACAGCGTCAGGAAGCTGAACTTTCTCCAAATGGGAAGACCTCTTGCCCACATAGCCTCCGCCTCCGTACCGGGAATCTGACAGTCCTTAGTATAGGACACGGGAAAGCCCTTATGCAAGAGCATAGCACGAAGATGGCTACAGAATGTCTACAGAATGGCCTAGATTCACCACCTCCTCAAGCTCAGCGAGATCTCTTGAGCAAGATGGGCAGATAGAGACGTGTCTCTGGCTGCTCTGTGCTCACAACCACGGTCATCGGCTCGGCTGTCTTGCTGTTATATGAAGCGGACCCTATGATCCTATACGTGCCCTCCGCCAGGCCGGACGTATCCCAGACATCTTCGAGGCTGACGGCTCCGTCCGGTTCCAGGTCAGAGATATCGTGATGAAATTCCTGGATTATCTCGCCGGACTCGTCCACGATTCGGATCACCGCGACCCCGCTGAGCTCCACCGGACCCGTGTTGGCGAACTCCATCGAGATCTGGATGGGATCGCCGATATCGAAGTACTCCGGTGAGGCTGCAAGATGGGTGATCGCCCCGGAGGGAGCGCCCAACGTGAACATGCTGGTCCGCCTGTCCAGCGTGCGCCCCTCCGAATCCCGCAACGTCACCTCCACGTAGTAGGTCCCCAGCGCCACGCCCTCGCTGCCCCAGCTCGTGGAGAAGGAGGCAACCCCGGCCAGGTCCGCCAGCGTGCGCAGGAACAGCGAATCCACCAGCTCATCGCTGCCGTACTGCCGGATCACCACGCTGACGACCACGTCCTGAATCACCTCCGACTGATCCAATCCCATCTCGATGATCACCGTCTCGCCCGGAGCGTATTCCTGCTTATCGGTCGTCAACTCTGTCACCGTCGCTGGGGAGACGATATAGGCGATGTCGAAGCCGTAGCGGCGGTAGAATCGGACATCGGTGGTCAGGGGGTTATACTGGAAGGCGTACACGGTGATGATCAGGGTGCTCGTGCCGTCCGGGTTCTCCACCACCTCCCAGGTGTAGTCCTCCTCGGGGAACCAGTCCTCGACGGGCCCCGAATATGCCTGCGGCTCGCAGAGGCAGACGGTGGGGGTGATGGGAGTCATGGGGATATTCAGGCCGGTATCCGTCACCAGCCCGGACTTCCCGGCCAGGGTCACATCCTGGATCCGATATCCCTGGGGATAGTCCACGGAGACGGTGTAGAAGGGCACCCGCAACTGGCCTGGCTCGAGCCATAGCTGGCCGCCAGGGATCTCCACCTCGTCCAGGCCCTCCCCGAAGGCATCCCGATGCACCACATAGTCGGGGACCTCGACCTCTAGGAACGATGGCGGGGCCGCCTGAGTGGCCAGGGTGCGCCCCCTATGGCCCGCGCTCCCGGCTGGCGACACAACCCCGAACTTGGGATCGCCGTACAGGTTGTATTCCCACACCCAGAACCACCAGTCGCTTTTCACGTTCTTCCCGCCGCTGATCCAGGCGTCCCGCTCCAGCTTGGTGAAGGCTTCCCCAACCGATTCGGAGGCGCGCCAATCTCGATAGAGCTTCTGGGCCGCCTCTCGATTCTCATACCCGTACGAGTCCTGGGTTGACCCGATGTAGACGGCAGCCCCGCTGGCCAGGAAGGACTCGGCGATGTTCTTCTGCTCCAGATATCCGGCGTCGTAGTTCCCCGTCCGACAGGACACGGCCAGGACGAAGGGGGTGTGCTTGTTGAAGTCGAGCGGGAACACAGCATGCAGATGATTCGAGGGCAGATGGGAGTTGATGCCATCCGACCACTTGTTGATGTTGCCGTGACCGGACCAGAAGATGACGTCCTTATTCCGTGTGAATCCCGGCAGCGCATCGTGAACCCGCTTGATCCAATTCCAGGTATCGAAGCAAGACACGCCCCCGTTCGCCGAGTACTTTGGGCTTGCCACGCATACCTCGTCCCTTGTCCCCCCGAAATTCCCTACATCGCCGGCGGCGATGCCATCGAACTTGTGCAGCGAACAGGGGATGCTGGGATTGCCCTCGACCCACTTGCTATGCTTCGTATCCCATTCATAGATCAAGATGCGGTGGGACGCATCGGCCAGGAGAATTTGATCTTTGACCGGCTTACTCCTTCCATACACATTGCCAACGGCCAGCCCGTCGCCCGGCTCCAGCTTTTTGTTATACTGGAACCAGCTCCATTTCGTGGCATCTTTGCGTCGGACGTAAACCTTGTCCTGGCTGACATCGGCGATGATGATCTCTGCCCTGGTATCCCCCATCACATCGCCGACCGCAAGGCTGTCGTATATGTCAAAGGAGGCGGTGAGCGTATCTGTGACGACCGCGGAGAAGTGGCCGGGGGTCGGCTCCTGGATCTGCCAGGTATAGATGATGTCCGCGCTCTCATCGGCATGGATGATCTGATCCTTTCCCTGTCCTAAGACGTCGCCCACTGCCAGAGCGTCCCCACTCGCGAAATAGGCGTCGAACTCGAGGACCAGGGTCCCATCGGCTTTATAGACGGCGATCCTGCCCGTGCTGGCGTCGCCGATGATGATCTGCGCCTTGCTCCCGCCCGTCACATTGCCTACCGCTAGGCGATCGCCCTGGGCGAAATCACGTTGGAACGAGCCCATCGCGGTCCCGCTCGCCGTGTAGATCGAGATCGTGTTCTGGTCCACGTCCCCGATCACGATCTCCTCTTTGGCGTCTCCCGTCATGTCCCCTATGGCGAAGCCGTCACGGGTCTCGTAGGCCCGGGAGAAGCTCGTGGCCCGGAAGTATTCGCCCCAGTGCATCTTCTGCGCGCTGGCGTACTTGGGCGCCAGAATCTGCGCCACATCGTTCACGTCCTTGACGAACGATCCAAACCCGGGGCCGCTGATTAACAACGCGTGATTTCGGTCGAACACGTAGTTCGGGTCGCGCGCGTACACGCCGATGCTGGCCTCGATCGGCTTCGCCAGGACGGCGGCACTATCGCCGATGGCTCGCCCCACGATGAGGTCCGGGGCCGGGCTGCCGCCCGCGTCGGCGTAGGGATGATCGCTGTAATCGACCGGCAGTTGGCTCCTGAACCCGCTGCTCGACCAAGCGGGGACGATCTCCGTCTCGCCGACGATCAGCAGATATCCACCCATGGGCTGCGAGAACTGGGCGCTCATGCGCTTCGCCCAGGCGCCGCCGGGCTTGATCAGGTTCTTAAGGGTGGACGCGCTGTAGACGTCCAGATATCCCAGCGCGCCCAGCTCGTAGACGGCCAGTTGCGCCATGTCGGAGAGCAGATCGTCCACTTCGTTCGACAGATAGTGGGAGAACAGCCGCGCCGGGTTGGTCACCAACAGGTAGTCCGCCTCCCCGGTGGCGTTTCGGTGGGCGACCGGGATCGTCTCGCCGCCAGTGGTCTGCAGGATCTTCAGGTTGAGCTCCTGGTAGTGCCTGATCCCTCCCGGGCCCTCATACCAGATCCGGACCGATTCACCGATGGAGGGCGTTGGGGGATTGGGATACATGAGCACTGGGACGACACTGTAGCTGTACGTCCGTGACGCCCCCTGGGGAAGGTCCGCATAGTCCCGGATGCCGCAGTCGGCATGTTTGTTCGCCGGGCTATACCGGGCCTCGTACTTAATCGAGGTGGGGATGGTGGTCTCACGGGAGATGGGCTGGAACGCCCGCATGTAGTCCTGGATATAGATGTTTTTCGCCGTCGCTGCCCCGACGTTCTTCACCGTCAGCGTCACGACGAGCG
>DUEN01000090.1 GCA_011176545.1 Caldilineae bacterium | reverse complement strand
ATGAACGCCTCGCGCGTCTGCCGATCGTAAAAGAGCTCCCCATCGGGGAAGCCCATCCAGAAGACCTCGGCGCCGATGACCGCGGCGGCCGCTCGCGCCTCTCTCTCGCGGATCGTGGCCAGCTCGGCTGGCGGGATCTCGAGATGGCCTTTATCACCGTTAGTGGCATAGCACATCATGATGTGATGGCCGGCCAGCGCGTAACGGGCCAGCGTCCCGCCACAGGCGATCTCGATATCATCCGGATGAGCGCCCACAGCCAGCACTCGCAGCGTTTGAGGCATGGGTTCCCTCCCGATGTAACTTGTGGATCTGGTCAAGACAGCTCCCGCTCCGTCGGGGGCGGATGTGAGGGGCTGGCCTTGATTATAGCGCACCTTCGGATGCTGGCGCAACTGAGTTGGCATAGGGCTTTTCTTGTCGTTAGCGGGTGGCATGATATAATGGGCCTGCGTCATCATCAGTGAAACGCGAGGGATCATATGTCCCGTCTTTCATCCCGTAGGCGGATCGTCATCATCTTGGTTGCGGTGTTATCCATGCTTCTTCTCACCGCCTGCCCGGTGGAGATCGCCCTCAACCCTGCTCCTACTCCGTCGCCGACGCCCGCGCGTAAGCTGCGACCCACGTTCACGCCGACGCCCACGCCCAAACCTGAGCCCACTGACACACCAACACCTATCCCTCCCACGCCCACGCCATCTCCCACTGACACACCGACGCCTTTGCCACCGGCTGCCATCCCGACGACGAATATGAACGTACGTCAGGGGCCGGGCACGAATTATCCGATTATCGGGGCCGCGCGTGCAGGCCAGTCCTACCTGATTATCGGCAAGAACCCAGCGGGTGACTGGTGGCAGATCGATTACAAGGGGAGACCCGGGTGGCTCTACGCGCCGTTAACCCGACCGCAGGGGAACGTGGCCGAGGTCCAGATCGCGGCCTATATCCCGCCGCCGCCCCCACCGACGCCGACGCCAGTGCCCACCCCGACGCCGGTGCCGCAACCGACGCAACCGCAGTACCAGTGGATGTTGGTTAAAGACAGCCCGCGGCCGGCGCCGCAATGTGGCACCGTTCACTTCGATGGCCAGGTTCAATACGCGGATGGCACCCCTGAGAACGGCGTCTGCGTGCATATCGCCTTTTACGGGCCGAGGAACACGAAGTGTTCTGGTTGCGGCGGGGTGGGAGATGGCAACTGGAGCTTCGCTCCCTTCGGCAATCAGGATCCCAAGGGTGTGACGGTGGAGATCTACATCGTGCCCTGTCCCCCGAACTTGCCGGAATATGGGCTGACCCATGATCCCAGCGAGCCGCCGTTACCAGCCCTGTCCGACAAGTTCGTCGCCACGATCAATAATAAGTGCGAAGTGGGGCAATGGACCAATATCATCTTCCGGCGGACGAGGTGAGCAGGCGACGGGCGATCGTCGGAGGATGGGCTGCAATTGGATGATACAGAAGGTGAAAGGCCAGGCGAAACAGCCTAGCCTTTTCATGTGCTCTCACATCCCGGCCAGTAGGTGGCTCCCTCCCACCTGGTCGAGGAGCACAGGCATGGTGAGGACGCTCAACAGCGTGGTCGTGAAGATCACCATGGCCACGTATCGCGGTCTGCAGTCATACTGGCTGGCCAACACGGCCGTGAACACCGCCGTGGGCGTCCCCCATTGAACGATCCCCACGATCCGCACCAGCCCCTCCAGCCCCAACGCGCTGGACAGGACGATTGCCAGCAACGGGGAGAGCACCAGGCGGATCCCGGTCGCGACCCAGGCAGGTCTCAGGCTGTTGGTGGCGTCGATGCTGGACAGTTGCATCCCCAGGATCATCATCATCACGGGGACGGCCGCGTTGCCCAGCAGGCCAACGGCCCGCATGAAGGGGAGCGGGGGTTCCAACGACAGGGCGCGCAGCAGGAGAGCGGCCGCCGTGGCGTAGATCATCGGCACCCGTAGGAGCCCTTTCAGCGCCATCCGCACGTCGGTGTTCCCGCTGGAGGCGATGAGCACCCCTATCGTATTGGCGAAGATGGCGTTGGCCGTGTAGAACAGGACGGCGAGCTGGGATCCCACCTCGCCGAAGGCGAACTGGTTGAGCGGGATGCCGTAGTTGCCGTTGTTTACCAGGACCAGGGTGAGGATGAAGGCGCTGGTCATGGCCCGGCCCCAGCCCAAGGCGCGGGAGATGATTACTCCCAGGATGAGGAGCGTGGCGACCATGGCTAAGAAGAACCCCAGGACCCGTCCCAGATCCTGCCATGCGATCTGGATCCGAAATAGGGAATCGAAGACCAGGGAGGGCGTGAGGATATAGAAGGCCGCTGTGGTGAGGGAGCGGCTATCAATGCCCAGTCGCCGGCGTCCCCACCAGCCAACGCTGGCGACCAGGAAGATGGGAGTCAGGATGTTCCAGAAGATCTTGAGTAGCACAGGCGATGGTAACCTTCGCGACGAGATCGATGCACCATTTTACCACGGGCGGGGCTATCAAGCTATGTGCTGATGATGCATCATGGCGGCCCAGCCAGCGATGATCAGCATCAACGCCGCGCATCCTAGATAGATAGCGGGTAACCCGGCCACCGGCAATAGGGCGTATGCGGCCAGAGGCCCTACAGCGCTGCCCAGGTCGCCCAATGTATATAGCACGCCCAGCCCGCGACCGTGGCGTTCGCCGGCGGATAAATCGCCGATCAGCGTGGTCGCCAAGGCCTGGATGCTGCCGCCCGCGGCCGCGCCGATCAATGGCCCTATGATCAAGGCAGGCCATCCAGGGAGAGCCAGGAGGCCGATCCCCATCGCCCCGGCTGCCAGACTCCATGCCAGCAGCCCCCAGCGGCGGCCGGAACGATCCGAGAGCACGCCGGCCAGAGGAGCGCCCACCAGGCTGACGGCCGTGCGCCCCGCCAGCAACCCACCTGTCACCGTGGCCACACCGATGCTCCACCCGCCTCCCTGCCAGCTACTTCCCACGCGGGCCTGCACCAGGAGCCCTAATGTGGCCGAGAGCACGCCCGCGACCACCAATCGGTTCACCCCATGAGCGGCCGCGGCCGCCCACATCGCGGGCGAGATCGACGTGAGGCCGCGCCAGAGGGGACGCTCGCCTCCCATCTCTCGGGGCCTGAGGCTTGCGTCTGCTTGACGGTTGTGGGTATGGCGTGTCGATAGGGAGAGGGCCGCCGCCAACGCGCCCATGGCTGAGACGCCGGCCCCGAGCCCAAGCGCCGTGCGATATCCTACCGCGTCCGTCAGCGTGCCTCCCAGCAGATATCCCAGCGCCGCGCCCAGGAAGAACCATAGCTGATAGATCCCCACCCAGGCGCCGCGCTGGGAGGGCGGGGCCATCTGCAGCACGATGGCGTTGCCTCCCACCCAGATGCCCGACCAGGCGATGCCCCACATCAGCCGACCCAGAAGCAGAAGCGGCAACCCCGGGCTGAGCGCGTAGATGACCGTTGAGAACACGCCCAGCCACAAGGCCCCCAGGAACAGCCTCCGGCGGTCCGGCAGGCGATCATACAACCATCCGGCGAACCCGTTCGATGCCAGCCGGATGAATCGGTTGACGCTCAGGACAACCCCCACCGCGCCCAGAGCGATGCCCGCTTCCGCCGTGTGAGTTGGAAGCACGGTGTACAGAGTGGCGTCACCCATCAGGGAGAGAGCCATCGCCAGCCCCAGAGGCCAGAGCTCGCGAAGGGCCCCGGCCCTCCTGGCGATGACCTGATCCGCTGCCTGTGGCATGACCCCTCCGCTTGAGCGAAGTGGGGGTATTGTGCCCAGTTTTGGCCTACATGTCAACCAACTGGCTTTTACCCTTTGCGTCCTTTGCGCGGTAGCTCTACACTCAACCGTGGTCGTCGCAGGGACGCTATGCCTGTATGGTGGGAGACACAAATGTAGGGCTGGTTTCCATACCGGCCACAAGACGGCGGGTAAGAAACCCGCTCTACACGCGCTCCACGGTTTAATGTGATGCTACCCTTTGCGCGCTTTGCGGTTCGAATTGTTTCGGGTCAGCTTTGACGCATATGAAGCTCATGGGTATACTGGCGGCGGTTTCCCTATCCTCGCCTATTCCACGTCTGTTCAGGAGCACGTCATGAGCGAGACTTTGCAGCATCGTTTGCAGAAGGCCGTTGAGCAGATCCCCGTCGTGGATGTCCATTCGCACATCGATTTTCGACGCCCGGCCGCCTCCGACGTGGGCGATATCGTCTTCTACCATTACATCACCAGCGAGCTGATCACCGCGGGGATGCCCGCCTCTCTCCTCTCTCAGGATAGAGCTCCGCGAGATCGCCTGCAGGCTGCGGTGCCTTATCTGCCGCGCATCGCGAACACCAGCACGTATTGGGCTCTGCGGCGTATTATCCATGACCTGTATGGCGTGGAAGGCCCCATGGACGAATCCGCATGGATGGCCTTGTGTGATCGCGTCGAGGCGGACGCCTGCCAGCCTGGCCGCGTCGCCCATGTTTTGAGGGAGAGGGCCGGCATCCGACGTACCTTCCTGACGCTTCAATGGGACGCTGATTGGGAGGGGGTGGATTTGGACCTCTTTGCCCCGACCGTGCGAGTGGAGTCGCTGGCCAGCTACCCGTGGGACGCCGATCTGGTGAAGGCGTTGGAGGCGAGCACGGGCAGCGGGATTCGGAGCGCCACCGATGTCGAGAAGGCCATGCACCAGCTCGTCCAGGGCTGGCGAGCACGGGGCGTGGTGGCGATAGCCACCTCCTTCACGCGCGAGCGGCCATGGGATTGGTCCGCGCCCTCCCCCTGGCGCGTGGATGCCGCCCTGCGTGCCCTACGCCGCAACGAGGCGCTCAGCAACACGGAGTCAGACGACCTCAACGTCTTCGCCTGGCGTAGCCTGTTAGCGGCGTGCGATGAACAGGGCATGCCCGTGCAGGTGATGATCGGCATCCGCCGTTTGCCGGGCGGGCTGCGGGTGCCCGTCACGCGTCCCGACATCCTGTTCTCCCTGGCTGTCCTCTTCGCCGATTTCCCACGCCTACGCTTCGACGTCATCCTGGCCAACCCCGTGCAATCCCACGAGCTGGCCTCTTACGCCAAGATGCATCCCAACGTCTTCGTCGCCGGATATTGGTGGTACACGTTGAACCCCGTCGTCATCCGGCGCATGCTGCGTGAGCGGCTGGAGATGCTGCCGGCGAATAAGATCCAGGGGTTCTTCTCCGATGCCTATTGCGTGGAGTGGAGCTACGCCAAGGTCCAGTTGGTACGCCGCCAGATCGCCCATGTGTTAGCCGAGATGGTGGAGGAGGGGTATCTGGAGGAAGAACAGGCCATCGACGTGGCCACCAATCTGTTGGATCGCAACCCCGGGCGGCTGTATTTGGGTGAATCGTGAACTCATATGCCGTTTCGGGCGTTTGACAAGGGGCGTGAATTCGCCTAGAATCGTAAGCAATTCAATAACGGACGCGCGCAGAGGTGCCCCTCGCCCCGGATGGCAGGGGCCGTAAGGGCGAAGCCGGTGACCCGATCCAGGGAAGTCCGGCGCTGTCCCGCAACTGTAGGGTCAGCACACGCTGACCGAGCCAGGTCGACCGCCTCTGCGTTAGCTCGTCACCACCTTCGAGGCAAAGGGGGCCGAGCGTGCGAGATCGCTGATGCCCCCGCCGCGTCGTGTGGCGCGGCGGGCCTGCTTTCCGCACATGGCCCCTCCCCCGCGGAGGGGCTTTTGCTTTCCCCGCGATGCCTCCCCATGTATCTGAGAGGAGCCATCATGGAGCAACCGTTCTCGCCGTTCCCCGGCACGGAGGATCCGGCGCGCCAGGAGCGCATCTTGGCGCCGATCCTGGCCAGCGCCGCGCTGGGTCAGCGCGTCCTGGTCGTCACTCTGCACTTCGGCGCGGATGTCTGGTGGATCATCCACAACGAGCGGTACGGGCTGGATATCGCCGTGCTGCCGCTGGAGCTGCCGGTGGGCATGTGGCCGCCAGCGTGGTTGGTCTCGCTACGCCTCGCCGAGGCCATGTGGCGGGCCTTGTCCTACGATGTCGTCGTGCTTTACGGCGCCCGGGAGGCTCTACGGGCGGACCATATCGCCCCGGATATGTTGCTGGCCTATTGCCGCCTGATCGCCAGACACGCTCAGCTATTCTTGATCTGAGCATGCTTCGTGTTGGTGAGCTGGAGAGGTGCGAGGCACCTGTCGGATCGGCCCTTTACATTAATCCAATGACCTCCAAAGCGGATCTTACGGCGTTGCATGGATCGAAGGTGCCTCGCACCTTCAAGGCAACAGGCTCTGCACTTTATAGATCTTCGCCTAGATAAAGCAACACATGAGTCCCGGCTCCCAGGGATCAACAGGGCCCTGTAGGGGCGACCAGCCGGTCGCCCCCACAAAATTCGCATGCGTCTCCGCGGTGAGATATAGGTCATCACCGCATACGTTCACTCGACGATCTCGAACGACGCGCGCGGGCCGTCCACGGAGCTGCCGCCGATCCAGAGGTGGAACTGCCCGGGCTCGGTGACGAATTCCATGTCCCGGTCGTGGAAGCGCAGATCGTCCGTGTGCAACGTGAACTGGATCGTGCGCCTCTCGCCGGGCTCCAGCCGCACCCGCTGGAAGCCCTTCAGCTCCTTCACCGGGCGAGTGACGCTGCCGACCAGGTCCCGCACGTAGAGCTGGACGATCTCCTCAGCGGCCACAGGGCCGACGTTCTGCACGTCCACGGACGCCACCAGGCTTTCGCCGAGGCGGATGCGCTCGCGGGACAGCCGCAGGTTTTCGTACTGGAATCGCGTGTAGCTCAACCCGTAGCCGAAGGGGAACAACGGCGTCGGCTCCACGTCCAGGTACGAGGAGAAGAAGCCGATCGGGTCCAACGGCGTCCCCAGCGGGATCTCACGATCGATCTGCTGCGGCGGGCGGCCTGTGTTCTTGTGCGCGTAGTAGATCGGGATCTGCCCCACAGCGCGGGGGAACGTGACCGGGAGCTTGCCCGACGGCGACTCGTCGCCGAACAGGAGGTCGGCGATGGCGGGGCCGCCCATGGTGCCCGGGTGCCAGGCGATCAGGAGTGCGTGCACCTTGTCCACGACGCGGCTCAGGGTCAGCGGCCGCCCCGTCATGACGACGGCGATCGTCGGCTTGCCCTCCGCGGCGACGGCCTCGATGAGCGCCTCCTGCGCGCCGGGGAGATCGAGGAACGCCCGGCAATGCGCCTCGCCGCTGAGGATAGCGTCCTCGCCCACGAACAGGAGGACGACGTCTGCCTTCCGGGCGGCCTCGAGCGCTTCATCGAACCCCTTCCGGCTGTCACTGCGCGGGCTCTCCAGCCCGGGGGCGAAGAGCACGTCGGCCTTCCCCTTCAGCCGCTCCCGGAGGGCTCGCAGCGGCGTGATCGTATCCTCCGGCCGGCCATCGAAGACCCAACAGCCGAGCTGATCGGCGGGAGCATCCGCCAGCGGCCCGATGACGGCGATGGCGCGCACGTCCCCGGAGAGCGGCAGCACGCCCTCCTCGTTCTTCAAGAGCACGACGCTCTCCCGCGCCAGCTGGCGGGCCACCTCCAGATGTTCCGGGGCCAGCAGGACAGACTGTCGCGCCGGGTCCACGTAGGGATTTTCGAACAACCCCAGGCGCATCTTGATCCGCAGGATGCGGCGCACGGCCTCGTCGATGAGTTCCAAAGGCACCTTGCCCTCGGCGACCAGCGCCGCCAGATGCTGGCGGTAACTTTGGCTGACCATCTCCATATCGACGCCAGCCGTCACCGCCACTCGCGCCGCGTCCTTCTCATCGGCGCAGAAGCCGTGGACGACCATCTCGATGACGGATTGCCAGTCGCTGACGACGAAGCCGTCAAAGCTCCATTCGCCCTTCAGGATCTGGCGCAGGGTGAACGCGTTGCCCGTCGCCGGGATGCCGTTGATCTCGTTGAACGCGCTCATCACCGTGGCCGCTCCGGCCTCGACGCAGGCCTTAAACGGCGGCAGGTACACATCGCGCAGCACCCCTTCGGGGATCAGCGTGGTATTGTAGTCGCGCCCGCCCTCCGCCGCGCCGTAGCCGACGTAATGCTTGGCGCACGCGGCGATGCGGTCAGGCGCGGACAGGTCCTCCCCCTGGAAGCCGCGCACCATGGCCCGTCCGAGTTGCGACGTGAGGTATGGATCCTCGCCGCCGCCCTCGGCGATGCGGCCCCAGCGCGGGTCCCGGGCGACGTCCACCATGGGCGCGAAGGTCCAATTGACGCCGAGGCTGGACGCCTCCCGGGCGGCGATGGCGGCAGCCCGCTCCACGAGCTCGGGATGCCACGCGGCGGACTGGCCCAGCGGGATGGGGAAGACAGTGCGGAAGCCGTGAATCACATCGCGGCCCATGATGAGCGGGATGCCCAGCCGGCTCTCCTCCATCGCGATGCGCTGGTAGCGATTGTACGTCTCCACGTCCACGACGTTGAGGAAGGAGCCGACCTGGCCCTGCCGGATGAGCTCCTCGCGCTCCTCTCCGGCCCCGCTGATCTGGGTCATCTGGCCGATCTTCTCCTCTAGCGTCATGCGGGCGAGCAGCTCATTGACCCGGGACTCCATGGTTTTGTTGTTCATCTTTCTCACTCCTCTTGTCTGTAATCTCCAATGCCCCAATCCCTAATCATCTCTCTGCGCGGTGAATCGCCGCAGCACGTCGATATCCACGTCAACGCCCAGGCCGGGCGCGGTGGGGACGGCGACTAATCCGTCGCGAACTTCAAAGCGCGGCACGGTGAGCTCGTCCCGCAGCGGGTTCTCCGATCGGTCCATCTCCAGGAGCGGCTCCGGCGCGAGCATGCGGCCGGGGAGCACGTCCAGCGTGCTGGCGAGGTGCAGCGCGGCCGCGAAGGCGATCCCTGTGCCCCAGCAGTGGGGCGTCAGGTTCGTCTCGAAGGCTCGCGCCAGCGCCACAATGCGAGCGACCTCGGTCAGGCCGCCCGCGGCGCAGATGTCCGGCTGGGCGATGTCCACGCATCGCCGCTCGAACAGGCGCCGGAACCCCGCGCACAGATACTCGCACTCACCCCCGGCGATGGGGATCCCCGTCCGCCGCCGTAGCTCCGCGTATCCCTCGTAATCCTCCGGCGACACCGGCTCCTCAAACCAGCCGATGTCCAGCGGCTCCAGCGCCCGCGCCAGCGCCAACGCCTCCCACAAGGTGTACGCGTGGTTGGCATCCACCATGAGCTTCACGTCCGGCCCGATCGCCTCGCGGACGGCCCGCACGTTCTCGATGTCCTGTTCGATGCCGAGGCCCACCTTCATTTTCACGGCGGTGAACCCCTGGCGGACGTACATCGCCGCCTCTGCCGCCAGGCGCTGCGGCAGATCAGGCCCTTCGGTGAAGTACATCCCCGTGGCGTAGACGCGCGCGTGGTCGCGTCGCCGGCCGCCGAGCAAGATGGAAACCGGCTGACCCAATAGTTTGCCCTTCAGGTCCCATAGGGCGATGTCGATGGCGCTGATGGCGGCCACCAGGATGCCGCGTCGGGCGTAGTCCAGCGAGCGGCGGTACATCTTCTGCCAGAGGGCCGCCTGATGTAGAGGGTCCTTCCCGAGAATCAGCGGCGCAAGGAAGTGGACGCCTGCCTCTACGACCTGGGCGGGGCCGTACCCCTCACCCCAGCCGTACGTCCCGTCATCGGCCGTAACCCGCACCAGGCACACCGCGCGGCGATCGTACTTCCATTGGGAGAAGAAGAACGGCCTCTGTAACCGTTGCTCAACGACGAAGGTCTCTACGTTTGCGATGCGCATGGCTTTCCCTCGTTAGCCAACTATTAGGCAGTCTCCCCACTCCGTGTTGAGATGAGGATGCAACCTCCTTAAAGGCGTGTTTTGTAGAGGCGCACGGCCGTGCGCCTCTACAATTCGCCTATTCTGGTAGGGGCGAGGCATGCTAATATGAGCGAAGTGCAACGCACTTCCTTGAGGCATCACTGGATTGTATGGATTCTAATCGGTTTCTCTGTTGGCGCAAGGGCCCTGCGTTGGCCATTTGGGAGGACTAACAACAAGTGGGAGGTATACTCTGAGGCGGGAGGATAGGATCAGCGGCCTAGCTTCTGCCTGATCTCCTCGATGGCAGCCGTCTCTTCTGCCAGTTGGGCTTTCATGTAATCCGGCGCGAATGCGCCCATCCGTAGGATTTGCTCCTCTAGAACGCGTCTGTTGCGCTCGTGAGTGGTGAGCAGATGCTCCAGGCGTTTACACTCCTTAGGTGATAACTCAGGCGCCTCCGGCGGCTGGGTTTGCTCTTGCCTCGCGCCGACAAGATCAAAGATGAGCCCTTCCGGCGAGCGCAGGAACAGAACAGGCGCGCCCAGAGCCGGCTCGGCTGGAAAGTGAATGGAGAGTTGGTTGCGTGCGTAGGCCACTGCCGCGTCCACATGTCCCGCCTGCGGTCCAATGCACAGGCTGCGGTAGAACTCGCGGGCGAATCGGATGGAGGCCGCGTCCGTCAGCGGGTACTGGTGCGCGACCACGGCCGGGATGCCACGCACGACCAACTTCTGGGCGATGCCTGTCATGGGCCTGGTGGGAGACCTTCGCGCCCCCCGGCAGGTATTCAGGATTACTAGTTTCAGGGACTGGTGATCCAGGAAGAAGCGCGCGAAAACCTCATCATCGATGATGTCGAATCTCTCTTCTTCGCCGTTGAACAGCACCCCGCCTTGATCCCCGGCGAAAGCAGTATGTCCGATAAAATGGAACGCGTGGTACTGCCTCTCGATCAGCGCGTCGCTGAGAGTGGAGCGGGTGACCTTGCCTTCAAGTAGCTTGAACTGGACGGCGTCATCCAATCTGTGTGAGACATCTTCCAGCGCTTCCTTTTCCGCCGCGATATTCAGCCCTGAGCCATCTGGAATGGCGACTAAGACATGCAGCGGCAGAGAGGTCTTAAGCACTTGGATAGGCTGGAAAACATGCGGGTGGCGGGTGAGAGGCGTCTTGACCGAGGTACCTATAAAGTAGTGTTGGAGCGGGCTGTAGAGGAACTCCCAGGGAAGCGCGGCCACCTCGGGAGGCGCGATGTGCAGACGAAGGCGAAGCCCCTGGCCCTCCTGTCTGGCTATTTCGCCCAGGCTGGCCTCGAAGAGGGAACCGACAGTGCCCGTAATTAAGATGTTGTACAGATACGTACCAAACTCGATCAGGAAGGCAACGTCGGTCTTCTCTTCCCTTATTTTCTTCTTGTAGCCTTGCAAAGCGGGCGATTGAGGGTCGAGGACCATCCAGTCATTAACTCCTCCTTGAGTTTCGGATACGGCGCGAAGGGGATAGCCCCTTGGCGTCGCGGCCTCGATCCAGAGGTCAAAGTCGCGGTATTCCACAGGGAAACCTCCATATCGCTCCCGCCGTGGTCACTCCGGGCTTCCCCTACTCTTCCTCATCGATCATGAGCTAGGAGATGTGTTCCCTGATTCCTCCTCACCGTCTGCGGTGAGATCGGGTGCGAATAAATGGAGGAAGACAGAGCAGGTGTTAATAAAGCTCTCTAGGCGACCTGGATCGAGGATGTCTGGGGCTACCTCGGCAGGCAGGCGATTAAGCGTGTCCAGAATCGCATCGGCCAGGAACAGCAAGCTGCTTGGGGCTTCTTCATATACCGTCCGTTCGCCGTTGTATTTGAGCACTTCAAAGGTGATGATCCATCGTTCCGACATCAGGTCATAGTAGACCTGACGATTCACCGTCCTCCAGCTATTCGGGTTTTCTCCCCCGATGGTATACGATTCCACAATAGCGTTGCCATAGAGGCCCATCAGCGTACGTACCCACTTCCTCACCTCAGGGCTCAGATAGGCCTCGACCTCTGCCAGTAATTCGGGGTCGCTCATCCCTCCAGCCAATAACATTAACAAGAAGTTGGCCGTATCCTCGCCGGCATAGATAGCCAGGCCATCATAAAGGGCGCCGCCGGTCTCCGTGTCCACGTCATTCCGCACGTGTTCCTGAATGATGCTTTCGATGATCTCCTTGGCCTTAGGCTCCTGCTCGAGGAGGTGGAGAAGCTGATCGCTGACCTCGCGTATCTGCTGATCTACATCCTGAGGGGTCTCTTCATTTTTAACTGTGGGTGGCGATTCATTGGCCCCTTCGGGAATCGGTTGCTGGGCGTCTTGGGAGGGCATTTTCATCTCCTTTCCGAGCGACTCAGCGTCCCTGTCGCTTCTTAAAGACGGTCCCCACGTTCTGGGGGCGGAGTTTCTTAAAGGTCTGATCTACCACATCACGATCTCGTAGGACTTTGATGGCCGCGATCCTTCTTCTCTCGCTCAAGGCGGCCTTGATCTCCTCGGGGGTCGGCGATTTCGCGGCCAGAGTGCGCTGCCACTGTTCTAGGCGTACCCGGGGTTGCTGGGATTCGGCTTCAGATAGCGCCAAGCGTTTGATTTCGACAGCTCCCACCCAGAACTCGGCGAACGGGATGAGCAACTCTCGATCCTGGGGAGGAAGCTTTGATATTGCGACTTGAAAGGCATGAGAGACGAGCTCGAGCAGGCCGACCGCTTTGGCCAGATCGCCGATCGCCTCTAAGGCATCGGCAGCCTCTTGTCCTAGTTCCGCGATCTCATTCGTCAATTCAAGCACCTGGGAAGTTGTAAGTGGCTCATCGCTGTCGAGTCGCTCGAGCCTGTCCTGAATCATCGCCATCGTTTCTTGAATATGTGCCATATCCATTTTTATGGGCCTCTTTCTTCTGGGCTAGGGCTGTGGCAGGAGATCTTTCAAAACATGTACTAGTGCACCGATAGCACGCAACAGTGCCCCACAGATCTCCTGTGAGTGTTTCTGGATGTCAGCTACGCCCAGATGGAGATTGGTGATGGCCTGGTCGATCGCTGCACTATCACTAAGGTCCTCGCGGTACAATGCTCCCAGGGCTGGCTCGAAGAGGACCTCCCAGGCCTCTTTGAATTTCTCCAGGGGCTGGGTGATCTCCGGATCGGATAGTTGGAGATCGCTCTGCCATCGCTCGATGTTACCCTGATAGGCGTTGTTGCCCACCATCCGGTATAGGTTCCAGATCTGCCGGACGATCTGCCGTCTGATCTCCACGTCTTGGGCTCTGGCCTTAAGCATATCGATGGGCTCGTCGAACAGGAAGCATTGCTCGGTCGCCCAACGCGCCTCTTCGTATTTCCTGACATAGGCGCTGAGCTGATCAACAGTTTTCCTGATCTCGATCCACTGGATGGTCCATCTCCCCGGTAGTTCCTCCGGCTCCCGTCGTTCCTTAGGCCAGACTTCGCCGGGTATGAAGAGGGAGGAGCGCACCTGTCCGCTCAGGGGAGCCTTCGGGGATATCGTCTGGGGCTGCCCCCAAACTTTCATCATGTCCTCCATAGTATAATTGTTTGGCTGCTTGTCCAATGTCCTATGTTGGAGCAGCTATTTCGGGATGGTTTGTATTCGACGTGGTGTGGAGGGGCAGAGGGCATTATCCTCGACTGAGGACCAATCTTCAGATACGAGGAGAAACGTGCAGGAAAGGATATCATCCCAAAGGTTTTCAATTTCGTCGCCAACAGCCGAGGTTACTATAACAAACGAATAGTGGAATGTCAAACAACGGGTAACCGTCCACCGCTGGAAGGGGATCTAACATCTCGTAGAGAGGCCGATGATAATGAAGGTACCCGGCGCCTCCTCAGCGCCGGGCACCTGGGGGATAACGCGAGGTCGCGAGAACCGTCGATTG
>DUEN01000009.1 GCA_011176545.1 Caldilineae bacterium | reverse complement strand
GAGGGCTTCTCGGCCGAGGATTACATCAGGGAGTCCATCCTGAGCCCCAAGGCGTTCGTCGTCGAGGGATTCCAGCCCCTCATGCCGCAGAATTACGGCGAGCAGCTCAGCCAGCAAGAGCTCGACGACCTGGTGGCCTTCCTGCTGGCCCAGAGATAGGAGGGAAGCCATGTCACGCCCACGCGTTCACCCGCACAGGATCGGGTTGGCCCTCCTGGCCATCCTGACGATCCTGTCGCTTCGATCCATCCTATCCTGGGCCCAGGAGCCCACTCAGGAGGAGCTGGAACTGGGGGCCCGCCTCTATGCCGAGAACTGTGCCGTCTGCCATGGCCCGGATGGCAAGGGACGCGTTGGGGTCACCCTGGCTAAGGATTGGCCATCCATCCGCCCTGGCCTGCGCGTCAGGGAGGCCATCGAGAACGGGATCCCCGGCTCGCCCATGCCGGCCTGGAGCCAGAAGAAAGGCGGCCCGCTGACCGACGAGGAGATCGACGCCCTGGTGCGCTACATCCTGAGCTGGGAGACGGGCGGGATACCGCCGCTCGCCCCCACGCCGACGTTCACGCCTCGGCCGCCCATCACGCCTATCCCGGAGGTGGCGGGCGACCCTAACCGGGGGGCGATCCTCTATGCTGAGAACTGCGCCGTCTGCCATGGCCCCAGCGGCGAGGGCCGCGTCGGCGCCACGCTGGCGAGGGCCTGGCCCTCGATCCGGCCCGATCTCCGCGTCAAGACGGTGATCGAGGAGGGCGTGCCGGGCTCGCCCATGCCGGCCTGGAGCCGGGAGAACGGCGGGCCGCTGACGGAGCAGGATATCGATGACATCGTGGCGTTCATCCTCAGCTGGCAGCCCTTGACGCCCTCAGAGGCCCCGGCCGCGCCGACGCTCGCGATCGGGCCAGGCCAGCACATCGAGGTCATCGCCATCCTGATCGCTTCGATTCTGATCATCGCCGGCGGTGTGATGTGGTACTCGCGCAGGTAGGGGCGAGGCATGCCTCGCCCTTCCGGATCAACGAGTGGGGTAAGAGCCTTGAGAAGCATCGTCAATCTCTTTGCTAATGTGAACTCCGTGAGTCCGTGATGGTCCTTGAAAGGCAATCGGTCGGTCCCACACGGCAAGCTGTGATCCACGATGAGAGGGCTTCCCTCTTACGAGAGGTCTCGCTCTTCCAGGGTCTGGATACGAAAGCCCTGACGTTGATCGCCCGCATGGCCCATCGCCGAAGGGTGGAGCGTGGCGCCTTCTTCTTCCTTCAGGGGGACGCGCCCTTGTTCCTCTATCTCCTCACCCGGGGACGGGTCAGGCTCGCTCAGGTCACCCCTGAGGGCTATCAAGTCGTCTTCGGCTTCATCGGCCCTAGGAGCGTGTTCGGCGGCATCGCCGTGCTGGGGGCGGCCGAATATCCCGTCTCGGCCGAGGCCGTGGAGGACTGCGAGGCTCTGGCCTGGGATGGCGAGACGATGACTCGCCTCATGGAGGAGTATCCCCAGCTGGCTCTGAACGTGATCGACCTCATGGCCCGGCACGTTCAAGAGCTACAGGACCGCCTGCGAGAGCTGATGACGGAGCGAGTGGAACGACGCATCGCCCGAACGCTCCTTCGTCTGGTTCGGCAAACGGGCCGCAAAGTGGAAGCTGGTATCCTCATTGACATCCCCCTGACCCGACAGGATCTGGCCGAGATGACGGGGACGACGCTCTACACGGTCAGCCGTATCTTGAGTCGATGGGAGTCGCAGCATCTCATCAAGTGCGGGCGCGCGCAGGTCATCATACGGAAGCCGCATAGCCTCGTGGTCATCGCCGAGGACCTGCCGTCCGATCCGCCAGAGGAAAGAGCCCTTGCCTCGTAGATCCGTCTGCACCGCTTTGAGGGGTGAATAGACGAGCTCGAAGGTCGTCCCATCTCAGAGATAGCCGAAGGCGTTGCCTTCGGCTATCTGGTTCTTTGCGCTCGCGCAAAGAATCCCGTCCGGGAACCGGGTATGCTGACCGTAAAAAGGGAGAGTAGAGCGCCGGTCTTCACGCGGTGTGACGTCGTATACCCCACTCTTATCCTGACTCTATCCTGGATCCAAAATCTGGAGAGGAGGTCTTGCTCATGCAAAGTCAAAGCTTACAGCGGTATCTTCCCATCCTCGTGGCCGCCCTCATCGTCATCGTCGTCTTGCTCGCCGTGGTGCTGATCGTCCGCCAGCCCGGAGAGCCAGCCGCCACGCCGGAGGCCACGACCGCGGTGGCCGAGGAGGCCGCTGGTCTCTCGGGAGACGCGATGGCCGTCGCCCAGGAACGTGGGCTCACGCCGGACGATGTGATCGCCGCGCTGAAGACGTACATCCCGACCGGCAAACCGGACGAATATATCATGTTCTCCTCCGGCGGGCATTCCGGCCAGGTGTTGGTCATCGGGCTGCCCTCCATGCGTCTGCTCAAAGTGATCGGCGTGTTCACGCCCGAGCCGTGGCAAGGCTGGGGATACGGCGCCGAGGAGACGATGAAGGTCCTGGAGGAGGGCCGCGTCGATGGCAAGGAGATCACCTGGGGGGATACGCATCATCCGGCGTTGAGCGAGACGGCGGGCGATTACGACGGTCAGTTCCTCTTCATCAATGACAAGGCCAACGCCCGGGTGGCCGTCATCGACCTGCGAGATTTCGAGACTAAGCAGATCGTCAAGAATCCCATCGCCATCAACGATCACGGCGGGGCCATGGTGACCCCCAACACCGAATGGGTGATCGAGGGAGGCCAGTACGCCACGCCGCTGGCCTGGGAGTACGCGTCCCTCGACGACTACGCCGACGCCTATCGTGGCATGGTGACCTTCTGGAAGTTCGATCGGGACAAGGGACGCATCATCCCCGAGGAATCCTTCGCTATGGAATTGCCCCCATACTGGCAGGACCTGTGCGATGCGGGCAAGAAGGTGAGCGAGGGATGGGTGTTCTGCAACTCTTTCAACACCGAGATGAGCACCGGTGGGGTCGAGGAGGGAAACCCGCCCTTTGAGGCCGGCGCGTCCCAGCGTGATATGGACTACCTCCACATCATCAACCTCAAGAAGGCCGCTGAGGTGGCCGCGGCTGGCCAAGTGAAGCAGATCAACGGCTTCAATGTGATTACCCTGGACACGGCTATCGCCGAGGGGCTGCTCTACTTCGCGCCGGAGCCCAAGAGCCCGCACGGGGTCGATGTGACACCAGGCGGAGATTACCTGGTGATCGCGGGCAAGCTCGATCCCCACGTCACCGTCTACAGCTTCGAGAAGATCCAGAAGGCCATCGAGAGCGGGGCCGCCGAGAAGGATCAGTACGGCGTTCCTATCCTGAGCTTCGACGACGTGGTGGAGACCCAGATCGAGGTCGGGCTGGGTCCGCTGCACACCCAGTTCGACGACAAGGGGTACGCCTACACCAGCCTCTTCCTGGATAGCGCCGTCGCCCGCTGGACGCTGGGCGGGCCATACCAGGAGCTACACGACGATCCCGCCTGGTCCCTGGTGACCAAGATCCCGGTACACTACAACGTCGGGCACATCGCCGCGGCCGAGGGGGACACCGTCAGCCCGGATGGTAAGTACCTGGTCTCCCTCAACAAGTGGTCCGTGGATCGGTTCGTGTCCGTGGGGCCGCTGTTGCCGCAGAACTTCCAGCTCATCGACATCTCGCAGCCGGGTGACCAGTTGCAGCTCCTGTACGACATGCCCATCGGCATCGGCGAGCCGCACTACGCCCAGATCATCAAGGCCGATAAGCTGCAGCCGTGGGATGTGTACCCGGAGATCGGCTGGAACCCGCACACCCAAAGCAAAGATCCTAACGCGGTGGAGGCCGGACAGGAGCGCGTCGAGCGGAACGGCAACACTGTGGAGATCTGGATGACGGCCGTGCGCAGCCATTACAACCCCGAGCGCATCGAGGTGAAGAAGGGCGATCGCGTGATCTGGCACATCACCAATATCGAGCGAGCCAAGGACGCGACCCACGGCTTCGCGCTGCCCGGATACAACATCAACCTGAGCCTGGAACCGGGCGAGACGGTCACGTTCGAGTTCACGGCCGATCAGGATGGCGTATACACCTTCTACTGCACCGAGTTCTGCTCCGCGCTGCACCTGGAGATGACGGGTTACTTCCTGGTGCAGCCGTAGTGTGATCAACCACAATGGGCGATGGACGGCGGCTTCACTCGCCGTCCATCGCCCATGCCCAGGGGGCAAGCCTGCTTATGAAGGAGTCCTTGGAACGATTTATCGGACCGCGAGTCCCAGAGGCGGGGGGAACACAGGAGCAGCTGCGCTACATGCTGCCCACCATCTTCCTGGGGCTCGCGGCCTTCTGCCTGCTGGTGTCCATCTTCGCGCCATACTGGCGCATGAAGTTGCTGGCACCCCAGTACCCAGGCGGCCTGGAGGTACAGGTCTACGTCAACCGGATGACCGGCGACGTGCGAGAGATCGATAGCCTGAATCATTACATCGGCATGCGGCCTTTAGAGGAAGCCGCCCAGCTGGAGCGCTCCTTGAGCATCTTCGCCATCATCGTGCTCTCGCTGCTGGTGATCGCCGCCATCTACGTTCACAATCAGTGGGCCGTGCTCCTCGCCCTGCCCGCGCTCTTGTTCCCAGGCATCTTCCTGGCCGATCTGTACTTCTGGTTGCGGTATTTCGGTCAGAACCTGGATCCGACCGCACCACTGAGCAGTGCCATTAAGCCCTTCGTGCCGCCGGTTTTGGGTGAAGGGGCCGTCGGGCAATTCCGGACCGTGGCCGCGGTCGATCGTGGCTTCTACCTGGCCCTTCTGTCCTCATTCCTCATCCTGCTGGGCCTGTACTTCCACCGGCGGGCCTATAAGCCGTTGGTAGAGGCCGCGCGTCGAGGCCAGCTCGAGGATTAGCACGCTATGGGACGAATTAAGATCCTGATCTTCGTCGGGGTAACCCTCCTGTGCTGGACCTGGTGGGCGGGATGGGGGATCGCCCAGGAAGGACGCGTCCTCGTCGTGTCCCAGGATGGACCTTATCGGACCTTGGCGGAGGCGCTGGCCGAAGCCGCCGACGGGGATGAGATCCTCGTCGATGGAGGGATTCACACCGGCCCCATCGTCGTGGACAAGCGCGTCACGCTCATCGGCCGTGACTGGCCGGTGGTGGATGGCCGCGGCCAAGGCACGGTCGTGAAGATCACCGCGTCAGGCACCGTGCTGCGCGGGTTCGTCATCACGAACAGCGGGGATTCGCTGGACGAGGAGAACTCCGCCATCGCCGTCGAGGCGCCCAACGTCGTGATAGAGGACAACCGGCTGGAGGAGATCCTGTTCGGCATCTACCTGCGCAAGGCATCCGGGAGCATCATCCGGCGTAATACGATCTCCGGAAAGGATCTGCCCCTGCCGCGGCGGGGGGACCCGATCCGCGTCTGGTACAGCAACGACGTCCGCATCGAGGAGAACGTGGTGGACCGGGGCCGGGACGTCATCCTCTGGTACTCGGAGCGCCTGACGGTGCGCGGCAACGTGGTGACAGGGGGGCGCTATGGCCTGCATTTCATGTATTGCGATGACGCCCTCATCGAGGGGAACCGGCTGTCTGATAACTCCGTGGGCGCCTTCCTGATGTACAGCCGCCGCCTGCACCTGCGACGCAACACCTTCGCCTATAACCGCGGCCCCAGCGGCTTCGGCATCGGCCTTAAGGACATGGACGACGCAGTGATCGAGGAGAACCTCTTCCTGGACAACCGCGTGGGCGCCTTCGTGGATAACTCCCCGCGTGAGATCGACAGTACGACCCTGTTTCGGGGGAATGTCTTCGCCTTCAACGACATCGGGGTAACCCTGCAGCCCTCGGTGCGGCGCAACCGGTTCATGGGCAACGGGTTCCTGGAGAACCGGGAGCAAGTGAGCATCGCCGGCGGCGGGCGGCTGAGGGAGAACTCCTGGACGGTGGACGACTTGGGGAACTATTGGAGCGACTACGCGGGATACGACGCGAACGGCGACGGCGTGGGCGATGTGCCCTATCGGGCGGCGCGGCTGTTCGAGAACCTCATGGATCGGTATCCAGCACTGCGGCTCCTCGACGGCAGCCCGGCGGTGCAGGCGATGGACTTCGCGGCCCGCGCCTTCCCGCTGGTCAAGCCGCAGCCGAAGCTGATCGACACCCGGCCGCTCATGGCGCCGCGCATCCCCGAGGGCTTGCCTGCCATCCCCAGGGCGGACACCCGCGGGCTCGCTGGGGCCGCCGCGGGGCTGTTCGTGTTCGCAATCGCATTGATGTCCGCCTCACGCCTGCCGCTCCGACGGCGGGTGAGCAGGCGGACGCTGTCTGACGTGTCTGAAGATGGAGGAACGCATATGATCCGCGTCCGCGACCTGACGAAGCGCTTCGGCTCGCTGATCGCCGTAGACCACGTCTCGTTCGAGGTCAAGGCCGGTGAGGCGATCGCGCTTTGGGGCGCCAACGGCGCCGGCAAGACCACGATACTGCGATGCTTGCTGGGTCTGTTGCCGTTCGAGGGGACGGTACATCTGGGCGACTACGACGTACGGACCCAGGGCAAGGCCGCGCGGCGGCTAGTGGGCTTCGTGCCCCAGGAGCTGAGCTTCTACGACGACATGACGGTAGAGGAGACTCTCCTCCTCTTCGCCCGCCTGAAGGGGGCGTCCCTGGAGCCTATCGACGGGGTGTTGCAGCGTCTGGGTCTGAGCGAGCACGTCCGTCAGCCGGTGCGGACGCTATCCGGCGGCATGAAGCAGCGCCTAGCCCTGGCCATCGCCCTGCTGGCCGATCCCCCACTCCTGGTGTTGGACGAGCCGACAGCCAATCTGGACGCGCGGGCGCGTGAGGATCTATTGAGGTTCCTGGCCGAGGTCAAGGCGGCCGGCAAGACGCTCCTATTCTCATCGCATCGGCCGGATGAGGTGATGACCTTGGCCGATCGGGTCCTGGTCATGGAGAAGGGACGCATCGTATCGGAGCAGACGCCGGAGGCGTTCGTGTCGCAAGCGGGCGGGGGCCTGGTGTTGCGCCTGCATCTGCCGGGGGAGTGGGTCGAGCCAGCGATGACCACGCTCGCCGATCACGGCTTCGCGGTCGGTCGCAACGGCGCTGGGATTCAGGTCTCGGTCGCGCCCTACGAGAAAGCGCGGCCGATCTCCCTGCTCGCCCAGGCGGGCATCCCGGTGAACGATTTCGACATGCATCATACGAGCGGGGGTAACGGGGATGATTGATGGGTTCACGGTTTTAATATTGGCCCAAAAGGAGATGCGCGATGCCCTGCGTAACCGGTGGTTCGTCCTCTACGCCATCGCCTTCGCCGGGCTGGCATTGGCTCTGTCCTGGCTGGGGCTCTCCGGCGTGGGGACGTATGGGCTGGCCGGATTCGGCCGCACAGGGGCCAGCCTCATCAACCTGGTGCTGCTCATCGTCCCCCTCATGGGGCTGACCCTGGGCGCACTAAGCCTGGCAGGGGAGCGGGAGCGAGGCACGCTGCTTTATCTCCTATCGCAGCCCGTTAACGGCCTCGAGGTGCTCCTGGGCAAGTATCTGGGGCTGGCATCGGCGCTCCTGGCCGCCCTGGTGTCCGGGTTCGGCATCAGCGGCCTGGTGATCGCCTGGCGAGGGGGAACGACGCACGTCAGCGAGTATCTGGCCCTCGTGGCGTTGGCCTTCTTCCTGGCCCTGGGCAGCCTCAGCCTGGGGATGCTCGTCTCGGCCGCGGTGAGAAAGGGGTCCGTGGCCCTGGGCATCGCCCTGTTCCTGTGGCTGTCGCTCGTGTTCTTCGGCGACCTGGGGTTGATGGGCACCGCGCTGACGCTCAAGCTCAGAGTCGGAGAGCTCTTCGCCCTGGCCTTGTTGAACCCGCTACAGGTGTTCAAGCTGGCCGCCGTCCTGGTCATCCGGGGCAGCCTGGAGGTATTGGGGCCGGCGGGGCTCTACGCCGTGCGCATGTACGGCGAGCGGCTGATGCCCTTCTTGATGGGGATCCTGCTGCTCTGGGATGCCCTGCCATTCATCCTGGCCTATCTCATCTTCCGCTACCGGGGAGTGCTATGATGACACGAATGGGACTGGTCTGGTTGGTCGTTCTGCTGTTGGCGTCGGCATGTCAGCCTCCCGCGCAGCTCAACGCCCCGCCGGACATCCGATATGGAGAGGATGCCTGTGATCAGTGTCGTATGATCATCAGCGAGGCCCGCTTCGCGGCGGCCTACGTCACTGGTCAGGGCGAAGTACGTCGCTTCGACGACATCGGGGACATGTTGCTATTCCTGGCCGAGCAAGGCGAGGAGGTAACCGCCCTATGGGTCCATGACTATGAGACGGAGGAGTGGCTGAAGGCGGATAAGGCCTACTTCGTGGTCGGCGAGGAGCTCGTCACCCCGATGGGATACGGGATCGTCGCCGTGGCCGATCAGGAGCGCGCTGAGCGACTGGCAGGTGCAAAGCATGGCATGGTCTTGACGTTTGAGACGCTGCGAGAGCGATTCGCCGCTGGCGAGATCATGCCGGGCCACGCGCAGGAGCACCAGATGCAGATGGCGGACTAGGAACTTCGCTCGCTCTTGTGGCCCGGCGTGCATTTCACGGAGACTTCATCTATCAAACTTAGGAGGGGATGTGGTGAGACGTCAATGGTTGTTCACGATGGTCATGATCTTGGCCCTGGCGATCGCCGCGGCTGGGTGTGGTGGGAAAGGAGGGAAGAAGGAGGAGCCAGTCTCTTCCGGACCGTCGGCGGAGGTCCTGGCCGAGGGAAAAGATTTATTTCAGCAGAGCTGTTCCGCTTGCCACGGCTCGGATGGGAAGGGCCTGCCTGGATTGGGAAAGGACCTCACGACGAGCGAGTTCGTGAAGGGTCTGACCGATGATGAGCTGCTGGAGTTCGTCAAGAGGGGACGTCCGGCTAGTGATCCCCAGAACACCACCGGCGTGGATATGCCACCAAAGGGAGGCAACCCGGCTCTGACGGATGACCAGATCAAGGCCATCATCACCTACATTCGATCCATACAGGAGTAAGGGACTGGAAAGCACATCTATAGGAACCCTCCTCTCAAGCTCAGCCATTTGGGTGGCGGAAGACGACGTCTTCCGCCACCCTCTTTTCTCAGGGCGTGTGAGGTCTTCCTCTTTGTCCCAGCGCAAAGACCCCCTTCATCCCCCCTGATATCCTTACGAACCGGAGAGGTAGCCATGGACGATATGGGCCTCACGGCTGATCTAACCGTTGCCGAGCTATTGGCTCGCTGGCCGCAGACCGCTCAGGTCTTCCTGCGTTACCGGATGGCCTGTATCGGATGCACCATGGCTCCCTTCGACACCCTGGCGGACGTGACGACGGCTTACGATCTGAGGCTCGATCTCTTCCTGAGCGAGCTGCGACGGACCATCGCTGAGACCGGTCCGCCCGGGGCCGGACCCGAGGAGGGATGGCTTTAACATCACCACGGAGGGAACTTATGAAGATCATCGAAGCACTGTTGGGGGAACATGGGGCCTTCTACGCCCAATTCGCCCATTTGGAACAGGCGATCCCGGCGGCGGAGGACGCGGCGCAGATCCGTGAACAGGCGGCGCTCCTAGCCGCCGCGCTGGGGAGCCATGCCAACCTGGAGAACGAGCTGCTCTTCGCCGCCCTGGATCCCCATCTGGGTCCCATGGGGCCACTGGCCGTCATGCGGATGGAACACGACGAGATCGAAAGCGCCCTGACCGGCGCTCAGGAGGCCGAAAACGCAGAGGAGGTGCGCACGCTTTTGACGAGAGTGATACGGGTAGCCCGCGAGCACTTCGCCAAGGAGGAGCGCGTGCTGTTCCCCATGGCCCTGCAGGTCCTGGACGCGGAGACCCTGGACCGACTGGGGGAACAGTGGGCGAGCCGACGAGGGGTCACATTATCCTAAATCGGGAGGAGTAAGATGAGCGCAGTTGGGGAAGCGATTCGGAACCATCATCAGGAACTGATCCACACGCTGACGGAGCATGTCGCATCTGTGGTGGAAGGCAGGGCTGAGGCCGATCCACAGGTCCTGGCCTCCTTCCTGGTGGATGAACTCCTGCCACATGCAATCGGTGAGGAGCGCCATCTGTATCCGGCGGTCGAGCCGTTGGTCAAGGCACATGGCCAAGCCACGGCGACCATGAGCGTGGACCACGAGTTCATCGAGGGATACATTCGCCAGATCCAGGAGACGGCACAGGCTTTGCAAGGGGCAGGTGATGATCGCTCAAAGTTGGAAGACCGTCTCCGCCGGCTGGCGCTCCAACTGGAGGCCGTGCTGCGAGTCCACCTGGAGAAAGAGGAGCGCGTCTATCTGCCCTTGTTCGAGCGCCACCTATCAGAGGATGAGCAGCAACGGGTGCTCGATGGCATGCATTCGGCCTATGAGGAGTGAGTCACGCGGTGCGGCCGTGTGTCCATCCCCTCCCCGGCGCGCTGTCGCGGATATGACTTTAGGGGAGAATACACGATGAAAGCGCTATACCTGCTCTCCGTCTGGTTACATATCCTGGCCGCCATCACCTGGATCGGGGGGACGGTGTTCCTGGTCCTCGTGCTCCTTCCAGTGCTGCGGAAGCCTCAATATCACAGCATCCTTGGGGAGCTCGTCCATTGGACGGGGGAGCGCTTCCGTTGGGTGGGATGGATATGCCTGACGCTCCTCGTCCTGAGCGGGACCTTCAACGTGGCCTACCGAGGGATCGGCTGGGACGACGTATGGAGCGGCCGGCTGTGGCGAGGCCCGTTCGGCCGGGCCCTGGGGATCAAGCTGTTCCTCGTAGCCGTGATCCTGCTGCTCAGCGCTCTGCATGATTTCGTCATCGGCCCCCGGGCGACGGCCGCGTGGCAAGAGGATCCCACATCGCCCGTGGTGAGACGACTGCGCCGTCAGGCCGGATGGATCGGACGCGTGAACCTGCTCCTGGCCTTGATCGTCGTCGCCCTCGGTGTCATGCTCGTGCGCGGGTGGCCATAAACGACGGAGGCAAGGTATGGCAAAACGACGTCGTCAAGCCCCTCTGATGCTTCTCGGGTTGCTGACCCTGCTGGTCGGCATGTGGGCGGGGCTGGCGCGCCTGGGCTGGGGGGTGCCCGGATGGCGAACGCTCTCCATCGCCCATGGTCCGTTAATGGTTCCCGGGTTCCTGGGCACGCTGATCGGCCTGGAGCGCGCCATCGCCCTGCAGACCATGCTGGGATCAGGCTTGTGGCGACGATGGCCTTATCTGGCACCGCTGCTCAACGCCCTGGGGGCGCTCTCCCTGATCGCTGGCGTACCTGGTCCCGTCAGCCCTCTTCTCATGACGCTGGGCAGTCTGGTCATGGTGATTATCTTCCTCGTCCTGATCCGGCGTCATGCGGTGCTCCCCATCGCCATCATGACGCTTGGCGCCGTGGCATGGCTCATGGGTAACGCGTTGTGGCTCCTGGGCCGCCCATTGTCCCTGGCTGCCTTCTGGTGGGCCGGGACCCTGGTGTTGACCATCGCGGGGGAACGGTTGGAGCTCAGCCGGCTCCGACGGCCCTCGCGATGGGCGACCCGGAGCTTCCTGGCGGCCGTCGGCATCGTGTCGATCGGTCTTATCCTCACCATCCCCGCCTTCGCGGTGGGGATACGCCTTGTAGGGGCCGGAATGCTGATCCTAGCTCTGTGGCTGTTATGGTATGATATGGCTCGACGCCTTGTGCGCGGGATCGGTCAGACGCGCTTCACCGCGGCGAGCCTGCTATCGGGCTACGTATGGCTGGGCGTCGGCGGGCTGCTAGCCTTGTTATATGGCGGCGCGACGGCCGGGCCGCGGTACGACGCGATGTTGCACGCCGTGTTCCTGGGCTTCGTCATGGCGATGATCTTCGGCCATGCGCCGATCATCTTCCCGGCCCTGCTGAGGATCTCAGTGAGCTTCCGATCCGCTTTCTACGGGCATCTCGGACTGCTCCACCTCTCCCTGCTCATGCGGATTGTCGGCGACCTAGCGGGGTGGTGGGCCGGACGGCAGTGGGGCGGGCTGCTGAACGTGGTCGCTGTGCTCTTCTTCCTGGCCAACATGATCGCCGCCACGAGGGAGGAGGGCATGGGGTGAGTCAGGATGCAGGATACAGGATGCAGGATACAGGATGCAAGATGCAGGTGCGGGGGATTGGGGAGCGGTCGGTACAGGCGCTGTTGGATGAGCTGGCGGAGGGGACGGCCACGCCGGGGGGCGGTACGGCCGCGGCGCTGGCCGGGGCTATGGGGGCCGCGCTGCTGGGCATGGTCTGCCGGCTGACCATCGGGCGGCCCCGGTTCGCTGATGTAGAACTGGAGCTACGCGCGGCGTTAGACGAGGCGGAACACCTGCGTGCCCGGCTGCTGGAGCTGGCGGACGCGGATCGAGAGGCGTTCGATGCCGTCATGGCGGCGTATCGGCTCCCCCGAAAGACGGCGCAGGAATGCGAGGTGCGACGAGCGGCGATCCAGAAGGCCATGAAGGAGGCGACGCGCGTTCCCCTGGCCACCGCGCGAGCCTGCGCGGCCGTCATCCGCCTGGCACACCGCGTGATCCCCAAGGTGAATCCGAACGCGGTGGGAGACGGCCGTGTTGCTGCGCTGCTGGCAAAGGCAGGCCTGCAGGGGGCACAGCTCAACGTAACGCTTAATCTAACCCAGATAGCCGATTCCGAATTTGTGAAGGTGAGTGAGGAAGAACTGAAACAGATCACGGCTGGGCTTAACGACGGGTAGTCTCTCTATTCTGCGTTGATGAAGGTGCGACGCACCTTTGCCAAGACCGCTCTTCCGGTGATCGCAAAGTGGATCGGGATCATATCACATGCCCGATGCAGAGGTGCGTCGCACCTGACTCGAGGCATCAACACCGAAGCGGGAGGCTACCTAAAGACGAAACGGAACGAATCTTCCTAGACGAACACCTCCCGGTCTCCCCGCAATGCCAACGATGATCAGATAGGCGACATACGCTAGGACTTCGAGCAGGGAGGGATCACCATTGTAGCCGAACAACGCCTTCAGGAAGCTGCCCACCGCACCCTTCTCATTAAGGATGGGGTTCATATTCCACACATGTTCGACGAACACAGGCAGCACGCGGGCCTCTTGAAGTTCATGGACTCCGTGGGCTACCAATCCCGCCGCAACCAACAACAGGAGCAACCCAGTCACGTTGAAGAACGTCCTCACGTTCAGCCGCACACTGGCCTTAAAAAGGAGCACCCCCAGAAGAACGGCCAGCGCTAATCCCACGAGACCTCCCCAAAGGGTGGCCAGAGTATCTCCCTGAAACACAGCGGCAGTCAGGAACAGCGCCGTTTCCAGCCCCTCTCGCAGCACAGCCAGGAAAGCCAGGCCGAAGAGCGCCTTCCCTCCGGTGGAAATGGCCTGGCGAGTGTTCGCCTCCAACTCTTGAGCCAGCCGACGCCCGTGATGCTTCATCCAAAAGATCATCCACGTGAGGAGCGCGGCGGCCAGGAGCATGGTGGCTCCCTCGAAGATCTCCTCCAGCTCACCCTCAAAAGCAATCCCAATGCCATACAAAACGGCCCCTACCCCGATGCTGAGGACACTTGCCACCAGGACCCCAGCCCATACGAAGCGCTTAAGCGAGTGTTGCCCGAACCGGGTGAGCACGCCCAATACGATCCCGATGATCAGCGCTGCTTCCATGCCTTCCCGCAGCGTGATGAGTAATGAAGCTCCCATGAAATGTACCTCCTAACATACCAATGATATGAACATATGGTTATGTGAATTACTGCAATTGCGATTCATTCGCATCTGTGCTATACTGTAGCCGGGTATCGTTCCCAATGTCAAGGCCCTTGCATGAAATCTCACTTGCATGCGGATGCAAAACCTTCTTTCAACCATGGTCAATGCACGAATTCAACGAATTTCCAGGTGTCCGATGATCAGTCCAGCCATGCAGCGTTACATCGCCGAGATATATCGACTCCAACAGGACCTGTCCTTCGTTCCTCTGTCCGCGTTGGCAGAGCAGGTGAATACCTCCCTGCAAGCCGCGTCGCGCATGATCAGGCGACTGAAGGGGACGGGATTGGTGGTTCACGAACCTTACCAGGGAGTACGGCTCACGACGGAGGGAGAACGTGTCGCCTTACCGGTAATCCGACGGCACCGGTTAACGGAAGTATTCCTGGTAAAAGTGATGCACTTCGGGTGGGAGGAAGTTCACGACTTGGCCGACGAGCTGGTGTCTGGTATCAACCAGGTGCTGGAGGACCGCATCGATGAGCTGACTGGTCATCCGACCCGTTGTCCTCACGGCGAGCCGATCCCGAGCCGCGACGGCGTCATGCCGCAGTTGCACGATGTGCGTCTAGTCGAGCTGGAATCAGGCACGTGGGGATACATCAGTCGGGTCCGCACACACGACCCGGACAAGTTGCGTTATCTGGCCGAATTGGGACTGTTACCCGGCGTAGAAGTGCGGCTTCTGGCACGCGCTCCCTTCAACGGACCACTACGGATAAGCGTCGCAGGGCAGGAGCAGGTCATTGGGCAAGAACTGGCGACTGTCCTGTGGATCGAACTCCATAGGGAGACAACGGCATAACGCTCCGAAGTGATGTGATCGAGATGGTCGGACCGCCGTTGGGCTCGATCGTCATTATCGGTGCCAGCTATCTCCAAATCGCGATCGTCCAAGATGATCAGGTCGGATATGTCCAGAGTTCGCCCCGCACACTGTATCCCGCAGCCGCACAGCGAGACAGCATGCCTCTGATCCTCAATCATTCATCATCGGTACCGCCTCTCGGATACACTCAACCTGGCATCCAAATGGGCTCCTTATTGATTGTAAGGTGCTTGTAAGGCCATCCCCCTAGACACTCTGTTAGACCAGACGGATAATTAAGGCGTGAAATACCCAACAATTTGGGGAGGTAACCATAAAACCTTTCATTTTTTGGTTTTCGGGGAGCCAGCAAGATGAAGAAATACACCCCACTATCACACATTATAGTGATAGCCACCATAACACTATCCCTATGGATCGTGATGGCGGGTCAGGCGGCAGCGTGGGCGGGGGACGATGACGAGGGTGTAAAGTCAACATCGCACATGGCCCCGCCACAAGACAGACGCCTGCCGGATGATATCTCAACGGCCATCGTTACAGATAAAGATATGGGGGTCTACGTACACCGTAAACAAGCCCCCTCGGAGTGGATTTATGCCGGCACGTTCCAGGGCGAAATAGGCGATCAGCCGGCGAAATTTTATTGCATTGATATCGATAATCCAATTGCCTTCTATTCACCATACCGAAGCGATGGCCCGACCTCGCCTGAGATCACCTACATTTTGAACCATTATTATCCCTACGTCCCCTATGGCGCGCGTGGAGACGAGCTCAGGGGAGCGACGGAGGTGAGGGGGAAGAAGAAAGAGGCGGCCGCGATCCAGCTCGCCATCTGGTACTTCTCGGACGGGATCAAGATTAACGAATGGGCTGATGGGTTCTGTTTCCAATCAGGAGTATGCCGCCCATTCTCGCAAGCCATCAAGCAGCGCGCCAGGAAAATCATACAAGATGCGGAGGCGAACGCGGGGAGTACGCAACCCGCTGAGACGCTGGAGATCCAGATCATCCGTCGAGAGGATACCCCCCAGCTCACGGCTCAATTTAAGGTGATCGCTCGCGATGAAAATGGGAACGGGGTGCCTCACGTCACGGTCAATCTCAATGCGACGAACGGGGTCCTGAGTGACTACACCGCTATAACAGGGGATAATGGAGAAACTCCGCTCATCACCATCACCCTCCCCATGGATAGCGCTCCGTTGACCACAACCGTCACTGCGACTGCGAACGTGGTCATTCCGCAGGGGACGCGATATGTCCATGTGTTATCCTCTGGCGGTAGCTCTCCCAGCGTTTCACCCGACTGCCCTCCTCCACATGAGAAACAAAAGCTCGTGTTAGCAACGCCTACCCAGGCGACTCGTCAGGATACGGAGAGCGTGAGCTGGGAGAGAGACTTTGGGGACGCGCCGAACGGCTCTTTAGGGGGGATCATTTATCAATATCCCACACGTCTCGGGGATGGCAACAACGGCGGCGCCCGACATTTCGTTAACAATGGCATCTATTTGGGCAATGGTGTAGACGCGGAACCTGATGGACAGCCCAGTGGAGATGCCGACGGCGATGACATGAACGATGTCAGCGATGAGGATGGCGTTCTCTTCCCGCCAGATGGCCTGAAGCGTGGGCAGGAGAACTGTATCAGGGTCACCGCATCGGTGGATGGTTATCTGAACGCCTGGTTTGACTTCAACGGCGATGGCGATTGGGACGATGAGAGTGAGTATGTCTTCGCCGACTACCCCCTGACAGCGGGAACGAACGATCTTTGCTTCACGATACCATCCAGCGCTACCACGGAGAAGCGGGTGTATGCCCGGTTCCGGTTCACCCAGGATAATCCCAACGGCAGCCTCTCCTATGACGGTCTGTGGAGTAACGGCGAGGTTGAGGACTACTGGGTCAGTGTGGGTTCGCCGACGGCTGTTATCCTCTCTTCCTTCTCGGCCGGCGCCCAGGCCGCAGATCCGTGGCGTATCGCTTTCCCGGCGCTCGCCAGCATCGCGTTAGCTGGGGGTATCGAACTCCGTCGATACTTCCTCCCGAATCATAAGCCTTGACGAAACAACTCGCTGGGAGATCCCTAAACTGCGGCTCCCGCAGGCTCAAGCTTGCGGGAGCCGCTTTATACGTCACGTGGCTCACCCGTGAAATGTGTAGATAAGGTAGCGGTCCAGCGTGCTGGACCGCTACCTCACTACATCTATACCTTCCTCACATCCAGCGTAGCCATCCCCAGGTGATGAGGAAACCCAACATGGCCCCTATGATAACCTCCACTGGCGTATGCCCCAAGAGCTCCCGCAGACGCTCCTCGGCCACTGGCTGGCCTCGATAAAGATCCTCCAGGATGCGATTGAGCACCCGAGCCTGGCGCCCGGCCGCCCGCCGCACCCCCGCCGCGTCGTACATGACGATCCCAGCCATGATGCAGGCCAGCGCGAAGAGCGAGGAATTCACGCCCTCCTGCATCCCTATAGCGGTCGCCAGCGCGGTAACCATGGCGGAGTGAGAGCTGGGCATGCCTCCCGGTTGTACGAACACGCGAAAATCCACCCGGCGCCGTCGGATCCAGAAGAGGGCGAATTTGATCCACTGTACGATGATGGCGGAGACCACTGGCAACCACAGGACATGATTAGACCATACCCCCAAACCGCTGGCTATCGCGCTCATACCTTCTGCCACCCCTCGAACGGCTCTGCCGTGATGTCACCTCCGGGCGCGGGCAACAACTGACGCACGCGCAGCTCCGCTTGATCCAGATGCTCCGCACATAGCTCAGCCAACTCCATGCCCCGCTCATACAGCGCCAGCGATTCCTCTAGCGTGAGGCCGCCCTCTTCCAAACGTCGAACCGTGGCCTCTAACTCTGAAAACGCCTCCTCAAAGCTGAGCCGCTTCTCCTCACCCATCTTCACCCTCTTGTCCTCCCAGATGATCATGATCCACGAGCACGCCAAACTCCCCGTCCATCACTCGCACTCGCAAGGGCAGGCCCTGCGACACCTGTTGGACGGAGCGAATCACCTTTCCCGAATCCGCCCGCCGCACGATGGCGTAGCCACGTTGCAGCACGCCCATGGGGTTCAACCCCTCCAGTCGGGCGCGCATCCCCTCCACCTGAGCCCGGCGTAAGGCGATCAGATGCTGCATCTGGACCCCCAGTGCGCGGGAGAGCTCATCCACGCGCTGCCGACGCTCGGCGATCATGATCGCCGGCGAGGTGCGTTGCAGCTCGCGCGTTAACCGCTCGACCCGCTGGCGTTCCTCCGCCAGCCGCGCGGAGATTAAGGCGATGAGCCGCTCGCGCCACTCGGCGATCCGCCGAGATAGCTCACGCGCGTCTGGGACGGCCATCATGGCCGCGCCGGTGGGCGTGGGCGCACGGCGATCAGCCGCGAAATCGGCCAGGGTGAAATCGGTCTCATGCCCCACACCACTGATCACCGGGATGCGCGAGGCGACGATGGCGCGGACGACGCGCTCATCATTGAAGGCCCATAGCTCCTCCAGACTGCCCCCACCACGCGCCAGAATCAACACATCGATGGGCTCCCGCTCCTCCGACCAGCGATTTAAGGCCACGATGGCCTCCACGATCTGAGGCGGCGCCTCCGCCCCCTGCACCAGGGTGCTGGCCAGGACCACCTCGACCAGCGGATAGCGGGCGGCCAGGGTGCGCAGGATGTCCCGTAGCGCGGCCGCGTCAGCCGAGGTGACCACACCGATCCGCCGGGGCCAGGGCGGGATGGGACGCTTGCGATCCGAGGCGAAGAGGCCCTCGGCCTCCAGCCGCGCCTTCAGGGCTTCGAACTCCAGGTAGAGCTTTCCCAACCCGGCCGGCTGGATGAAATCCACGTAGAGTTGATAGAGGCCCCTGGGCTCATAGACCGAGAGGTAACCATGCGCCAATACGGCATCCCCATCTTGTGGCTCCCGTGTGAGCTGCACGGCCTGATGGCGCCACATGACGCAATGCAGGGCGGCGTCAGCATCCTTCAACGTGAAATAGCGATGTCCGGAGGCTGCACGGGAGAAGTTGCTGACCTCCCCCTCCACCCATACATCCTGGAGCACCTCATCCTGGAGGAACAGCCCTTTGATATAGCTGGTCAGTTGTGAGACGGTGTAGACAGGGAGCTGCATCAGGAGCCCTATCCCAGACAGGCGATTTGCCAACGATAACTCATGAGCGGCCCTGCCCTTGAGAGGAAGAGGGCCCTGGGTTGGCCGCCGCGTAGGAGCCATATTGAGGCACCCGCGCCTCACGACGAGGCCAGATGAGGGAGGTCACGATGGAGATAGCCAGGACCCCAGCCACCACTCCCAGTGCCACGCCGATGGGCACCTTGTAGAAGTCCGCGATCAGCATCTTGACCCCGACGAAGACGAGGATGAGGGAGAGCCCATAATGAAGGTGGTGAAACAGTTGCATAAGCCCTGCCAACGCGAAGTAGAGGGCCCGCAATCCCAGGATGGCAAACACGTTGGAGGTATACACGATGAAGGGATCCAGCGTGACCGCTAGGATAGCAGGGATCGAGTCCACGGCGAACATGACATCCGTGCTTTCGATGACCAGCAGGGTGATAAATAACGGCGTGGCCAGGTACTTCCCATTCTTTCTTACGAAAAATCGCCCACCCTCGTATCGATCCGTGACCGGCAGGAAACGCTTGAACAGCCTGATCACTGGATTTGCTTCTGGGTGGATCTCCTTCTCTTTCTGAAGTCCCATCTTGATGCCAGTAAAGACCAGGAAAATACCGAAGATGTAAATGGTCCAATGGAACTTTTCGATAAGGGTCACGCCTGCAGCGATGAAGATACCTCGAGCGATCAGCGCGCCCAGAATCCCCAGGAAGAGCACCCGGTACTGGTGTAACGGGGGCACGCCGAAATAGGAGAAGATCATCAGGAAGACGAAGATGTTATCGATGCTCAGTGATTTCTCGATGAGATAGCCGGTCAGAAACTCCAACGCGGCACGAGACCCGTGCCAGAGATAGATCCCCAGATTGAAGAGGAGCGCCAGGATGATCCAGAAGGCGCTCCATAACAGAGCTTCTTTTACTTCAATAGTATGCGACTTGCGGTGAAAGACGCCCAAATCGAGGGCCAGCATGATCAGTACAAACAGGTTAAAGACACCCCACAGGATAATCTCATTGGACATGAACGCGCACCCCCTCTTGCCTCGTGGGTTGGACCAGGATGCTGGCAGGCGCGGTCGGGGGGATGATCAGACGCAGAGCGCGCGGCACCACCTTGATGTGCGCTGGCGTGGCCCCGAAAGGCTCAGCGTCTATGTGCACCGGCAACGGGCGTGCCGTGTTGATCTCGACCATGCGTGCGCGATACATACTGACTCGCGGGTCGCGAACGTGACGACGCAGCAGGATGATCAGACCATGGTAGATCGTGTCAAACCACCGATCCCCGTGAAAGCAACTGAAATCCAAAAGGCCATCATCGAGGCGCGCATCTGGGGAGATGTGAAGGAACCCGGCATAGAGTTCCATGTTGCTGGCCACGGCCAATACCATACGGCGAGGGGGCACCCTCCTCCCATCGACGATGAGTTCCACACGTGTGCCCGCGTAGTGACGCAGGACGTGAAGCGCTGAGAGGATAAACGCCCCGAATCCTAGGCGGCGCTTGAGCTGTGGGAACAACTCCACCTCATGCGTGATGGCGGCATCAATGCCGATGCCAGCCCAACATAGAAAATAGCGCCCCTTCTCCCCTGTGGCCGCGTTGACCAGAAGGCCTAGATCCACCCAGCGGGGCTCCCCAGCCAGGATCAACTCGACGGCCTGACGCAGGACGCTGGACTGAAGCGGGCGAGGCACGGGCATCCCCAGTTGCCTCGCCAGCACGTTGCCGGTCCCGGTGGGTAACACCCCCAACGCCGTATGCGACCCGGCCAAGCCCTGAATGGCGGAGCCGATCGTGCCATCTCCGCCGGCCACTAACGCCATCTCACAGCCGGCCTCGACCGCCTCGCGAGCCAGATCCGCTGCATCCCCGGCCCGCTGCGTCTCCCGTACCTCCACAATCCAGCCGCGCCGGTGCAGCATCCCCACCACCTGATCGATATCCTCGGCGGCGCGCCCGGAGCCAGCACTCGGATTGTGGATGAGAATCGCTTTCATGTTGCCCCGCGTTGTTCAAGGAGCCGAAGAGGGCCGATAACCATCCGTCCTCACCGATGGTCGAGGGATTCTACCATACTCCCATGGGCCTGACAAAGCGGGCGAAAGTGGGAAGTCTAGGGAGCGGAGACGCGAAAACGGCTGCCGTCTCCCATCCACGGCAGCCGTTCCGCATATCCATGCGTTCGCCAGGATTAACGATCGACGTAGAGGTTGAGAAGAACGGATCGCGAGGGATCCGTCTCACTCCCCATGCGATCCGTGCGGCTCATGGCATTGCAGGCAGTCCATCTTGCCTCGCGTGAACTGCCCCTGATCGTAGTCCTTGCCCTTGAAGTGGCAGGCCCTGCAGGCTGTCGTCCCGGCTGGCAGCTCAAAGGTCGGCTCAAACGCGTTGTCTATGTACTGATTCAGCAACTCCACCGCTCGCGCCGCCACATCTCCGGTCAACCGGCCGCAACGTTCACTCCGTTCAGGGGATCCCGAGGCGTAGCCTGATGCCTGGCACCACTTGGTGACGGAGACATGGCACAGCGGGGACCCAGCCACACTCTGAGCTAGGGCCTCATCGGACTTATACTCCTCGACCAGGAAGGCATGCTCAACAGCGTATTGATTGCTGATCTCGGTTGGGAGGGGAGTCTCGGTGTACCATCCCATCAACTCATGGACGATCTTCTTGCAGGTCTTCTCGTCCGTGACCAGGTTGATCGCGGCGAAGGCGCCGTTCAGCGCTCCACACAAAGTCCCCCAGCCCGCGACACCGCCCGCGCCATAGATCATCATCTCCGCGGGGATCTGGGTGTACGGGAATCCAATCTCCTCCCTCAGCGAATCGATGATCGCCCAGAAGGCCCCATAACAACAATGCGCCTTATAGTATCCCAGATGGCCCTTCTTCCGGATCATCTCCGGGTCCAACTTCACATACGGCCACGGCCACTCAGGAACCTCCTGCGGGACCTCCTTGACGACCTCTTTGATCTCCGTCTTCGCCTCGGGGCAGGGGGTCTCCTCCGCCGCGGCCGACTCCGGCGCGGGGACCATGAACTGGCCCTGAGCGCACGAGAACAGGCTGACAGCGCCGGCCCCGATGACAGCTCCAGCCAGGAATTCCCTTCGTGATAAGCCTTCCCGGCCTCTTCGCTGTCTCTTTCCCGCCTTTGGGTCTGCCATAATGGTCACCTCCTGGTTTACTGTGATATCGAATCACCACCGAATACTCTACAAGATCGTCATGAATTTGGCATGGGGGATACCCCCCATGAAGTAGGGGGAGGCGCCCCCGTTCAGGCGACAGCGTGACCCTATTCGACCACAAAGCGCGAGAGCCGGCGCTTATCACCACCCCGTTTTAGCCCCGGGTTCTCCCTGCAAAACAAAAGGGGCACGCGCGAAAGCGTGCCCCATCTGAGGAAGGACTTCCCGCCGCCGGGCTGGCGGCAGGCGAGAGTGACTTTAAGCCTCTGAAGCGCGTCAAGCCTTCAGGATACGCTCATATTAGCATACACGACAGAAATATATGGACAACGCACAATGTAGGGGCGACCGGCCGGTCGCCCCTACGGAGGGTCGTGCTCTCTATTCCACGATGAGCGTCAGGATCAAGCAAGCCTATGCTGCCCAGACCTTATGGCTCATCCAGCTCTAACTCGATCAATCCTTTACGCACGGCATACCTCATGAGCTCACGCCAGTTTTGCAACCCCAGCTTCCTCATGATATTGGAGCGATGCTTTTCCACGGTCTTCACGCTGAGGCAGAGGATCTCGGCGATCTCCCGGGTGCTCTTCCCCTCCACGACCAGCTGCAGCACTTCCTTCTGGCGTAGGGTCAATCGATCATCGTCATGTGTCAACTGCTCGCCCTGACGCCCCAGATAGTCGTCGAGGATGGCCCTGGTGACGGCCGGTGAGAGGTAGGCGTCACCCCGATAAGCCGCCCGAATGGCCGCGAGCAACTCTTCGGGCTCGCCCTCCTTGAGGACGTACCCGGAGCCTCCCGCCTTGAGCATGGCGAAGAAGTATTCCTCGCGATCGTGCACAGTGAGGGCCAACACCCGAACCCGAGGCAGCCTCTGGCGGATCTCGTATGTGGCCTCCACGCCGCGCAACCTCGGCATGGCGATGTCCATGAGCACCACATCGGGGCGAAGGCGGATGGCTTGCTCTATAGCCTCCCAGCCGTCGGCAGCCTCCCCCACCACCTCGATATCCTCACAGGACTCCAACAGCGATCGAATCCCCGCTCGGACGATGCCATGGTCGTCCGCGATCAACACACGAATCGCAGGCATAGCTCAGCCCTCCAAAGGGATTTCCACCCATATCCGGGTCCCTTTACCTGGCTCCGACTCGATGCGCATCTCGCCCTCCAACAATGTCACCCGTTCCATCATACCACGTAGCCCCCATCCACTTCCATCCTCTGCCGCCATCATCTTGCGCGGATCGAACCCCTTGCCGTTGTCCTCCACAAGTAACCGCAGGCGCCCATCCACGAGCTCCAGGTGAATGCGCGCCTCCGTGGCCTGGGCATGGCGTACGATGTTGGTGATCCCTTCCTGAACCAGGCGGAAGACGGTGGTCTCCACCTCCGAGGGGAGACGATCCGGCAGGTTGACCACCTTGACCTGGGTGTGAACGCCGGCGTCCTCCAACCGTTCCTTGGCATGGCCGCGAATCGCCAGCTCAAGCCCGAGATCATCCAGCGCTTCGGGTCGCAGATCGAAGATGAGCGTGCGCAGATTCCGCAGGCTCCGGGCCGCCGTGGTGCGCACGATGTTGAGTTTCGCCCTGATGTCTGCAAGCTCCTCCGGGATGACCTGCTCCAGGGCGGCACAGTTCATGGCGATCGCGGTGAGAGCCTGACTGGTCTCATCGTGGAGCTCCCGGGCGATGCGCTTCCGTTCCTCCTCCTGAGCGGTGATGATCTTCTTCAGCAGCTCGCCGCGCAGATGCTCCTTACGCCGCACGTCCGCATAGAGTAGCGCGTTCTCCACGCCCATAGCGATCTGACGGCCGAACGCCTTCAGCAGGTCTGCTTCCCCCGCGAGGTCGCGAGGTTCACAGGTGCCCACGCACATGATTCCCAGGGCCGTCCCTTTAGCGATCAGAGGCACATACACCAGGCAACACAGGCCATCGCGGCCATGAGACGTCCCAGCGGTTCCCTGGCAGGGGGCCGCATTGCGCACGATCACCGGTCGATCCGCCTCCATCACCCCTCTCCAACCGCCGGCAGCCAGCCATGCCTGGATGGCCTCCGCGGCGGCGGTCTCGAGTCCTCGATGGGCCATAAGCGCCAGATCGTCTCGATCGCCATCCTTCAGGAAGATGGCGCCCGCCTCCACGCCGGTCAGCTCCAGGACCTTATCCAAAGCCGTGTCCAGGATCTCCTGCAGGTCAAGGGAGCGGCTGACGATGGCGGCCACCGCATTGAGGGCGGAGAGCTCCTGGTTCCGGCGGACCAGCGCCTGCTTCACCCTCATCTCCTCCGTCACGTCTCGCAACAATTCGATAACCCCGGTGATATGGCCGTGTTGATCGTACAAGGGCGAGGCCGCGATGTCCACGTAGCAGCCCTCACCACCCTGCTGCTCATGAAAATGAGTAACCCTGACGGGCCTGCCTTTTTCCATCACGTCGCGTACGGGACATTCGCATTGGGGTGGCTGGCAGGGACGGCCATCGTGATTCACAACCCAACAGCGCTGGCCCAACATTGGTTCCTGGCGATTCCAGCGCGCCTGCACGGCAGCGTTGGCCAGGCGCACCCGGAAGTCCCGATCCACCACGACCAGCTCATCGCTCAGACCGTCGATGATGGCCTGCAGATCGTCACGCGCCCGCTGCGCCTCCGCCTGAACGGCCATCAAGGCCGCGGTACGCTCGCGGACCCGCTGGTCCAGCTCCCGATTCCAGGCCTGGATCTCCTCCATGAACCCTTTCAGCCGGACGCGCATGTGGTCGAAGGTGTCCGCCAGGACCCCGATCTCATCGCCCCGCTGACAACGGACGGGGGTGTCCAGATCACCCTGGGCGATGCGTTGCGCGGCCCCGGTAAGGAGCTTCAAGGGTGAGACGACGCTTCGGGTGATCATCCAGACCATCACCAAGGCGATCAGCAGGGCCACCGCGCCGAGGAGGATGACGCGCTCTTGTAACTGCCGCGCGGCGGCGAAGGCCTCCTCCTGATGTTGCCGCACCACCACCCCCCAGTTTATCCGGGTCATCGGTGCGAAGGCCATGACCTCCGGCAGCGGGGCTACACCCTGAGAGGTCTGATGACAATCGTGGCACACAGCGACCAACGCCTGTCCCTCGCGAATCATGCCAGCCAGGTTGCCTTTGTGATCGCTCTGCTGGAACACGCGATCAGGACGCGTGCTCAGCAGGATCACCCCGTTGTCGTCAACGACTTCCATGTATCCTGTTTCCCCCAAGGCCACTGGCTGCAAGAAGGCGCTCACCTCGGGGCTGGTTAAATCCAAGCTGATGGCCAATGCGCCCCTGACTTTACCTTCAGCATCCCGTATCGGCACACTGACCAACACCGTAGGATTCTGCCCGGAAGCCAGCGAGATAAGCCCGGAGACGGCGAAGCGGCCCGTTTGCAAAGTGTTCTGGATCGATGGTACGGAGGCAAGGGATATCGCGTCTGGCGTGGGGGACGCGGGTTCGGCCAACACGATCTCGCCTTCGGCGTTCAGGAGGAAAATCTGCTGGCTAAACAGGCTTAGCTGCTGATAAGCCACGTGCCATCCCGGCGGCTCTGCAGCCGTCCAGTCAGGCGATTCCCCGGTGGGAGCCAGGAAGGCAGCGATGCTCTCCATCATACGCTCGATATGAGCGAAGACAGAATCCAGATGGTTAGCGGCCAGTTGGGCCAAGATCACTCGCTCCTGCAGCGCCTGTTGCGTGTTGCTCTTCGTCGCGCTCACTCCCAGATAGCCAAAGCTCCCCACTAGCGCCAATAAAGCCACCACCACGATCAGGGCCATCTTGGCCGTCAACTCCAGATCCGTCCACAGGCGACGGATCCATGACTCCACAAAAGAAGCCCGTCTCGTACACGTCTGTACTATCGTCATATGTCTTCCTCACGCTTCCCTTCATGCTGAAAAGCGTATCGAAAACAGGCGACGGCTAAATCGGCCGCTGCTAAACCCGCCGCCCCGCGTCACCGACGACGCAGGGATGCTCCGATCGCCAACCCGCCCAGGAGGAGCACGGCCGCGCTGATGAGCAGGAATCCGGTTGGCCACGCCACCATGGCCACGATCGGGGTCGGCGTCGGCGTGGGAGTTGGCGTGAATATAGGCGTAGGCGTCGCAGTCGGCGTGACCGTAGGCGTAGCCGTAGAGGTGGCTGTGGGCGTCGGCGTCGGGAGCAAGGCTGCGCCGCTCACCTCCTCCAGGACTGGGGAACGGGCCGGATCCTCCGTAGTGAACACGATCTGGTATTGCAGGTAGCGCGCCGGCGACATGTCAAGGCGGGCCACGTTCTCGCCCTCGACGCTGTTCTCTGCCACCGGGATCCACTCGCCCCAGGTCTCGCCATCAGAACTCGTGCGGACGGCCACGGCCAGACCCGTGCCTTCGGGCACTCGGGCCGTCCATCGCAGCTCTCGCCACAGCACAGGCTGTCCCGCATCTATCGGCGGCGAGGTGAACATACCGCGCTCGCTGTATACCGGCGGCGCCGTGGCCAGGCCGATCCGATACTTATCGCCGTCGTAGCCAGAATACCATAAGCGGTACAGATTGCCGTCGAAAAGCACATAGGGCTCGGCCACGTGGACACTGTCCCAGCTCCCGGCCGGACCCAAATCCAGGATGGGATTGTCCGGCCCCGGCCGCCAGTGGATGCCATCGTCCGAGACCTCGTACCCGATCCGCCAGTGCTTGCCGTCGTGCCCCTCATGCCACATCTGATACCGCTCGCCGTCGAAGATCACGTGGGCCCGGGCGACGGAGAAATCGCTCCAGGATCCCAATGGGCCGACGTCCAGCACCCAGCGATCCTCGGCCCGCCGTGCCCAGTGCAGCCCATCGAGCGACCAGGCATAGCCGATGCGAAGCGTGTCCGTCCGCTCCGACCCGCCGTTGTACCACATCTCGAACTTCTCGCCGTTGAAGAGCACAGCCGGCTCGGAGATGTAATTCGCGTCCCAACGACCGTCCCGCTCCGCCACCATGAGCGGGTTCCCCTCGTATCGCGTCCAGTGCACGCCGTCCGGCGAGGTAGCGTAGTTGATGGACCACCGCTCGAAGTCGTGAGCGCTGTACCACATGCGGAACTGCTCGCCGTCGAAGAGGACGAAGGCCGGATAGACGATGTTGGCGTCAGGGCCATCGGCAGGGCCCACATCCAGCACCGGATTCTCAGGATGCCGCGTCCAATGAATGCCATCCGGCGAGGTGGCATAGCCGATGCGCATGGGCGCCTTGTGGCGGCCCGCGGGCGGCTCATCCCGATTGCGGCCAGAGTACCACATGTGGAAGGTCTCGCCGTCGAAGATCACCTTGGCCTCATCCACCACCGTGGCATCCCAGGCGCCGGTCGGACCAGTGTTGAACACTGGGTTGTCCGAGTACTTGGTCCACGCGCCTGGCTGGGAGCGCAGCCGCAGGAAGCCGCGTGGATCCTGATCATAGGCATAGGGCGTGCCCAGCGCGTCCAGGCCGCGGGCATCCAGATGATCCCGCTCACCCGCCATGAAATCGGCCTGCGTCGTATGCATGAAGATCACCATCCCACCATTCATTCGCAGGGACGGGCGAATCGTAGGGGCAAGGCATGCCTTGCCCCTACAACGGGCATCCGCGTAGCCCGACGTAGGCGTCAGCGAGAGGAAGAGCGTGATGAATAGCAAAAGAGTGGGGAGGATGCCCCATCTATAACCTCTGCGGCGCCGCCTGGGCTCAGGTGATATCATGGTGGATAATCTCTCAGGAATTCGTATGTAATGCGGGAGAGGTCGGCCATGAGCGTCGAGCTTAGCTCCCATTCCAGCCATACCGGCCGATATAAGAAGACAGCGATGACGTAAGGCCCATTCGGCCCCCAGATCGCAGCTACATCACCGTGGGTATCGTCGATGAAACCGTGCTTATGGGCCATGCGCGTGCCCTCCGGCACCCCCGCTTCCAGCAGCACGCCGATGCGCAGCCCTGCCATCCAATCGATCATCTCCTGACACTCGTGCGGCGTGAGCTCATCCGGGTAGGCGGCCAACAGGGTCCCGCCTCCTTCGGCGCACTGCACGATCATCTCCATGAGCAGCCCCATGTCCTTGGCCGTGGTCTGCATGAACGGATCCGGCTTCGTGTCCAGGTCTTTGCGCTGGTTGGCCGGCGTGACCACGCGCGGAGGCACCCCCGAGTGCTTATCATACGGCGCGGCGATGAAGGTGTTGCGTAGCCCCAGCCGACGCATCGACTGCGTCACGATCTGCGCGCCGCGATCCGGGCTGCCGTCGCCGATAAGGCCCAAAAGCAAGTTAGCCGTGTAATTCCCGCTCAACCGCATCGTCTCCGAGATCAGGCGGGACGTCTCCACATCAGGCTCGCCGTCCAGATGGCGATAAACCTCCACCAGAATGGCGATCTTCATCGTGCTCATGGCCGCGTAGGCCACTTCCTCGTTGATCCCGACCTCTCGCCGGTTGTGGATGTCCCGCACCCAGATGCTGGCGATGCCGGGGAAGCTCTCGATACGCTGTTGTAGCAGATCGTGGAGCAACGAGATGTCCGGCCTCGGCGGCGGCTCCTCGATGACCACCAGATCGGCCTGCCGATCGGTCGCCCGGGTGAGCGCGGCGATCAGATTCGGCACGGAAGCCTGGAGATCCAATCGCTGCCCGGGCTTGCCGGGCGCGATCTGTCCTGTGGCGGGGACGACGCGAGGAGGTACCGGATCACGGTCGTATCGCCTGGCCACATCCCCGAGCCAGGTGGCTAGAGCCTCCGTATCCACCGAGAATTGGACGGGGATCTCAACCCGCGGGGGTGGCCGATGGAGGAGATAGGCCCAGAAGCCTCGCCAGAAGTGTTCACCGGACCGATAGCGCCTGGCCTCGATGAGAGCAGCCTGAAGATCCGGCTGGAAGCCGATCTCCGAGGGACGTAAGAGGAGGGGCTGATCGGCGTAGCGAACGATCACCGGCTGAGCGAGCGCGTCCTGGAGCATCCGCGCGGCTTCGCTCAGCGTGTGGGCGCCGCTGAGATCCAACCCGGCGACGATCACGCCCGGAGGGACAGGCCCCATCTCCCGTCGATACATCCACAGCCGCGGGCCCAACGAGACGGCCAGAAGGGCCAGCAGCCCCAGCCAGAACACACGAAACCCGCGCATCGAACCCTTCGCGGCTCCGAGGACGCCCGGGCCGCGCCTCACTCCCACTCGATGGTCCCGGGCGGCTTGGATGTGATGTCGTAGACCACCCGATTCACGCCGGGGACTTCGTTGACGATCCGGCTGCTGATGCGGGCTAGCAGATCATAGGGCAGGCGAGCCCAGTCCGCCGTCATGAAATCCTCCGTGGTCACGGCGCGGATGGCGATCACGTTCGCGTACGTGCGGCCATCGCCCATGACGCCCACAGAGCGCACGGGCAGCAACACGGCGAAGACCTGGGCCGTCTGGCGGTAGAGCCCCGCCGCGCGTAATTCCTCCAACAAGATGGCATCCGCCCGGCGCAACGTCTCCAAACGCTCCCACGTCACCTCGCCCAGGATGCGGATGGCCAGCCCTGGGCCTGGGAACGGGTGCCGCCACACGATCTCCTCCGGCAGCCCCAGCGCCTCGCCTACGGCGCGCACCTCGTCCTTGAACAGATAGCGCAGTGGCTCGATCAGCTTGAACTTAAGGTCAGGCGGCAGACCGCCCACATTGTGATGTGTCTTGATCTTCTGCGCGGCCCGCGTCTCGGCCGAGGTCGACTCGATCACGTCAGGATACAGAGTGCCCTGGGCGAGGAAATCCACCTGCCCCAACGCCCGTGCTTCTCGCTCGAACACGCGGATGAATCGCGCGCCGATGCGCCTGCGCTTCTCCTCGGGATCCGTGACCCCAGCTAGATCAGCCAGGAACTCCTCGGTGGCGTCCACGGCCACCAGCCGCAACCCCAGCGATCGCTGGAATGTCTCCACGACCTGTTCCGGCTCGCCCGCCCGCAATAGGCCCGTATTGACGAAGATGCACGTGAGCTGATCGCCCACCGCGCGGCCGACCAGCGCCGCCGTCACCGCGGAGTCCACGCCGCCGCTCAGCCCACAGATGACGCGGCCGTTCCCCACCTGTTCACGGATCCGGGCCACCGCCTCGTCGATGAACGAACCGGCCGTCCACGTGCCCTGGCAGCCACACACGCGATACAGGAAGTTGCGCAGGATCTCACGGCCGTAGCGGGTATGCTCCACCTCCGGATGGAATTGTAGGCCATACCAACCACGGACGACGTCTCCCATGGCGGCGATGGGAGAGTTGTCCGTGCGCGCCAGGATCGACCATCCGGGCGGAGGGGATTCGATGCGGTCGCCGTGGCTCATCCACACGGGCTGACGTTGGGGCACCTCGGCGAAGAGCGGCGCTGACGGATCGAGGATCTCCAACTCTGCGGGGCCATATTCCCGCTCCCGGGCGGGGGCCACACGCCCACCCAGCTCGTGGGCCAACGTCTGCATCCCGTAACAGATGCCCAATACCGGCTTGCCCGCCCGGAGCACCGCCTTCGGCAGGCGCGGCGCGTCCGGCTCATACACGCTGGCCGGCCCCCCCGAGAGGATGAACCCTTTAGGCTCCAGCCGCTCGAACGCCTCGTCTGGGGCATCCCAAAGGACCAGCTCGGAGTAGACATGCGCCTCGCGCACCCGGCGGGCGATGAGCTGAGCGTACTGCGAGCCGAAGTCAACGACGACGATGGCCTCTCGAGTCATCGATTACTCCGCGAACTCGATGCGGCCATCCTGCATACTCGTGATGACCACCAAGGATTCGATGGGGACCCCCAGGGACTCCAACTGCTCACGGCCGCCCTCAAACCGCTTCTCGATCACCGCGCCGATGCCGACCAGGGTAGCGCCAGCCTGCTGGACGATGCGCACCAGCGCGGCGATGGTCTGGCCGGTGGCCAGAAAGTCGTCCACCAGGAGCACCCGATCCTCCGGCCCCAGGTACTCCGGGGAGACCAACAGCTCCACTTCCCGTCCCTTGGTGTGGGACGGGGCGACATCCCGATAGACCTGGTCGGGCATGGTGATGGGCTTGCTCTTGCGGGCGTACACGATCGGCACCCCCAGCGCCAGGGCGGTCGTCAGCGCGGGGGCGATGCCAGAAATCTCGGCCGTGATGACCTTGGTGACGCCCGCGTCGCGGAACCGATCGGCCAAAGCCCGTCCGACCTCCATCATCAATGTGGGATCCACCTGGTGATTGATGAAACTATCGACCTTGAGGATCCCTCGCCCTAAATTGCGCCCCTCGGCCAGGATGCGCTGTTTTAAGGCTTCCACGCCGATGCCCTCCTCCTTTCGCGAACGGTCAAGTTATTCTACAATACTAGGCGAAGGCTGGGCAAACTCGCGCGCCGGCTTCATTCGGTCGCACTGTCCGATAGCCGGGTATTGAGGTTCAGATCGAAGAGGGTGCAATGATGAAACTCGTCGCTGACTTTCACATTCATTCCCATTACTCCCGGGCCACAAGCCGGGACCTCACCATCCCTCACCTGGCCATATGGGCCCAGCGTAAGGGCGTCCATATCGTGGGCACGGGTGATATCACACATCCTGGCTGGACAGCGGAGCTTAAGGAAACCCTCGAGCCCGCGGAGGAGGGGCTCTTCCGGCTCAAGGAAGACGTGGCGAAGGCCGTGGCTGAAGGGGTACCCCCTGCCTGTCAGGGCACCGTACGTTTCATCCTGACGGGGGAGATCAGCAACATCTACAAGAAGAACGGCCGCGTGCGCAAGATCCACAACGTGGTCTTCGTCCCCTCCTTCGAGGCCGCAGAGAAGCTCCAGGCCGCGCTGGAGAAGATCAGTAATATCCGCGCCGATGGCCGCCCGATCCTCGGCCTGGACTCTCGCGATCTTCTGGAGATCGTGCTCGAGATCGATCCTGACTGCCATCTCGTCCCGGCCCATATCTGGACCCCCTGGTTCTCGCTCCTCGGCTCCAGATCCGGCTTCGATGCCGTGGAGGAGTGCTTCGATGACCTTACCCCGCACATCTTCGCCCTGGAGACGGGCCTCTCCTCCGACCCGCCCATGAACTGGCGCGTCTCCGCGCTCGACCGGTATACCCTCATCTCCTGCTCTGATGCCCATTCTCCCCAAAAGCTGGCCCGGGAGGCCACCCTCTTCGACACCGAGCTCGCCTACACGGCCATCTTCGACGCGCTTAAGACCGGCGATCTTAAGGCTTGTCTGGGCACCATAGAGTTCTTCCCAGAGGAGGGGAAGTACCACTACGACGGCCACCGCAAGTGCGGCATCTCCTGGGACCCTAAGACCACTTTGGCCCATGGCGGTTTATGCCCTGTGTGCGGCAAACCCGTCACCGTGGGGGTCATGCACCGCGTGGAGACCCTCGCCGATCGACCCGAAGGCGCGCGCAAGCCGAACGCTCATCCCTTCCATAGCCTCATCCCCCTGACCGAGATCCTGGGCGAGCTCTTAGGCGTCGGCTCCGGCAGCAAGCGCGTGCGGCGAGAGTATGAGCGCCTGCTCGCTCACCTGGGGCCGGAGCTCGCCATCCTCATGGATGTCCCGCTGGAGGCGATTGCTACTGTTGGCGGCGATCGCCTGGCCGCGGGAATCGGCCGCATGCGCCAGGGCCAGGTAACGGCCATCCCCGGGTACGACGGCGAATACGGCATCATCAAACTCTTCGACGAGGTAGAGGATCGGGCCCCCTCGATGCAGATGGGCCTCTTCGGCGACGCCCTCCCCGGACCTGCCGCGGGCGTTCAGGAACAGCCTGCGGCTTACGCGCCGGAGCTCACCTCCCAATCTACGGAGCCAGGAACATCTGTTACCCCCGCAGAACAGGACACCGCTCACGTCCAACCGGCCCCTCTGCCGCCCTTCGACCCAGACGTCGTCAGCCCATCGCCCGTCCATCCTCCATCTGCACCACCCTCCCCGCTGGACGCTCTCAACCCTCAACAAAGGGAGGCCGTACAGTGCATCGATGCTCCGTTGATCATCGTAGCGGGGCCGGGCACCGGCAAGACGCGCACCCTGACGGTCCGCATCGCCTATCTTATCCAGGAGCGGGGTGTGGATCCGGAGAGCGTCCTCGCCATCACCTTCACCAACAAGGCCGCGGGGGAGATGGCCGAACGCCTGGCGGGCCTCCTGGGCCAGGACGTCGCGAGCCGCATCACCATCAAGACCTTTCACGCCTTCGGCGCCATGCTCCTGCGCCAATGGGGCGAAAGGGCAGGTATCCCCTCCGATTTCACCATCATCGGGGATGAGGAACGGCGGTGGATACTCCGACGCGCGCTCCCGGATCTGGATCGCCGCCGGGTAGACGTATACCTGGGCCTCATCGCCGCAGCCAAGAATCGCCTGCTCACCCCGGAGTCGCCCGACCTGGCAGATGCTCTCTCCGATGTGCTCCTGCCGGAGCGAGGTGGTGAGGCGATGGAAGCGGCCGCGCTTAAGGCCGCCTATCGCGCCTACGAGGAGGCCCTCCGTCGGGTCCAGGCCATCGACTTCGACGACCTAGTCGTCAAGACTGTCCACCTGCTCGAAGATCACCCTGACGTCCTCCAGACCCTTCACGCTCACTACCGCTGGATCTCCGTGGACGAGTACCAGGATGTCAACCACGCTCAATATCGCCTGTTGCGGCTGCTCACCGCGGGCGGGGCTAACCTCTGCGTCATCGGAGACCCAGACCAGGCCATTTACGGCTTTCGTGGCGCGGATCGTCGTTATTTCCTCTCCTTCCAACGGGATTATCCCGACGCACGGGTCGTACGTCTGACCCAGAACTACCGTTCCGTCCAGGCCATCCTGGACGCGGCCACTCAAGTCATCAGCAAGAGCCCCGACCGGGACGCGATGCAGCTCTGGTCCCAGTTCGTGGAAGAGGTGAAACTGGAGGTCTACCAGGCGCCTACGGAGAAAGCCGAGGCGGAGTACGTCGTCCATCAGATCGAACGTATGATGGGAGGCACCAGCTACTTCTCCCTGGACTCCGGCCGCGTGGAGGACGATCACCCGAGCGCCCGCTCCTTTGGAGACTTCGTGGTCCTCTACCGCCTGCGCGCTCAGGTCGCCCCTCTCCTGGAGGCCTTCGACCGCTCGGGTATCCCCTATCAGACCATAGGGCAGGTCCCCTTCTATGCCCGCCCGGTCGTACGAGAAGCTCTGGCCTGCCTCTGGCTCCTGCACAACCCGCGCTCTCGTCTCCATCTGGAAGTGATCCTGAGCTCCGGAAAGGAGCGCTTCTCCGCGGAGGCGCTGGATCGCGTGCTGGCGGTGATATCAGCCCATCCCGACGCGCTGGCCGAGGCCCTGGCCCACGCGGCTGATCTGACGGGCCTCACGGCTGCTCAACGACGACGACTGGCCGCCCTCGCGTCCTTATGGGAAAACATGTCCCTCGGCGATCACGACTCGACGCCCGATGGCCTATCCGTGGCTCAACTCGTCGAGCGCGTCCATTATTTCCTGGCGGCGCAGCGAGATCTGACTGAGGATGAGGAGGAGCATCTGCGGCAACTGGCTTCCCGCGCGGCGGCGTTCGATGATCGACTAGCCGCGTTCCTGGAGGCGGTGACGCTGCAAAGTGAGACCGACGCCTACGATCCCAGGGCGGATCGCGTGGCCTTGATGACGCTGCACGCGGCCAAGGGCCTGGAGTTCCCCGTGGTCTTCATCGTGGGTTGCGAGGAGGGGCTGTTGCCCTATCTGCCGGAGGATGGCCGCGCGGACCTGGATGAGGAGCGCCGGCTCTTCTACGTCGGCATGACGCGAGCACAACGCAAGCTGATCCTGACGCACGCTCGTACCCGTTTCCTCTTCGGCCGCCGGATGGAGCAGTCTCCTTCTCGCTTCCTGAACGACATCGAAGCCGCGCTGAAAGAGGTGCGCGAGGCGGAGGCGAGACGAAGGCAGCGAAAGCCTCCCCCCGCCGAACAGTTGCGCCTGTTCTAGCGATCGCGGATAGAGCATCTCGATCCTTCGTTCCTTGATCGATGCCAGGGAACCGAGATCTCATTCCCTTCCCTCTCTGCGTCCTCGGCGCCTCTGCGGTGAAGTATTGAGGCGTCACCGTAGGCCGGGCGCGTTGAAGAGATTTAGAGTTCATGGTAAAATGTAGTAGCTAATGCTGGAAGGCGTGCTTTCCCCTTCAGGAGGGCCATCATGGATTGGTGGCATCGCGCCCTCATCGGCGCATCTTTATTGGCTTTGTGGCTACTCGTGGCTCCCGGCCTCGTCATCGCAGACGAAGCGCGCTTCTCCCCTGGCTGCTATGATCTTATCGTGAACGGCGACTTCGAGGGATCCGGTGGGTGGTGGCTTCATCCCAGCCCGGCGACGCCAACCTATGCCCCAGCGCCTGACCGATCCGGGATGGCGATGCGCCTGGGCATCACCGAAGCTCCTAACCGGGAGGCCTACTCCTCCATCGAACAGACCGTCACCATCCCCGCCGATGCGCTCAGCGCCGAGCTGCGCTGGGACTTCTATCCCATCGCGGAAGGTCCCACAGACGATGACAAGCAACAGTTGATCATTCTGGACTCCGTCTCGCGAGATCCCATCGAGATCTTGTGGAACACCCGCCGGGATGACCGTATCTGGTTGACGGCCGCGGCAGATATGAGCATGTACAGGGGGCAGACCATCATCCTCTATTTCAACGTCTACAACGACGGGCAGGGGGCCTTTGACGAGACGACGGCGTTGTACCTAGACAACGTACAGTTAGAAGTGTGCGTTGGCGTGACTCCAACGCCGACCTCACTCCCGACGCATACGCCCACGGTGACCCCGACGCCGTCCGCCACCTCCACCGTGGTCACGCCCGGCGTGGTCATCACCTCCATCCTCTTCGATCCACCCGGCCCCGACGTGGACGGGGAGTATGTGCTCATCGAGAACCAGGGGGGCTCACCCGTGGATATGACGGGCTGGACTCTGCGCGATGAGGCGGATAACACGTTCACGTTCCCAACCTTCACGCTGAGCCCAGGGGCCTCCGTGCGGGTGTGGACCAGGAGCGGGAGCAACACAGCCACAGACCTCTACTGGGGTCGGGCACTTCCGGTATGGAACAACACCGGCGATACGGCTTACCTTCGAGATGCCAGCAATGTGCTGATCGACACATATGCCTATACGCCAGCGGGGACACCAACCCCTATACGCACGCCGACCCCAACATCGACGCCTACTGCGACGATCACCCCGGTGACACCCACGCCCACGCCGACGAGGACCTTGACGCCGACGCCCACCTCCACGCCCGTTGGGACCGCTCCGCCAACGCCGACCCCGACGCCCGTCTGGACCGCATCGCCGACGCCGACCAGCGCGCCCTCGCCCAGCCCCACGCCGTCGAGCTACTGCAACGAGTTGCTGATGAACGGCGGCTTTGAAACCGATGAGGCGTGGCAATTCTATCGCACGCCTCTATGGCCAACGTATGTCGGCTCTCCCCATCCGGTCCGTAGCGGCGCTCGCTCGGTGATGCTGGGCAATCTGACCCTACCCGACGCCCTCTCCTACTCGTCCGTTCGCCAGGATGTGTTCATACCACCGGACGCGCAGACAGCACGCATCGAATTTTGGTATTGGGCCCGGGCGGACAACCCGAATGATAGCGATCGCCAGCAGTTCATGCTGCTCGACCCTGTAACCTATGCCCGCATCGCGGATCTGTGGCGTCCCCGTCCGTTGCATGACGAGCGACAATGGCAGCGCGAGGTCATCGACCTGACGCCATATCGCGGGCAGTGGGTGCTCCTCTACTTCAACGTGTTCAACAACGGGAATGGACAGCGCACCATCATGTTCCTGGACGACGTCTCCCTGCTCGCCTGCTGGCCTCCGCCGACCGCCACGCCTACCCCCACGTCTACTCCCACGCCGACCCCGGGCTCGATCTCCATGGCCGCTGCTGCGGAGACCCCCCAGGCCGTCTCAACTTTGACTCCGGAGCGGTTGGTCGCGCCGTTGGCAAGGCCTCCCGTCACCGTGGCCCTTATCCTTCGGGAGCCCCCTCCTCGCGAGACCCCCACCTCCACACCGCAGGGTCAACGTTCCCGATGGGACGCCCTCCGCAACATCGGGCCTACGGCCTGGGCGGGTATTTTCTTCGTCGTCACGCTCATCGGCATCATAGTGTTTGTAGTACCCCGCGTTTGGAGGTAGCCTCCCTTGTGACCATCTCGTCGCCTGAGCGTCATCTCCTCACGGGTGAACCGTGCGTCGGACATGTTTGACGCCCTCCATTCCGTGCATCATAATGGCGCTATGAACGAGCGATATGTGGCCTGGGGGAAGAGGCTCTGGAAACCCATCGGCCTGTCCATTCTCCTTATCCTGGCTGGAAGCCTTCTCGTCATACTGGCCCTCGGTGGTGACAGCAAGGATGTGTCAGGGTCGCCCCTCGCGACGTCTGAACCTACGGCTGTGGCTACCGTCGTCACCACGCCTTCGCCTACGAGTTCCCCTACCCCGACGGCAACACCGACCCCAACGCCGACGCCTCTTCCCGAGCAGCGGTTCGCGACGGCGAGCCAACTCCAGGCCGAAGGCCGGTTTGACCTCGCCCGTCGTCTGTTCGCCGAAGTGATCGCTGACGCGGGGGATACCCCCCTGGCGCACGAAGCGCGATTCCGCATGGGACAGTGTTACCTCGCCGACGGTCATTATGGGGAGGCGTTCGCCGTCATGCTTCAGATCCTGGATCTCGATCCGGACCCCGTGCGTCGGCGGAGAGCGCAGTTCCTCTTGGGGGAGATCTTATCCGGACAAGGCGATTGGCCGGGCGCCATTGAGGCCTACAAAGCTTATCTAGAACTCGACGGCCCGGCTCGATCCGAGGCATGGGAGCGCATCGGCGAGGCTTACCGGCAGCTGGGATCGTGGGAGCAGGCGGAGGAGGCGTATATCCAAGCCATAGAGGCGGCACCTGATGTCCCGACAGCATTGCGCCTGAGGGAGACGCTGGCCCAGATGGCGTTGGACAGGGGCGAGCCGACGAAGGCTCTCATCCAATATGAGGCCATCCTAGAGATGGCTCGCAACCCAGGATACCGGGCTGAGATCCTCTACCAGCTTGGGGAGGCTCTACGCGCCGTCGGGAGGGAGAACGAGGCCATCCGGCGCTATCAGGCGGCAGTGGACACGGCCCCCACCAGCCCATACGCGCATCGCGCCATCATCGCGTTGCTCGATCTGGAAGCCCCAGTTGATGACTATCAGCGAGGGATCGTCAACTATTACAACGGCGTCTACGCGCCGGCTATAGCTGCTCTGAAGCGATATATCACAGCCCATCCCGGTGCCCATAGCGGACAGGCTTACGACTTCATGGCGCGAGCTTACCGGGCGATGGGGCAGAACGAGACCGCGATCGAGCTCTGGACCCGCGTCATTGAAGACTTCCCGCGGTGTCCCTGTTGGGGGGAGGCGTGGTTACGTCGGGCGGCCGCCCAGGCCGCGATGGGGGATCTCGCGGCCGCCCGTGAGGGGCTGCTAGAGTTCGTGGAGGCTTACCCACACCATCCGCTGGCGCCTAGGGCGTTGCTCCAGGCGGCGCGATTCACGGAGCAGGCCAGCGAGTGCGCGGTCGCCGCCGAGGACTATCGCGAGGTGCAGGATCGCTATCCGGGATCCGCGGAGGGAGCCCAGGCCCTCTTCGCGGCCGGGATGTGCATGTATCGCCTCCAGCGCTGGGCAGACGCCGCTGAGGATTGGCGCCTCCTGTTGGATGCCTATCCCTCCGGAGACGAGGCGTTGCTCTCCGAGGCACGTCTGTGGTTGGGAAAGGCGCTGCTGGCCGCTGGGCAGCGGGAGGAGGCCGCGGCGGCTTGGCGTGCCCTGGCATCTCAGCCGGAGACGTATTACGGACAGAGGGCGCTGGCTCTGGCCCGAGAGGCTGATCTGGATCTGGACGTGCCGTTCCCGACGGCGCCACCCCCCGATGCATTCGACCAAGAACGCGCCGAGAAGTGGCTGCGCGATAAGCTACCCGAATCCCCTCCTGGTCCGCTGTCCACACTCCCGTCCGATCTGGCGCGCGACCCTTCGCTGTTGCGTGGCCAGGAGTTGTTGGCTCTCGGCCTGGAGGATTTAGCCCTGGACGAGCTCCGTCGCCTCTATCGGCGGTATCGGGACGATCCCCTGGCCATGTATCAACTGGCCTTGCACTTCCGTGATATGAGGGTGTATCGCCTCTCCATCGCCTGCGCTGAGCGCCTGATCGATCTCCTGTCGGATTCGATGGAGGAAGTTCCCGTCTTCATACAACGGCTGGCCTATCCAGTGTACTTCGCCTCGTTAATCGAGGCGGAGGCGGCCGAGCGCGGCATCGATCCTCTGCTGGTCTACGCTGTCGTCCGTCAGGAGAGCCTCTTCGAGGCGAGCGCGACCTCGCGCTCGGCCGCGCATGGGCTGATGCAGGTCATCCCCGCTACGGGAGAATGGATCGCTGGCCGGTTAGGATGGCGGGATTTCCGACGGGAGTTGCTATATCGGCCCTATGTCTCCATCAAGTTCGGGGTGTATTACCTATGGGCGACTTTACAGATGGTGGATGGGGACGTGATGGCCGCGCTGGCGGGATATAATGCCGGCCCGGGCAATGCGGTTCGATGGCGCGAGCAATCCGGCGGCGACCCGGATGTGTTCTTCGCCAGCATCACCCTCGATGAGCCCCGCCTGTACGTTCAGCGGATCCTCTCCTTCTACGCCACGTATCAGCGGCTATACGGCGCGACGACGCCAGCCCAGCGGATCGCCCTGGACCCGCTGGGACGTCTCTCTCAATGAGGGTTCATCATCATCTCTAAGGTGATCGGCACTTTCGAGGTATCGGTCACCTTAGCGGGTGTGGAGGCTTACCTCGCCCGTACTTTGCGCGTTTGGACGTGTGAGGTATAATCTACATCGATGTTAAGAAAGCGATGGTGGCCAGGGCGAGGGGCGGCCGAGGAAGGCCGCTTTTGATATTGTCTGGTGCGAGGCGTTGGAGAGATGGCATCCATTTTCCCGTTTACAGCGATCGTCGGCCAGGAGCGCATGAAGCGCGCGCTCATCTTGAACGCGATCGATCCCCAGATCGGTGGTGTCCTGATCCGGGGCGAGCGAGGCACGGCCAAGTCCACGGCCGCGCGAGCGCTGGCCGCGCTCTTACCCGAGATCGAGGTGGTCGCGGACTGTCGATTCCAGTGCGATCCCAACCGCCCGGACACCTTCTGTGACGAATGCCGGGCGCGGCTGGAGCGAGGCGAGAAGCTCCCCGTCGTTCGCCGTCGTACCCGCTTCGTTGACCTGCCCGTCAGCGCCACGGAAGATCGCGTCGTGGGTACGCTGGACATCGAAAAGGCCATTCAGCGCGGCGAGCGCCACTTCGAGCCGGGCATCCTGGCCGCGGCTAATCGCGGCGTTCTCTACGTGGATGAGGTTAACTTGCTGGATGACCACGTGGTCGATCTCCTGCTGGACTCGGCCGCGATGGGCATCAATGTCGTCGAGCGCGAGGGGATCAGCTTCTCCCACCCGGCCCGCTTCGTCCTGGTGGGCAGCATGAACCCCGAGGAGGGCGATCTTCGCCCACAGCTTCTGGATCGGTTCGCCCTCTCGGTGGATATCCACGGCCTGATGGATGCTGACCAACGCGTCCAGATCCTGGAGCGACGTATTCAGTTTGAGAAGGATCCGGCCGGCTTCCGCGCGATGTGGCAGCCGGAGGAGGAGCGGCTCTCCCAGGAGATCGCCCGCGCCCGTGAGCGGCTGGACCTGGTGACGTATACGAAACATGACCTGTACACCATCGCCCAGCTGACCGCCGAGCTCCACGTGGACGGGCATCGAGCGGACATCGTCATCCTGAAGGCGGCGCGCGCCCACGCCGCGTTCGAGGGTCGGCTGGCCATTACGGATCGCGACATCCTGCTGGCCGCGGAGCTGGCGCTGCCCCATCGCTTGAAGCGACAGCCGTTTGAAGAGACGCCTGTGGAGATCGATCAACTCCGGGAGCGTCTCCAACAGGCTCAGGCGCGCGCGAGAGAGTATGAACAGCGCGCCGAGAGCGCCGAGGCGGTTTCGGGCGAGGTGAGCGAAATAAAAAAAAATGATGTGAACGGCGAGATGGTGGAAGGGGAATCCGATTATGCCCCCTCCTCTCCGCCTCCCGTGCAGGACGCGGGCGATCAGTCTGTGTCTTCTGCCCCTGACCGAGGCGTCGAGCGCCCGGTGCGCATCGGGCAGACGTTTCAGCCGCGCCGCCTGGACACCCCCCTCGACCGGCTGACCCGACGAAAGGCGGGCAAGCGCTCGTTCACCCGCACGGAGCGCAAGCGAGGGCATTACGTCCGTGCCCGCCCCGCCGGTGATCACCCAGAGGATATCGCCTTCGACGCGACGCTGCGGCAAGCGGCTCCCTATCAGAAGCGTCGCCGCGAGGTGGAGAACAGTGATCTGGCGTTTTTGATCCACAAGGACGATCTGCAGCGCAAGGTGCGCGTGCGGCGGGCTGCCAACCTTATCCTCTTCGTCGTGGACGCCTCCTGGTCCATGGCGGCGGCCGAGCGCATGGAGGCCACCAAGGGCGCGATCATGTCGCTGCTCGTGGACGCGTATCAGCGGCGCGATCAGGTGGGGCTGATCGTGTTCCAGAAAGATCGGGCCCGCATCGTGCTCCCGCCGACGTCCAGCGTGGAATTGGCTCAGCGCGCGCTGAAGAACATCCCGGTGGGCGGGAAGACGCCGCTCTCCAGCGGGCTCCTGCTCGCATATAAGGTGTGTATGGCTGCCAAACACCGCGACGCGGAGATCGTGCCATTGATCATCTTGTTGACGGACGGCGCAGGGAACGTTTCCATCGCCGGCCTTCCCGCCCAGGAAGAAGCCATGCAGGTGGCCACGCTCCTGCGGCAGGCCCATCTGCGCAGCGTCGTCATCAACATGGAGCACGCCGCCTTCGATCGAGGGCTGGCTCAGAAGCTGGCCGACGCGATGGGAGCCCCATGCTACTCCCTACCTCAACTGGCCGCCGACTCCCTGGCCCGCACCGTTCGCGACGAGTTGAGCTTCTGGCTGTGAAAGGGATCGTGAAACCGTAAGATGACCACCGCCTCCACCGCCCCTCATGTCCCTCTGCGCCGCCAGATGTGGGCCGATCTGGCGCTGTTGGCCGTGGTCACTGTCTGGGGCATGACGTTTGTCATGGTCAAAGAGGCGGTGACGAGCTTTCCCGTCTTCGCCTTCTTGGCCGCACGCTTCTCGGTGGCGGCCGTGGCGCTCCTCCCTATCGCCTGGCGAGAGGCCCTGGGCTGCCGATTCGACCGACGGTTGCTCTGGCAAGGCGCCCTGATGGGCGTCGCCCTGTTCGCCGGCTACGGGCTCCAGACGATGGGACTGCGCTATACCACGCCCGCCAAGGCCGGCTTCATCACTGGCATCTCCGTCGTCCTCGTCCCCTTGGGTTCGGCGTGGTTCCTGCGCCGTCCGCCCTCTCACGCCGCCACGGTGGGGGTATTCCTGGCCACGGTAGGATTGGCCCTGCTCTCTCTGAACGAGGATCTCGCCGTAGGGCTGGGCGATCTGCTGGTGCTGGGATGCGCCGTCAGTTTCGCCGTGCAGATCATCCTGACGGCCGCGTTCGCACCCGGTCAGCCGGCTGTGCGCCTAGCGATGGTCCAGATCGCCACCGTCGCGCTCCTCAGCGGGGTCACGTCGCTTCTGTGGGAATTTCCCCTGCCCGCGATCAACGGGCAGGTGATCTTCGCTGTCGTCTTCACCGGGGTTTTGGCCACATCCTTCGCCTTCGCCACACAGACTGTGGCCCAGCGCTTCACCAGCCCCACGCATACGGCGCTCATCTTCTCTCTGGAGCCCGTGTTCGCCGCGGCGTTTAGCTATCTCCTAATCGGGGAGAGGCTGACGGGACGGGCGCTGTTGGGGTGTGCTTTCATCCTCTTTGGCATGTTGACGGCCGAGCTTGGGGACCTGGCCTGGCGGAGTATAGGCGGTAAGTATCAGCCAGCACGTCGTCGGCGGGAGCCGATCTCCTAATGGGGAAAGGCCCGTCTCAAAGGGAAACGATCATATCGAAATAGTGCTCAAGGGCAGCCACAAAGGCTGCTCCTACGGGTTGCCGTGTATGCCAGTATGAGCGAAGAAAAAACGGAGGAGTCTGAGATCATGGAGAGAAGACCTGACAGACGGATCCAGGGAAGCTATGAGGATCTGCTCGAGAAGGCACGGCAGGCTCGCGCGGCCGGGCGGGCCGATATCGCCGTGTGGATGTACAGCCGCATCGTCGATCGCATTAGCTCTGTGCTACCCGATATGGGCGTGCGAGACGAACAGCTTTTGGATCACCTGATCACCGCGGCGGACGAGCTACAGGCCGTGCTCGAATGGATGGGAGATCACGCCTACGCGCTCTCCATCTGCGAGCAAATGAGCGATCTGGATCCGGATGACCCCCTCCTTTGGAAGCGCCGGGCGGCAACCGAGCGGATCCACCTGGGAGACGTGGAGGGCGGGCTGGTCGAGCTGCGGATATTGGCAGAGGAGCACCCTATGGACTTCTGGCATCCGCTGGAGCTGGCGGCCCGGCTATTGGAGCTCGGCCGGCTGGATGAGGCGCAGGAGGCGCTGGAGGAGGCATCGCGACGGGCATCGCGGGGAGAGGAGCGCGGGCTGCTCCACTGGACCCGCTTCCGTGTGCTGAAGGAACAGGGCAGGCTTCAAGAGGCGGCCGACGCCTGGGAAGAGGCGTGCCGACATGATCCCTTCTACGAATACATGGCGCAGTGGGTTTACCGCATGTTCATCGTCGCCGGGGACTACGCCAGTGCGCTGTCCTACCTGAATCGGGAGCGCAATCCGCTGATGGCTGGATACTACCGCGGGCTGATCGCCCACTATCAAGGGCGCGAGGACCGGGCCAAACGCGCCTGGCGTCGGGTGATACGAGAGCGCCCCGAGGAATATCAGGTGGGGCGTGAAGCCTGGGCCATGGCCCAGATCCGGCTTGGGAATCTGGACGCGGCGTTGGACCTTCTCGCTAGCCTGACCCGCCAGGGCTACGCCACGGATCGTATCTATGCGGCGGCAGGACTGGTCTGGGCGATTCAGGGCAGCCTGGGCGGCGCAATGGCCAACCTCGATCTGGCGCTGCGAACCCACCGACAGGCCTTTGGCCCCCGGGCGTTGCTGCCCATGGACCTGTGGATGGAGTTCGATGATCTGGTGCCCAACGAGGATATTAAGGGGGAGCTGCGCCGATACTTCGTCTCAGCGGCGAGCGACTAACCCGACGGCATGCCGTACAGCCACCAAAAGCGCGAGCGCGGGAAGACAGATGCCAGCTCGGGGGGCCAGATGAACTCCCCAGGCTGAAAGTGCCCGTGCAATCGATTATCCAGCAGCCAGATCTGTTCGCGGGTCTGGGCAGGCACCTCGGATTCCCCCAGGTGATCCACGAGTAGCTGGATCGTCGTGCGTATGCGTGCCTCCGCGGGGTAGACCTCCCGACACCTCTCGATGTTCCCATAACAATCGTCCAGGAACCAGCGCCACGAATGGATCAGGCTGGAGATCTCGCGGACCGCCCGGTCGCGATAGGCGTCGGGATACCATCGTCGCGCCCGTTCCATCTCCTCCTCGATCTCTTTCAAGCTCGCCCGCTGCTCCGGTGACAGGGCATCCGCTCGAGCGCGCAGGCGGGCCAGTCGCATCAACATCGCGCCGATCGACATCGTGGGCCATTTGGGGCCCTCTGGCGTGTCCACGGCCATAGGGAGATACACGCGATCGCGGGAGAGGTACTTATCCAGATGCCTCGCCATCGCCTGCAGGATGACGAGATCCACAGGGTCCCTTCCATCCTGTGCAGACGTGTGATCGTGCATGGGCTCCATTCTCCCTTTCCTTATGTCAAACCTGGCTGCCAGACACCCTGTACGAGAGGGCGGTGAGACCTGCCACTTCTCTGGGGAAGGGGCTCAGGTGGACGAGCGCATCTGCGCCGTGTCCAGGATCAACGTCACGGGGCCATCGTTGCACAGTCGCACGGCCATGTGCGCCTGGAATCGCCCAGTCTTAGTGGGGATGCCGAGCGCCCTCAAGTGCTCCACGAAACGCTCCACCAATGGCTCCGCGTGTTCGGGGCGGGCCGCGTCGATGAAGCTGGGGCGCCTCCCTTTGCGGGTATCGGCATACAACGTGAACTGCGACACCACGAGCGCCTCGCCGTTCACGTCGGCCAACGAGAGGTTCATCTTCCCCTGATCGTCCTCAAACACCCTGAGCCCGGCGATCTTACGAGCCAGATAGGCCGCTTCCTCCTCTCCATCGCTATGCGTCACCCCCAAGAGGATGAGGAAGCCGCGACCAATGGCGCTGATCACCTCGTCCCCTACCGTCACGGAGGCTTCGCTGACACGTTGTACAACGGCTCTCATGATATCCCATTACCCTCCAGTGCGCTCATCACGCGTTTCGGTAGCGTGGGATCGATCCATATGGCCACATCGATCTGAAAGGCCACGGCGCCCAGGGTCAGGAAGGCGCGCGCATCCTCAGGACGATGGATCCCACCCGCGCCGATCAGCGGCAGGCCCAGATCGGCGCGGGCCACCTGTTCCAGTGAAGCCCACGCCAGCGCGGCTATAGTAGGACCGTATAGCCGCCCACGCATGGGCACGCCATCGCCAGTGAACCCTATCGCCCGAGGCGGCTGACCGACGACCAGGGCATTCGCGCCAGCTTCGGCGCAGGCGGTAGCCCAATCTACCACATCGGGCACAAGCGGCAAAATCACGAGCAAGGGCAACTCGCAGCTCCGGCGCACGGAGGACACCAGCCTGGCCGCGGCCTCAGGCCCCTCTCGATCATCGGGAGCCAGCTCCAGCGCGGCGACACACTCCGCTTGGTCCAACTGCTCCGCCACGGCCGCCTGCTCGTCCTCCGAACCCCATAGGCGGGCGATGACGGGAAGTCCCATTCGGCTCCAGGCCATCGCGTGATCCCGAAGCACACGATGGACGCCGGGATTCTGTCCCGTCTCCACCAATACGACGCCGCCCGGCACCTCGGCCATGCGCGGCGGTGGCGAACCGGATCGCGATCGCAGGCTGATGGGGGCCGTCACCCAGGCGCCAAAGTCCGAGAGATCCAACGCTCGCGAGCGCGCGTCGCCGTAACCGATCATCCCCGCGGCCAGGATCCTCGGAGACCGCAGAACCAGTCCCGTTTTATGGTCAGGAGCGAGCTCGATGGACATCGGACGATCCTGGTTAGGCCAGCGTTGTCAAGTCCATGACTGGCCCATGGACGCAGGTTCGCGTCAGCCGACCATCACGCCGTTCAATGATACAGGTCAGACAGGCACCGATGCCACACAAGATGTCACCCAGCACCAACACCTGGGCGAATCCTGGCTCTATCATCGGACGCCAGCTTTCAATCCAGGCCCGTAATCGCGACCATTGCGCCCGCGGCAAGGCTGCGTAGATACGGTCCGGCCATTCCTCCAAGCCACTTAAGAGGTCGAACACGTCGCCCTCCCTGCCCGCCCTCCCGTCCTTCGTGGCTAACCTGTATTCGACGGCGACGGGTACCCACTCCGGCGACACGGCCAGATCGCCGCGCCTGACGCCCAGGGCCAACGTCACCTGATGCCCTTCGGTCAGCGCGCGGCGCAGGAGCGGCCACACGGGCCCCAAGCCTTCATCCTGAGCCAGGATGAGCACGCGAGCCCGGGATGGGGGGAGTTCGAATCCTCGCCCGCCCGGCCCCAGCAGGTCCAGTCGAGTACCCTCCGGCTGGGTCACGAGCCACGCCAAGCCGCGATCGTTCGCGTCGGCCAGCCACAAGGTCAGACGCTCGGGTTCGATCAGGGCAGGGAATAACGCTCGACGGGGATAGGGATCCCAGATATCGGGTGAAGGGGTGCAACGTACCAGAAAGAACTGCCCCGCGGAGCAGGGAGGCTCAAGGGATGGGCATCTTAGGTGAAGCAAAAGGCCGGGGCCTAGGGGGTGGCGACCTTCTATGAACCCCTGGAAGGCTTTCACATCGCGGCCTCAACGCTCCTCTGCGACGGCGCGAAGCCCCTCCGGGTCGAGGACGACCACGCGGCCGCGCTCGGTGGTGATGAGCCCTTCCTTGCGGAACCGGCTCATGACCCGGATCGCCGTCTCCACCGTGGTGCCGGTCATATCAGCGATGTCCTGCCTGGTCAACGGGAGGTCGATGACCAAGCCATTATCCCGATATCTGGCGCTATTGGCCGCCAGTTTGAGGAGCATACGGGCGATGCGGCGTTCCACGCGCTCGACGGCGAGGCTATGTACCAGGTCACTGGCGTTACGTAAGCGCCGGCTTAGCTCGCTGATCACGGCCAAGGAGACGCCGGGGTAGCGCTCCAACAGACGGAAGAAATCGGGGCGGGAGATGGCCACGAGGGCTACATCCTCCATGGCCTGGGCGCTGGCGCTATAGGGCATGCCATCGAACACGGCCATCTCGCCGAACATGTGACCAGGGCCGATCACATCTAGGACGATATCCCGTCCCTCCTCGGAATGACGGAGGATCTTGACCTGGCCTGTCCAGACGATGTACAGGGCATCGGGGGGATCGCCTGCGTGGAAGATGTAAGCGTCCTTGGGATAGCATCGGCCGACCAGCATATGTGCCACATCTTCCCAGTCTTTCTTGGTGAGCGACATAAACAATGGTACAGATTTGACAATCTGTACCATATCAAACTGCAGCTTATCCATTCCCTCCCCCGGTTATGTACACGCCTCACGGCGAATATAGCCTGGCCAGCTCAATCAGAGGGGATTATACCACGGCGAGGGGCGCGGAGCAACTTGATAACGGGTTGATAGAGCCAACGACCCGACGGAAGGTGCGAGCTACGGGGTTTTCGCCTGCGAAGTCAAATCGTTTTCGGTAAACTGCGGTATTCACAACGGCCTGGAGGTCCTCCTCCGGGCTGACTCTCGGGCGTGTGTACGAAGCAGCGCAATGTCTGAGGAATATGCTCAATCGCTGCGTCTCAAGCGGTTAAACCTCTGACGATGGAGAAGTCGTCTCAGTGGGGGCCTCATCCTCTACCGGTTGCCGCGGGGACACCTCAACATCGGCTGACGATTGTGTCCCTTCCTCGCTACCCGCCGATTCCGAGGCGGCAGGCTCAACCTCTGCGATCAACGTCGTCTCCCCGTCCGCCAGCCCCTCAGCCTCCAGCGCGGGAGGCTCGCCTGCCAGCGTCGGACTGACAACCAGCCGACTGCGCTCCTCAGGGCTCAGCTCCTCAAACGCGGCCGCGCAATGACGCAGTTGAGGCAGGCACTCCACCGGCAGACCATGCAGTGTGCGCACCACGATGATCGAGAACGGGTCCGACGACGGGACCGGATGGACGTGTAACGCCGCGCCCGTTTCCCGCTCCAGCCACTGGCTCATGGTATGTGGCACCGCCGCGAGGTCAATGCTCACTATATTGACAAGCTCTCGCTCCGTCTCCTCGAGGCCGATGAAGGGACGAGCGCGCACACACAGATCGTCCAACTGCCATCCAGCATCCACCCGCAGCCCTTCACCATCGCGGGAGCGGGCCAATCGTTCCAACGAGGACTCCACGTTGGTGCCGGAGGGTAGATAGGGCTGAGACACCATCGCCGCGTAGCGAGCGATGGCCCCCGAGATTGCCTCCGTGAGCGGCGTGCGGGTGCCCGCATCCTCGGTATAGCTCAGAGCGGGGCGCCGATCCAGATGAGCCAGCGTCGGTTCGGCGGGAACGCCTTCTAGCGTATCCCACCAAGCCGCTTGCAGCTCGTCCTGAGGGCCATTTCCATTGGTCCACAAGCGAGGGGATACGCTGCCGCTGATCCATCGCTGCGCTCGCGCCCAGATGCCATCATAAATGGTGCGATCCGGAATGGCCGCCCGTACAAAGGAGGCGTCCGTGATCATAGGCCGCGCCAGCGCGCGCGCTAACTGCGCCTGCTCACGTTCCAGCTCCATCAACGTCTGTTGTAGGGAGTGAACCCGGGCCAGGACCTGCTCATGAAGCGAGGTATGAGCGTTCACGACCAGCTCGTACACGAGATCGTTGAGATGCCGATTGATCACGGCGGCCTTGGCACGCAGAAGCCGATCGGCCAACTGGTCAAGCTGGCGTCGGGCGAGGGACATAACGCCCGCCCCGATGGCCACGCCTACGATCACCGCGCTGATGACCAAGCGCACCAAGCCAGCGGCTTGCAGCTCTCCGGGCCCCATGCCGGTCGCCCGGACGCTCGCAGTCGCCGCTACCAGGGTGAGCATCAGCGAGAACAGGAAAACCCAACCCGGATGGCCCTGGACCTGACTCCACCACCCCATGATGCGGGTCAGGCGGTTCACCTCGGTCGAGGTGCTGAGATTGCGCAAAGCCGGCGGGATGGCCATCTCACTGCGTTGCGAGGCAAGCCCCGTGCTGGCCCGTTGCACCAGGTCCGCCACCCGCTCCGCGCAACGCAGCGCCATGCGGATCCCCCCACGCTCCCCCTCCCGCATCAAATCCAGCAGGAAACGGTCTAACTCTTCCAGAAGATGGTTCACCGCTGTCTGCCTGGGGACATAGGCTTTGGGAGATAACGGCTGATCACCTTCCGGCTCCTCTCCTAACGCCTCCTGCAGGTCCTCCTCCGGGGGCTCTATGGGGATCACCCCGGCCCGGGCCAGCAGCTCCTGTCGCCAGCGGGGAAGGCGCGCACCCTCCAGTTGATCAAAATGTTGCTGGATGAACTCCACTCGCGCGATGGGACCCAGACCCTCGGTGCCGCTAAGCGGCGGTCGGAGCTCGCTCTCGCTCAGGCGGACGGGAACGAAGGGGCCGGATGTCCTCCCGCGCAGGCTGGCGATCCCTGTGTCTAACTCGATAGGTCCGCTGCCGATCAGGGCCTGCTCCAGCCGTACCACGGAGAGCACATCCTCAGCCAACGTCTGGGCCAGCTCGTCGATCTGCTGCACCTGCTCGGGCGTTAACGGAGCCAACAGCCGGTCGCGTAGAAGCCGCAGCCGTACCTGATCGCGACTGCGAGCGCGCATCTGCTCGACGGGGACGTAAACGGATGCGGCCCCCAGGCTGCTGTATCCCGCCGACTCCTGCAGCATGGGCAGATCCGGCGCCAATCGCTCGCTGAGGAAGCGATCAGCATCCGAGAGCAGGAACGCCTCCAGCGCGTTACCCACCATAGTGATGATCTCGCCCTCACCCCCGGCGATCGTCCCCCCTACTTTCTCGCGGCCGAGGAGATAACGAAAGTCCAACGGGTGCGTACCCAGGGCCTCCAGCCATTGAGCCCGGGGGAGCGCCGCGCGGATGGCCTTCTGCTGCTCCGGATCGCTCGACTCGAAGGCGGCCATCTCCTGCAGGGCCAGATGGATGCTCGCTAACTCATACGCTCGCTCCGGCGATGCGGCGAAGGTATCCACCTGAAAGAGGCCGATCACCTCGATAGGAGTGTAGTTCCCCACCGCCTGCCGGATCATCGCGGCCAACGGCCAGACCAGGGCTGAGGCCAAATCCTCAGCCAACGAAGCCAGGATGTACACGGTGAGCTTGGCGATCTCCGCCGTGGGCTCTCCGCGATCCACGCGCGCCTGGTCCATGATCCAAGCCAACTGCCGGGCGATGGCCGACTCGTGGGCGGCCAGGATGTGCAGCATGCCCTGGCGATCGACCGGGGATTTATCCAGCGGCGCCGTATACGTTTCCAGGGTCTCTATCGTCTCCTGAAGGCGCCGATACGTGTCCTGGCACCAGGCGCGGCTATGGCGATCACCATCGGAGAGGTCGGATAAAGCGTGCCAGGGCGTCTCGGAGAATGAGGGGGTATCCCAACGTCCCGGGCGAGGCCGCGCGATGGCAAGAGAGCCCTCGCCATCTGGCATGACGAGGGCAAAGCTGACCGTATAATGGATCGGGGTGAGGTTAGGCGTGACGAGCGATCGACGCTCATCAGCCTGACGAAGCCGAGGCCAGAGGTGGGCCAATACCCGGCATCCCCATCCCCCCAGACCGATGAGCGCCGCCCGATTACTTCTAGCCACCCCCATGATTCCTCTCTCCCGGTTCAGGCCAGGCCTGGACGTTGCGGCTCATGGGGACCATCCGCGGGACGAGCTACGGCCTCGGCCAGGACGATCTCGGGTAGATCCTGCCAATCCATCCGAAGGTGGACGGGGCCACGCGTCACGAACTCCCGATAGTGACGATAAAGGACCTCGATATTTTCGACGTACATGATCGGCAAGCCGTGACTGATCTTACACGCTTCGATGCGCAACGGATCCCCCGTGGAGACCCGCTCATATTCGCTGTAATCCCGCAACAGGTCATCGTAGAGCTTCATATGGCGAACGGCATCGTCTACGCCCACCAGGATGGTATGCTCCAGATCCTGTTCGTCCAACCCGCCCCGGTCCAGGTCGTATCGCCAGAAGGGATGGCACCGGGCGAACAACTGCTTGACCCGCTCTTGCAGGAGCGCCCGATTGGTCGCCAGGATGCGGGCGAAGTGGAACTCCTCATCCTGAATCGAGACATCTACCACCTCATAGCGACTATGCCGCAGGAGCCGATCGCGGATGTCAAACCAGGTGAGCGGCTGATCCTCATGATCCGGAAGGTGAGACACGAGCTTAAGCGACTTGGCGTACACCGTCTCGCCGAACGCCCGCTGCTCACTGGTCTCAACCTCAACGCGGAAGATCACCGGATCCTCGGCGAGCCGACTTAAAGACTCCTCCAGGCGATGTCGCAGCACGCGATCCCAGTTGCGCCGCTCGAAATCGTTGACGATATACCGATCGTCCACGGCCTCGCTGGTCAAGGCGTAGGCGTTCTCCCAGGTATCCCGCCCGCCTAGGCGGAAGAAGAGGCCCAACGGCTCGATGATCCCCTTCTCGCGCGCGGCCTCCATATCGCCGATGCGGTTCTCGATCTCCCAACGCAGCCCTTCAGCGACGGGGATGAGCTGATCCCATACATCATGCATGGTCCGCACCCGGGTACGGGCACGGCTCAGGCGCATCATCTGCTCGCTCAAGAGCGCCCGCTCGCGTCGGGTCGCCCTCTTGAGGTTGTCCACAAAGAGCATGTCGAAGGGCCAGAAGTTGAGGAGGTTGACGATGAATGGATCGCGCACCCGGGCGAGGTTGATCTCCAACGCCTCGATACGCCGCGTCAGGTTATCCTCATCCTCCCGCGCCTGCTCGCGCTGCGCCAGGAGCGACTGATACAGGGTGTCCACGAAGAAGTGCGCGCCGCGCAGGCCATATTGGCGCACGATCTGATGGATCTGATCGCGCAGGTCTAACAACAGCCGATCATATGCGGCCTCGTTCCAGGTCGCCAGCGGCTGCTGTTCCTCCTGCTCCCAGGTCTCCTCCTCTTCCTCGTCCTCAAACTCCTCGAACAGCTCCTCTTCCTCTTCGAACGACTCCTCCATGTCGCTCCCCGGGTACGTCGTTGCGGGGGTCTGACGCTCCCGACGTCCCATGATCGTATCCCGCACGAAGGTGATCACCAACTGGGCTTCCGCCATCAGGGCGTTCTTATCCTCGGGCTTCAACTCGCGCAGCAACCCCAGGTCGAGCAGCCGCTCGGCATACTTAAGCGCACAATACTCCAGCATCCGCTCCTTTGGCACCACCAATGCAGACGTGGCGAAGGAGCTATAGGCCAACATGCTGGTCCCGTCGCGGTGTCGTTCCTGGGAGATGTTGACGTCGTACGACCATATCCGGGACCCAATGTGGGAAACGGTCTCCAGGAAGATCTGGTGGGCGATCATCTGCTTGACATCGTCCAGCGTGTCCAGGACCTCGCCAGCGATGTTGCGTCGCTCGATGAGATAGATGCGGTCGAACGGACGGCTGACCGTGATGGGATCTTCGCCGGGGTACTGGACCACGAAATCGCGACCGCTCTGGAACGCGTCTAGCTCCTTTAACGCCGCGTAGGCGTTCGCCTGGATGCGCCGCTTCTGGAGATCGCTATCCAACTCTTCCAGGAAGATGGAAGGCATGCCCAGGATGCCAGTGATGATGGCCTGTTCGCCGAAGAGATGGCGGAGCTTGTGTGCCACGTCCAGGAAGATGCCGCTGCCGGTGCCGCCACAGAGCGAGGTGACGATGTAGATGTGGCGGATACCGCCTTCCCGGATGACCGGATAGCCGCGATTCTCCGTCTCCTCGATGGTGGCCACGGCCGCCATACGGCTTAGCTTAGGCTCCAGATGGCTCCAGAACGTGCGATAGCGGCGGAAGAAGGAAAGCCGGCCGATGCACCGGATCTGCCGGGCGCCACTATGGATCTGCCCCAGGGGCACCATCTCCGGTGGCCAGTTCCACCAGGCTTTGATGGTAGGGTGATTGTCCAGATGGCGCAGGACCTGAGAGGCGTTATAGCCGCCGATGTACGCGTATTCATGCCGATGCAGGTACTCCTGGCCGGGCAGATTCGCCCAGGGCATGGTATCCACGCCCAGGAGCTGGATGATCCCGGGGATCTCCTCCGCGGAGCCAAGCCCCCAAGCCTCCCGCAGTCGCCGCTTAAAGAAGCGCAGCACGTCTACGCCCGTACCCCCCAGTCCCAACACCAGGGTCGGACGAAGCGTGGGCTTCGTCGGTTGATCACCATTGGGTGAAATGCGTGTCAGTCCTGCCATAGGACACTCCCCTACCTCATCCCTCATCCATGTACCGGAAGTAGTACTTGTCTCCGCTCTCAACCAGTCGAACACGGAAGCGTGTCCCCGGGCTCAGCACGTGCCCCTGTTCGCCCACCAGGCGCCAACGCCCGGTCTCCGGACGCCAGTAGGACACGCGCACCTGCGTCGGCGCGATGGGGTTGCTCTTCAGGACGGCCCGCCAGCTCGCCCGGGTGGAACTCCCAGTGACCCTCTGCTCCATATCGACGATGGCCAGCGCGCGCACCCGATCCTGTTGCCTGGTGCTGAAGCCGACGCCCTCGCTCCCCATCACCAGGTATAAGGGCCGATCGCGGGGCACCGTGGCCATCTCACCCGACGCGTCAGCTATGACCACGCCGCCTTCCTGGGGCGCCGCGGGCCGCAAACGCAGTCCCGTGTTGATGAGCACCAGCAAGACTAGCCAACCCACAAAGCCGGTGATCCGAATCGGGGGTAACGGCCAGAACCAGGTGCGGAAGAACGACCCTACAGGGGCTAGCCACTTGCCCAGCGCCTGCATCGTGGTCAACTGACGGACGGTGAAGCTGATCTTGGACGGCTGAATCACCACCCCTTCAGCGGCACGCAGGACGATGGTGCCCTGATATACCCCGGGAGGGACCTTCCCCTCAGCGCTGAGCAGCAGGGGCATCCGATAGCCCTCCCCTTCCTGCTGGATCACGCCCGTGCGAACACCCAAGGCGCTCGCGGCCTGGACGCTGCCGCCGGAATGCCGCACATCCGAGAGCGCGACGTCGATGCGCGGTGGGCCATCGATATATTTGAGCTCCATGTAGATCGGCACGCTGGTCGGCTGGCTCAGATCGGTGACATCGCCGAAGTCCAACACGTCCCCTTCGAGGGAGAGGATCACCTTGGGCTGGGGGACGTTGAACACGACCTGGATCCGGCGCGGCTCAATAGAAAGCCCGGAAGGCGAGGTGAAGATGATGTCTCCGCGATAGACACCTGCGGGCGGCCGGGCGATGGCAGTGAGCCGTACGGGGATCGTGAAAGTGTGCCCCTCCTCCCCCCGCGGGATAGGCTGACCGACCAGCACGGTGAAGTGATCGGTGCCCACCGGCTGGCCGTTCAACGTCAAGTTGGTCAATGTCCCCTCGATCTCCGACGCCGTGCCTTCGGTGAATTCCGCCGTGATCTGGAACTCCCGCGGCTCACGCGGCTGTCGGATCTCGCCCAGGTCAACGGAGCCCGGCATCGTCAGGCGGATCTCCGGCTCGGGGATGCTGAACTTGAGCGGCACGTTGGACGGCTGCACGTCCAGGTCCTTCCCGGCATCGAAAGTGACCGTGCCAGCGTATTGCCCAGGCGCTAGCTGGTCAAAGCCGCTGAGGGTGAGCAGCGTCTTGTATCGGTTGCCGCCCACGTGGGTGGGTCGCGCCAGGCTGACCGTTAACTGTCCAGGCCGCACCCCTGGCGTGGCTGACTGGAGCTCCACGCGCGCCTTAAGCTGGAAGGGCTGCTCGGTGTAGGCGGATAACGTCAACTCGCGCTCGACGGTGTCCTGGTAAAGAGGGACACGGCCCAGATCGAGGATGGAGGGCAGCGACTCCAGACGCAGCGCGTCCCGCATGGTCAGGCTGCCCTCCGCGAAGTCGTTGTATACGATGCCATCGGCGGTGGTAGCCGTGGCGAGGAAGAGGACGTGATACTGCCGCCCTTGCGTCGGCGTGAAGCTCTTGTCCTCACACACACCGCCGGCGCAGGCGAGGAGGATACGGGCGATATCCCCCGTATTCATGTCCTGTATGATGGCCTCCACCCGGGCATCCTGGGGAGGCTCAGCCCCTTCGAAGTGGACACGCAGGAGCAGCCTGCCCTCTTCCAACACCCCATCCGATCGTTCCGTAGGGCTGTCAACGATCAGGGGCGGGAACTCGCCCGCCTCCAGGACGAATTCCTTACGCAACCGCAGGGGCGTGATCTGATCGCCGATCTGGATCTGCACGCGCGTACGCGATCCAGGCTCCGTCCCCGGTTGTGCGGGGATGATGGCCCAATACAGGGAGCCATCCTTCGTCAGCCCCTCGGTGGTCATCGGGTACTGCACGCCCCCGACCCGCGCCACGAGGGGCAGACCCGTCATCAGGACATCGGCGCTCTGCACGGTCGCGCCCAGGAAGACCGGCTTACCCACCGGATAATACCGAGGGGCGGCCGTGGAATCGGCGTCCGCGGCGGGTTGGGGATAGAGGAGCTGAATGGTGGTCATCGATTCAGCGACGACCAGGCCACTAGAGCCCACCGCCTGCAGCGCGCGAGCCACCCATTCCCCCACGAGCGGACTGTTATGCGAGATGGTGATCATCTCATAATGCTCATCAACGACGCGGGTGATGGTGGCCCCGTTGTCCAGCCGATCGCTTCCCAGGATCGACGTGCCGTCATGGGTTAAGTCGGCGAAGGCGGCGGAGGCATCGCGGGCCTTGGGCAGGACGATGCTGAGCTCCGTGACACCTTGTTCCTCGCTGGTCTTCACCGTGCCGATCTGACCGCCTATCAGATCAAGGACGTCCACGTATCGGTTAGGCTGGATATAGGAATAGATCGTGGCATAAGCGCGCAACAGGTCGGAAGGGCTATCGACCTGCTGAACGACGCTATGGGTCTCCAGCGCCATCCGGTTCGCGACTTTAGTGTCGGCATCGCCTCCCAGGAGGATGGGGAAGATGGGAATCCCCGCCTGGCCGAGCTCGGAGATGACCTGGAATAATTCCGGCCGCTGGTCGGTGGGATAGGGGCGGCCATCCGTCAGGAAGATGATGAACTGTCGATTACCTGAAAGATTACGCTTCAGGAGATCCTGCGCCATGCGCAGCCCTCGGCGCATATCGGTCAGCCGCTCCATGGGGTCTTCCGGCTCCGTGGGCTGCACGATGGCGGCCTTGAGCTGATCCCGGGAGGCCTGATCGGAGATGACGTCAAATTCGCCCTCTGCAGCAGCGCCATAGCCGGTTGCCGTGGTATGGAAGGAGATCACGGCGATGCGATCTCCGGGGCGGGCCAGATCGATGAACAGCCGCGCGGCGCTATGACGCAGTCCCTCGGGATCATTCGGCGGCCGTCGCCCATCCGCCCACCAGTCGCTCATGCTGCCCGAGTCGTCGATGAGCAGCACGATATCCACGGGGGCCGAGGCGCCAGCCTGCACGTCGGGCGAAGCGGAGGCCCGCCCGCTCGGGATGAGGAGCATCATCACCAGAAGTATGAGGACCCAAATGCGGCTATACGCGGACTTCATGCCTTCTATCCCTGTAGCATATTCGTCAGAGGTAGGGGTTCAGCGGCGCTGAACCCCTATGGGACTGCCGACAGAGCCTCGTAGCGCTTCCATATCCACCCAATCGTCCGGGCTTATACCTGCGTCCCAAGCCTGCCCACCAAGGGAGCCGTGAGAGCCTTCAAATAATGAATATTTGCAAATCGGGATGGCAAAGGCACATCCTATAGAACATTATAACCGCCCCCTGAGGGCACCGCCCGCCTGAATCCGGCCGAAAGGGGTACGACTCCTGAACGTGGGCTAGGCGAGCGGTGAGGAGTCTGTTGATCAGAAGTGTATGCTGGCCTACATATCCTCCTCCCTTTTATGCGTAAGTTGTCGCGAGATGTTGACAGGTCCGGTCCTTGATGTATACTGGCACTCACAATAACAGGGGCTTGCGTCAGCGACCCCGGGTCAAGGACGAACAGGGATGAAGATCACCTTTCTTGGCACCGGTGCCGCGGAAGGCATCCCGGCCATTAACTGTCAGTGTGAACATTGTCGGCGGGCGAGGAAGGAAGGCCCGCCGTTAACGCGTGAGCGCAATGCGATCCTCTTTGAACTGCCGGGCTACAACCTGCTGGTTGACACGCCCCCCGATGTGCGCGACATGATCAACCGCTATGAGGTGAGCCGGCTGGAGGGCATCTGGATCACCCACGCGGCCTATGAGCATGTCGGCGGCATTAAGGAGTTCGAGTACTGGCAGGACCGGCTAGACCTCCTGGCCGAGGAGCGCCTGTTCAAGATCGTCAAGCGGGAACATTGGACCGCCCGGCTGGAACGGGTGATGTTCCATATCCCCTATTATCCTGGGGCGGCGCTCTACTTCGGTGAGTTCTCCATCCTACCTTTCGCCGTGCGTCGGAACGTCCCTATCTTCGGGTTCTCCCTCAAGGAAGGGGATCGGCGCGTGGTTTACACATCGGATACGCCGGCGCGCCTGACGAATTACGCTCGCTGTCTCATGCGGTATGCCGACCTGCTCATCGTCAACACCCCGGTGTTCCAGCCGCCCAAGGAGGATCACATCACCGTGGTGGAGGCCATCGCCCTTAAAGAAGAGGTGCAGGCCGGCGAGCTGATCCTGACCTACATCAACCATCGCAATAAGCCCCATGATGAGCTTCAAGCCTACGTGCAGAATTTCGACGGGGTGCGCGTCGCGTACGACGGGATGACCGTCGAGATCTGAGCAGCCCTTTGGGATTGGCATGAGATCTTCTCGGTCACCATGGCTCCTTTACAGCGTCATCCAAAGGACGGCTTCGGCAGCCGATATGGGGATGCCATCATGTATATCCACTTCTTAGGAACAGGCGCCGCAGAGGGCATTCCTGCCATTAACTGTCGATGTGCCCATTGTGTACGGGCCCGGACCCAGGGGGGCAAGTTAATCCGTGAGCGCAACGCGATCCTCTTCTCGCTACAGGATTACGAGCTGCTGGTGGATACCCCTCCCCACATCGGAGAGCTCCTGGCCAGGCATGGCGTGGAGCATATCGATGGGATCTTCCTGACCCACGAACACTATGACCACGTGAACGGGATCGTAGACTTCGCGTACTGGGGTGAGCGCGTCGACTTGTTGGTGGAGCAGGGGCTTCATCAGCGGCTGAAGCGGCAGGGATTACTGGCGGGCTTAAAGCAGGTGGGGTTCCATCTAGTCTGCCGTCAGGGCGTCGCCGTCCGATTTGACGGCTTCTTCATCACCCCGTTTGCTGTCCTGCACGGCGTACCCTGCTTCGGGCTCGCCATCTACTACGAGGATTTTAAGGTCATCTACCTTTCCGATAGCAGCGTGGAGCTCACGCATCAGGCGCGCTGTCTGATCCGGGGAGCTGACTTACTGATCGCCAATACTCCCTTCTTCGACAGATCGGGGAACGAGCATCTCAACGTCCTCGACGCGCTGCATTTGAAGGACGACCTAGGGGTGAAGCGCCTGATTCTGACCCACATCAACCACCACAATCGCCCACATGATGAGCTCGAAGCTTACGTCGAGGAGTTCGAAAACGTCCAGGTAGCTTATGACGGTATGCTGGTCAAGGTCTAAGACCATGTCGGAGCACGGAAGGAGACCACCAGGCACTAATGAGCCTCAAGGCACGACGTAACGATACTCCAGAACGGGGCCACTGGGGACCTCCAACATCTGGGGCCACAGGTGCTCTATTCGAGGGACTTGAGCCAAGCCCGAGAGCAGGGCCTCCCACAGGCTGGGTGGGCGGCGGTACTCGATGATGCGCGGTTCGCCGCGGATCTTGCCCAGTTCCTTCGCCTTCTCGATGGCCGCATCCAGATCCCCCAGGGCGTCGATCAGCCCTAGCTCTAGCGCCTGTCGGCCGTTATACACGCGGCCGTCCGCCAGCGCTCGCACGTCCTCCTCGTCCATGCCGCGCCCCTCGGCGACGACGCTCACGAAGGTCTCGTAGGCGTCTTCAATCAGGCGTTGCAGGATCTCCCGTGCCTCTGGGCTCAACTTCTCAAAGATGTTCCCCTCAGCTTTACGAGGCCCGCTGCGCAGGATGACCGCCTCGATGCCCAGTTTGTCTAGGAGTTCGGCCGCGTTGGGGATCGTGGCCACGACTCCGATGCTCCCGGTGAACGTGTTGGGATTGGCGTAGATGTAGTCGGCCCCGCAGGCGATGTAATAACCGCCAGAAGCGGCGACGTCCCCCATGGCGGCGACGATAGGCTTGCGAACCCGCCGCAGGGCGCGATAGATCTCGTCGGATCCAACCACGCTGCCACCAGGGCTGTTGATGTACAGGATGATCGCCTTGACACGGCCGTCCTCATCGGCCCTCTCGAGTTGCTTGATGATGCGTTCGCTGTATGCACCACTCACCCATGGACTGGGCGGCGAGCCGCTGAGGATGACCCCCTCCACCCGGATCAGGGCGATGGCCGCACCCGTGGAGATCCCCTGTCTCGCCACAACGACGGACAGGCCGATGATCACGCATAACCCGCATAGCAAGATGACGGCTAGACCGATGCCAGCCACCCATGGCCACCGCCGCCGCAGGGTCTCGCTTTGAAGGGATATCTCTCCCATCTCGATCACCTCAGATCACACCCGATAGGGGCGAAGGGCACAACATCTTGTAAAGATGACGCATACGTCGCCCCATGCGTATCAAGTTAGCGGCACAGGTTGAGACCTTTCTCTATGGCGGTAAGGACGCGGCATCTTAGAGGCATCCCCTGTGACTAACCTGATTCAGAAGATGGAAGACAAGAATCCGCACCTGTTCGCTTCGCCGATATATTTTATGGAAGCGGATCTACTGTAGGGGCGACCGGCCGGTCGCCCCTACAGTGATGCAAAGTCAACTTGTGTAGTACCGGTCACTTACTCGCTGACGATACGAACGAACCGCCGACGCCCCACCTGAAGGATGTGCTCCCTATCCGGGTTGATCGCCGTGTCGATCGTCTGGACGACTTGTCCGTCCAGCCGCACGCCCCCCTGTCGGATGAGGCGACGACCTTCGCTGCGGGAGGAGACTAATCCGGCCCCTACGAGCACATCAAGGACCATCTCTGGCTGGCTTAGCCGATACTCGGGCATCTCCTCCGGGAGTTGACGCTGCTGGAACACCCGCTTGAAGTGCTCCTCCGCTGGCCCTACCGCCTCCTCGCCGTGGAAGATGCTTACGATCTCGCGCGCCAGTTGCATCTTCACATCACGCGGATGGAGTTGCCCCGTCTGCAACCCCTCCTCGATCTCGGCGATCTGAGCTGGCGTGTACCGGGTCAACAGGTTGAAGTAGTTGAGCATGGCTGAATCTGGGATGCTCATGATCTTCCCGTACATCTCTTCGGGCGGTTCGTTGATGCCGATGGCGTTGCCGGTGGTCTTGGACATGCGCAGCTTGCCATCGGTGCCCACCAGGATAGGCAGCGTAATGATCACCTGCGGCCGTTGCCCGAAATACTCCTGGAGCTTGCGGCCGGCCAACAGGTTGAATAGCTGATCGACCCCCCCGATCTGGACATCGGTTTGCAGAGCTACCGCGTCGTACCCCTGCATCAAGCCATAGAGGAACTCGTGCAGCCAGATCGGGTCCCCACGCTCTATCCGCTTGGCGAAGTTCTCCCGGGCCAGGAACTGTTGCACCGTGAAGTTGGAGGCCAGCTTGATAATGTCCGCGAAGGTCAGCGGCGCCAGCCACTCCGCGTTGTACTTGATGATCGTGCGCTCAGGATCCAGGATACGGAACGCCTGCTCCACGTACGTGCGGGCGTTCTCCTCCAACTCTTCCGGCGTCATCTGCCGACGGGCGCTATCTTTATCGCTGGGGTCGCCAATGAGGCCCGTGAAGTTGCCGATCAGGAAGATGCATTCGTGCCCCAGGTCCTGGAACTGGCGCAGCTTCCGCATGGGGACGGTATGCCCGAGATGCAAATCGGGGGCCGTGGGATCGACGCCCAAGTAAACGCGCAACGGCCGACCGGTCTCCTGCGATTCGATCAACCGCTCGCGTAGCTCCTTTTCCATATTCTCTTTGATCTGCGGGTCGCCGTAATCGACGCCGCGCATCAAGATCGCCATCTGTTCGTCAATGGTGAGCTCCATGAACCACCTCGTCTTTGCGCGAAGATCGCCATTCAGCAAAGGTGCCCGTATTGTAATCGCGTTAGGTAGGGGTGTCAATCGATCGCGAAGGGTGTTAATCAGAAGGGTTTTGCGACGGTGCAGCAGAGCTGCACCGTCGCACCCCCCTGTTCCTGACATAAACTGCTTTGACTTTTGCCTGGACTTGCCTTACAATCTCCGTTAGCCTTGAGCAAGTCACCGTCATAGACGGTGGGGAGTTCGAGCCTATGACGATGAGCAGCCAGGAGATCAGGCAGCGCTTTCTGGATTACTTCGCCAAACACGGACATACCGTGGTAGAAAGCTCCTCTCTGATCCCGGTCGGCGATCCCACCCTGTTGTTCACCAACGCGGGCATGGTGCAATTTAAGGATGTGTTCCTGGGCCTGGAGCGCCGGCCGTACACCCGCGCGACCACGGTTCAGAAATGCATGCGCGTGTCCGGCAAGCATAACGATCTGGAAAACGTCGGGCCCTCGCCGCGTCACCACACTTTTTTCGAGATGCTGGGCAACTTCTCGTTCGGTGATTATTTTAAGCGGGAGGCCATCCATTACGCCTATGAGGTGGTGACGCAGGTTTACGGTGTTGACCCGAATCGCCTGGTCTTCACCGTCTTCGAGGATGATGACGAGGCGTACAACGTCTGGACTCAGGAGATCGGGGTGCCCCCGGAGCGCGTCCTGCGCATGGGGGAGAAGACGAACTTCTGGATGATGGGGGACATCGGCCCATGCGGCCCGACCTCGGAGATCCACTACGATTGGGGGCCGGAGGCGTGCACGTGCGGCGATCCGCATTGTAGCGTGGCGCTGGACAATGGGTGTGAACGCTGGCTGGAGATCTGGAATCTAGTTTTCATGCAGTATAACCAGGCGGCTGACGGCACACGAATGCCTCTGCCTCGACATGGCGTAGACACCGGCATGGGGTTGGAGCGCATCACCTCCGTCGTACAGAACAAGCGATCGAACTACGAGACGGACCTGTTCACGCCTATCCTGGCCCATATCCAGGAGCTGCTGGGAGATAGCGACGAGGAGGCGGCGAAGAAGCAGGTCGCCTATCGCGTCATCGCCGATCATAGTCGCGCCATCACCTTCCTCATCGGCGATGGGGTCATCCCCAGCAGTGAGGGCCGGGGGTACGTGCTCCGCCTCATCCTCCGACGCGCGGCGCGATACGGCCATAAGGCCGGGTTTGAAGGCCCCTTCCTGGCCAAGATCGCGGAGAAGGTCATCGAAATCATGGGGCACCATTACCGCGAGCTGCGTGAGCGGGAAGCCTTCATCTATAAAACGATCACCGCAGAGGAGGAGCGCTTCTCGCAGACGCTGGCCGCCGGCCTGGCCGTCCTGGAGGAGCTCATCGCCGATCCGAAGGTGCAGGAAACGCGAGTGTTGCCGGGCGAGGCTGTCTTCCGCCTGTACGACACGTATGGATTCCCCCTGGATCTGACGCGCGACGTCGCCCGCGAACATGGGCTCACGATTGATGAGGCGGGCTATCAGCGGGCGATGGCGGAGCAACGCGAGCGGGCGCGAGCGGCCTCGCGCTTCGCGGCGGATCAGGAGGATCGCGTGGCGCGCTACGCCAAAATCCTGGAGGAGCTGCGCTCGGCGAGTCTGCTGCCCGAGGGGACCGTCCGCCACATATGTTACGAAGCGGCCGAGGTCGAGGCCCCCATCCTGGCCATCATCAAGAAAGGAAATACCGTCTCGGCCGCGCGGGCTGGCGACGTAGTGGAGATCGTGCTCCCGCAGACGCCGTTCTACGTGGAAAGCGGCGGTCAGGTGAGCGATACAGGCATCATCGCTCGCTATGATGAGCGAGGCGCGCCGGTCTGGGAGGTGCGCGTCGACGAAGCGCGCCAGCCCGTTCCCGGCCTCATCGTCCACATCGGCGAGGTCGTCATGGGGACCGTGCGCGTCGGCGATGTGGCACGGGCTGCGGTCGATTGGGAGCGTCGGAAAGACATCATGCGCAACCACACGGCGACCCACCTGCTACACATCACACTTCGCCGGGTGCTGGGGGAGCACGTCCACCAGGCGGGCTCGCTGGTCGCCCCTGATCGCCTGCGGTTTGACTTCACGCATAGCGCCATGCTGACCGAGGAGGAATTGGCCGCCATCGAGCAGGGCGTCAACGACGCCATCCTGGCCGCCTATCCGGTGGAGGCCCATTGGACCACCTATCGGCAGGCCGTGAATGAGGGGGCCATCGCCCTCTTCGGAGAGAAGTACGGTGAGGAGGTACGCGTCATCCGGGTGGGGCCGCCGGATGAGCCCTTCAGCCAGGAGCTGTGCGGTGGTACCCATGTGAACAACACGGCCGAGATCGGCTTCTTTCACATTACTTCTGAGGGAAGCGTGGCAGCGGGTATCCGCCGCATCGAGGCGGTCACCGGGCGGTGGGCTCATCGTTTGGTGCAACGGCAGTTGGCCTTGTTGCATCGCGCGGCCACTTTCCTGGGATGCCAGGATGAGGAAGTGGATCGCAGGGTGCTCAGTCTGCTGGATGAGGTCCAGAGGCTACAGAAGGAGACGAACCGGCTGAAACAGGCGCTGGCCCGTCGTGACTTCGAATCCCTGCTTCAGCAGGTCCAGGATATCGAGGGCGTGAAAGTGCTGGCGGCTTCCGTCGATGCCGAGGATATGGAGACCATGCGGCGTATGAGCGACTGGTTCCGCGAGCGTCTGGGCTCAGGGGTGATCGTCCTCGGCGCGGCGATCAGGAACCGCCCCAGTTTCGTAGCGGCTGTCACACCGGATCTGGTAGAGCGCGGCTTCCATGCCGGGCAGCTCGTTAAGGTCGTAGCGGAGGCGGTGGGCGGAGGCGGCGGCGGCCGTCCCACGCTCGCCCAGGCAGGCGGCCGTGACCTGAGCCGCATGAACGAGGCGTTGAAGCTGGTCCCGCAGTGGGTGGCGCGCAAGTTGCATCCCAGCTCTTAGGAGAACCTGGGAATCCACTGAGAACGTGTTCGAATGATGGATCCAGGCGGCGTGTTTTCGATCGCCGCCTCAAGCAGAACCACGCTCGGATACGCTCTGAGACCTCGAGGGCGCAGAGGGAAAAGTTCATTTCCTGAAATCTTTGGTGAAGCCGTGGCCCTCTCGGAGGTGCCGCGGCTTCCATTTGAGGGGACATGGCACGAGTTATCCATCTGACGGATAACTGGCGAACATCCGGGCTGCTGGCCCAGCTGGACGCGATACGGGACAGCGCGGTTGTGCTCGTGTTGCCTGCGCACAGTCAGGTGTTGGCGAACCCAGTACGTCTGCGCCTCATCCGCCGACGAGCGGCCCGTCGGAAGTTGCGCGTGGGCCTGGTCACAGCCGACCCGGTCACGCGCCGGCTGGCTCAGGAAGAGGGCCTTCCTGTGTTTCACAGCGTGGAGGAAGCGGCCCAGCTGGCATCCATGCCGCCGCCACCTCCTGATGGCCATCTGGGCGAGGATCCTTCTCGGGGGCTCCGCGCTGAGCTGGCGCGATGGCGAGCGCAACGCGCGACGGAGCGCGCCAGGGTGATCGATCGGGCGCGTCCCCGGCCTTCCTCCGTCTGGACGCAGATCGTCGGATGGACGCTGGCGTTGGCCACATTGCTCTCCATCGTCGTCCTGGCCGCCGCCCTCATCGTCCCGGTGGCCTACGTCCGGCTCGTACCGGCCCGGGAGACGGCCGCGGTCACCGTCGATCTGACGGCGACCACCGGCGTGGACTATCCCGACGCCGAGCGGGGCCTCGTCCCAGCCCGCTGGGTGGAGATTCAAATAGAAGGGAATGGTTCCCTGCCGACGACCGGGCGCCGTGATGCCCCTGACCAGAGGGCGACGGGCACGGTGATCTTCATCAACCGGCAGACGGCTCAGCTGGAGATCCCTATGGGCACGGTCGTGCGTACATCAACGGGGACGAACGTCCGTTTCCGTACGACGGTGACGGGGACACTGCCGGCGGGGATCGGATCTAGAGTGGAAGTCCCCATCGAGGCGATCGACCCTGGACCAGCCGGGAACGTGCGCAGCGGTACGATCGCTCACGTGGATGGGCCGCTGGCCCCGGCGGTGCGCGTCATCAACGAACAGCCGACGACAGGCGGCACCGTGCGGCAGATCAGCGTGGTGACCGAGGCGGATAAGGATCGTCTGCGGGAGGCCGTGCTACGTCAGGTGCGACAGACCGCATATCAACGCCTCGGCGAACTGTTAGAAGAGGGCGAGTTTCTACCGCAGGAATCCGTGCGGACGTTGATCTTGGCGGAGACGTTCGATCACTTCGTGGACGAACCGGCTGATATGTTAGGACTACGTCTGCGCGTATTAGCTCGCGGCATTGCGGTGAACGGTGCGGCCGGTGAACAGATCGCCCTGCGGCGGATGCAGGCCCAGATCCCCAAACGGGCCCGCGTCCTGGCCGATAGCGTCCGTTACCAGCGCGGCCCCGTGACCGTGCGCGAGGATCGGGTGATGTACTCGTTGACGGCGACCGGCGAGATGATCAGCGACATCGACCGGGCGGCCATACGTGCGGCCATCGCCGGGCTACCGTTAGATGAGGCCCAAGAACTGTTGGCCCGGGAATGGCCGCTGGCGGCGCCACCCGAGATATCCCTGGAACCTGACTGGATTGGGCGAGTCCCATGGATTCCCTTCCGCATTCGCGTACAAATCGATTGGACGAGATGATCGGCCCTGTGATGGCTCTAGATGTGGGTGAGCGCCGCATAGGGGTGGCCATTTCCGACGCGCTGGGTATCCTGGCGACCCCTGTGGTGACCCTAAAGCGTCGCTCCCTGGCCAGGGACCTCGCGGCCATCATGCAATTGGCGCGCGAGCGCGGCGTGACCCGCATCATCGTCGGTCACCCTGTGCATATGGACGGCAGCGTAAGTGCGCAGGCACGAGTCAGTGAACGGTTCGCACAACGTCTGGCGGAAGCCCTGGGTCCGGATGGGCCGCCGGTGGAGCTGTGGGACGAACGCCTGTCCACGCAGATCGCGGAGGAGCGGCTCCGCGCCGTGGGCAGCTCGGGTCGCGCTGGCCTGGACGCGACCGCAGCGGCCGTTATCCTGGAGGAGTGGCTGGAGGCCAGGCGAGGCCCAGCACTCCTGCCTGAACCTCCGGAACCGGACGAGGAGTGAGGGATTCATGCAGCCGATGCCACGCCCATCACGAGCGTCACAAGCCACGCCCTCTGGGTCTCGATCGCTGATCCTGTTGGGCTTAATCCTGCGCTCCCTGGTGTTTCTCTTGACCATCGGCACCGTCATCGGCTCGGGCGCGATCGCCTGGGCACACCTTCAGGAGCAATGGGCGGATAAGCCCGATCCTGAGCGCGCGCTGGCTCTCGCTCAGCCCGGCACGCCGCGCCCCCTCACGCTGGCGACTCTTGAGGATTATGTCATCGAGCTTTACCTCCGTTTTCGTGAGGCGGATCTGATGCGTCCCGCCGCGGAGACGACCACGCGAGTGCGATTTACGGTGTCACCAGGGGAGACCGCGGCTCAGATCGCGGATCGCCTGGAGCAGGAGGGGCTCATCACTGACGCCGACCTGTTCCGATTATATATCCGTCACGAGGGGATCGACGCCAGGCTGGAGGCTGGGGAGTTTGAGCTTTCCCCCGGCATGACCATCCCCGAGATCGCTCAGGCTCTGCTGCAGGCCCGGGCCCGAGAGGTCGTCGTCACCATCCCGGAGGGATTGCGCGCGGAGGAGGTCGCTGAATTGTTAGAGCAGGCAGAGGTCACGGACGGCGACGCCTTCCTGGCGCTGGTGCGGAGCGGCGATCTCAGCAGCGTTGGGCTGAGCGGGTATGACTTCCTCACTGACCGACCCGAGGGGGCCTCCCTGGAGGGTTACCTGTTCCCGGACACCTATCGCTTCCCTGTGAACGCCCAGCCGGCCGAGATCCTGCGCATCTTCCTGGACAACTTCGATCGTCGGGTCACGCCGGAACTGCGCCAGGAAGCCGCGGCCCGCGGCCTCTCGCTGTATACGGTGCTCACCCTGGCTTCCATCGTAGAGAGGGAGACCGCCCTGCCCGAGGAACGCCCTATCGTCGCCAGCGTCTATTTCAATCGCCTGGCGAAGGGGATGCACCTTAACGCCGACCCCACGGTGCAGTATGCGATGGGGTATCAGCCGGACACGGGCCAGTGGTGGAAGAGCCCGGTGACGCTCGAAGAGTATCGCAGCGTGATCTCCCCCTATAACACGTATTTGAACCCGGGGCTCCCCCCTGGCCCCATCTGCAGCCCAGGGCTCTCGGCCATCGAGGCCGTCATACGCCCCGCGGATACGGATTACCTCTACTTCGTCGCTACTGGCGATGGCGGCCACGTCTTCGCTCGCACGTTGGAAGAGCACCAGGCCAACATCAAGCGCTACCAGGGACGGTGACATGGATGCCCGGGCTCGCCTGGCAGGGAAAGCCCTCGTGGGCTTCACAGAGGGCTTGATACACATGCTCCCCGCCTTATTGCTTTCGTTATCCCTGCTGGGTTGCACGCTGCCGCGATCTACCCCGCCGATCGTCAAGATCGGCATGATCGCTCCGTTTGAGGGCTTATATCGACCTGATGGGTACGCGGCCCTATACGCGGTGAAGCTGGCCCTGCGCGAGCGTAACGCAGCGGGCGGGGTCGCGGGCTACGGGGTGATGCTAGTAGCCTTGAACGATGATGGGGATCCAAAGGAGGCCGCCCTCCAGGCGCGCAAGTTGGCCGTCGATCCCGATGTGGTCGGGGTGATCGGCCCGCTGAGCCGCTCCACGGCGGCCGCGGCCGCGCCGGCCTTGGCGGAGGCGGGGCTGGCGTGGATCGCTCCGGTCTCGGTGCCGGACGAGGTGGTGCGCGAGTATGCCAACGCGTTCCGCCTCTTCGCCTCGGATCAGACGTTGGCCGAGGCCGTGGTGCGGTGGGCGATGACGACGCCTGGCGGAAATGGACGAGTGAGGGTGGTGGAAGATGGTCCGTTCGCCGCGCCGTTGCGCGCGGCCGCGGAGCGGCTAGGGGTTCTGGAGCTCGCGCCTCAGGATGAGCCCACACCGACGCGCGTGGCCCTCGCGCTGGGAGGAGATCCCGAGCAGGTAGCTGAAATCTTACCATCGCTGGATAGAACTGTGTATCAGGGGCCGATCATCGGGGGGCCAGAGGCGGCCCATATGGTGGTGCTCCAACGGGCGGGGCCGGCCGCGATGGGCCTGGTATGGGTGACCAGCCTGCGAGTCGTTGTGTGGCCGGATGCCTTTGTGCACGGCTATCGAGAGCTGGCGAGTGGGCCGCCAGGACCGGAGGCTGCTCTGGCCTATGACGCGGCGAACGTGCTGCTGGACGCGATCGCCTGGGATATCAGACAGAATGGGAGCCCCACCAGAGCAGGCGTCATGGCGGCCGTCAACGCGACCCATTGGGACGGCCTGAACGGCTCTTTCGCCTTCGACGTAGACGGCAGTTGGATCCGCGCCCCAGTGTATCTATATCAAGTCATCGGCGGAGAACGCTTCGGCCCGGTGCCGTGAACCGGCGATCGGCCATGAGGCGCGCCTTACGTTAACCCATCGCAGAGACGCCGAGAACGCAGAGCCTCTCTATTTTTTCCTCCTCTGCGTTCTCCGCGGTGATATGAATGAGTTTGATCTTACGGAGGACAGGCGACTGTGCGCGTTTTGATGCTTTCATGGGAATATCCCCCTCACGTGGTAGGGGGACTGGGCAAGCATGTCATGGAGTTGCTCCCTGCCATGGCCCGCCGCGGGGATATGGAGGTTCATCTCATCACCCCGCGCTGGGCTGGCGGCGCGCCGACGGAATCCATGGATCGCGTGACGATTCACCGCGTCGATCCTCCGCCTGTGAGCGGTGATATCTACACCTCAGCCTGGCAGACCAATCTGGAGCTGGAGCGATACGCGGAGACGCTGTGGCGCCAAGCCGGGCCTTTCGACCTGATCCATGCTCACGACTGGCTGGTGGCCTTCACCGCGAACGCGCTCAAGCGTACACATAAGACGCCGCTGATCGCGACGATCCACGCCACGGAGAAAGGACGCGGCCGGGGGCAACTCAACAGCGACCAGGCCCGCGCGATCCATCACGTGGAGTGGTGGCTGACCTATGAGGCGTGGCGGGTCATCGCCTGCTCCGAGTACATGGCGGGCGAGATACGGGAGTTCTTCAACTGCCCGGCCGACAAGATCGACGTCATCCCCAACGGGGTGGATCCGACGCCCTTCCAGGCCGTCGCCCACGAGGACCTGACGGGCTTCCGCGCCATGTACGCCCTCCCCGAGGAGCAGATCGTCTTCAACGTGGGACGGATCGTGTATGAAAAGGGCGTTCATGTCCTGGTGGAGGCTGTACCTCGCGTGCTAGCGCAGGAGCCGTCCGCCAAGTTCGTGATCGCCGGCCGCGGTCCCCTGCTCGATCAGCTCCGCCATCGGGCCTGGGAGCTCAACGTCGGCGAGAAGGTCCTGTTCACCGGTTTCATCTCCGATGAGGACCGCAATCGCCTTTTCCATCTGGCGGCCTGTGCCGTATTCCCCTCTTTGTACGAGCCGTTCGGGATCGTGGCGTTGGAGGCCATGGCCGCGAAGTGCCCCGTGGTGGTCTCCGAGGTGGGCGGATTGAAGGAAGTAGTCAAACACGCGGAGACGGGGATCACCGTTTACCCGGATAACCCGGATTCGCTGACCTGGGGGATCGTGCACACCCTCTCCCGGCCGGATTGGGCGCGCCAACGAGCGGAGAACGCCTACCGGATGGTGCTCGAGCTGTATAACTGGGATCGCATCGCCGGCCTGACGGTGGATGTGTACAGGCGCGTCGTGGAGGAACGCCGCCACGTGGACTGGTAGGCATGCGAGGAGGAAGGAGGAAGAGAATAGAAGGGCCCTCTGCGCCCTCGACATCTCTGCGGTGACATGGGATCACCGCATCGATTCACTCGTAACGCAGCGCCTCGATGGGGTTAAGATAGGCGGCTCGTCTGGCGGGATATAAGCCGAATATGATACCTACGGCCGCGGAGAACCCTATGGCCAGCAGCACCGCGTCCAGGCCAATGGTCGGATTTAACGTCACCCCTCCGAGGTCCACCTCGGAGACGAGGGCCGTCACGCCGCTGCCCAGCAGCACGCCGATGACCCCGCCCACCAGGGTCAAGGTGATCGCTTCCATGAGAAATTGCACCAGGATGTCCCTCCGCGTGGCCCCCACCGCCTTGCGAATTCCGATCTCCCTGGTCCGCTCCGTGACCGAGACCAACATGATGTTCATGATGCCGATACCGCCGACGATCAGGGAGATGGCGGCCACACCGCCCAGGAAGAACGTGAAGATCGCGATGATCTGATTGGCCGTCTTCATAAGCTCGTTCTGGCCGATGACGGCGAAGTCATCCTCGTAAAGCACATGATGGCGCCTCCGAAGCACGGCGCTGATTTGCTCCGTCGCCTCATCCAACAGATCGGCGCTGACGACCTGGACGTTGATCCCCGTGATGACGTTCGCTCCACGATAGGATCTCCCCGGGTCCAAGCGGCTCAAGGCGGTCGTGATGGGAACCAGCACCACGTCATCCTGATTGATGAAACCGGTCACCCCCTTACTCTCCAGCGTGCCGATGACGCGAAAAGGCAGGTTATTGATGCGAATCCATTGTCCGATCGGATCCTGATCGCCGAAGAGCCGCTCTTGTACCACGCTGCCTAACAACACGACGTTGCTGCGGCTGGCCACATGGGCGGGCTGAATGAACTCGCCAGTTGACACGCGAGCGTTGCGCACCGTCTCGAACTCAGGGGTCACCCCCAGGATACGGGTACGCAGGTTCGCGCCCTGATACACCACCTGGCCTATGCCGCTCCAGGTGGGAGCCACCGCGAGCACGGCGGGGACGTTGATGGGATCCATCAGCGCGTAGGCATCCTCCAGCGTGAGCGTCCCTGCGGTGCCGGTCTCCGCCCGAATGCCGCCGACGGACGCGCTGCCCGGCAACACGAAGAGCAGGTTCGTGCCCAGGCCGCGCAGTTGCGAATGGATCGCCTCCTGGGCGCCACGCCCGATAGAGAGCATCGTGATCACCGCCGCGACGCCGATGATGATCCCCAACATGGTCAGGGCTGATCGTAACTTGTTGGCAGACAGGCTACGCCCGGCGACCAGCGTGATCGTCACCAGTTTGGCGATCTCCGGCCTCTCCAGCCTCACGATCATAGCCCTCACCATGCCGCATCTCCCTCTCGACGAGCTTAATCTCCAGCCCCACCCTGGAGCAGTCCGCTTCCCAGGCCCGAGCGGATCGTTGTGGGGTTAAGTACGACGCGATCCCCTTCCTTAAGCCCCTCCAGAACCTCGGTGACGGTATCGTTGCTCAGGCCGATGCGTATGGGGGTCTCGATCAGCTCATCCCCCTTCAGCACGATCACCACGTGTTGTCCCCGGATGCGACGGATAGCACGATTGGGCACGAGGAGGACATCCTCGCGCTGTCCGACCATGATCCTTACGTTACCCGTCATGCCTGGCTTAACCTCCGGGAGAGCTTCCATGAGCCGGACGGTGACCGGGTAGTTCACCACGCCCTGCTCGGAACGCGCTGCCGGCGCGATGCTGATCACCTCTCCTTTAATCGGGCGGTCCGGCATGGCGTCCAGGATGACCTCCGCCTCCTGTCCGATCTGGACCCGAGCGACATCCACCTCGGCGACGTTGACCTTGATGTTCAATGTCGATGGATCGACCAGCGTGATGCCAGCCAGGTTCGGCCTGACCGCATCGCCCACCCGATAATTGACCGAGGTGATGAGTCCCGCGAAGGGGGCGATCAGCCTGGCATCCGCCAGATTCTCCCGAGCCTGTTGCAACGCCAATTGGGCCTGCTGCACTCGCGCTTCAGCGATCCGCAGCTCCTCCGGTGAGGGGCCTGACGTCAACGCCTCGAGCCGCGCCCGCGCTTGAGCGACCCGCTCCTCGGCCGCCGCCAGTTCCGCCGGATCCGGTCCTGCCAGGAGCTTGTCCAGCCTCTCCTGAGCTAACTGCACCTGTGCCCACGCCTCCTGCAACTCGGTCTCGCTCGCGGGCGTCTTGGCTTGCTCTAAGGCCAACTCAGCCATCTGCACAGCGACGTGCCTGTTGCCCACTTCGGCCTCGAAGGCCTCACACAGGGACTTCATCCCTTCCATGCCGCAGATCGCATCGCGTTGTGCCTGGGCATGCCACAGGCTGTTTCTCGCCTGCTCCAATTGTAGTTCAGCCTGTCGAACGGCCTCCGGATCAGGCTGAGACTTCAATCGCTCATAGCGTTCCCGCGCCATCCTAAGCGCGGACCTGGCCACGGCCACCTCCGCCTCGCTGGGACCCGCCTGGATCGCCGCCAGGGCCTCCTGGGCGGCCTTCAGAGCCGCCTGGGCGGCCGCCAGATCCGTCTCAGATGGTCCCGCCTTCAACCGAGCCAGCTCCGCCTCACGGATCGCCAGGTTGAGCTCGGCGTTGGCGAGCTCGCGCTCCAGGTCGGTCGTATCCAGCGAGGCCAGGACCTGTCCCGCCTCAACGCGATCACCCACGGACACATCGACGCTCCGCACCGTCCCCATGATGGGAAAGGCCAGATGCGCCTCCCGGTCCGGGGCGACGTTGCCCACGGCGAATACCGTGGCCACGATGGTGCCCCGTTGCACCCGGGCGATCTGCAAATCGTCCGGCGCCTTCCCCAGGCTCTGGCCATCGCTCACGCGCTGACATCCGATCGCGATCACGACGATGATGGCGATCACGATCACATACCGGACGGACAGCAAGCCCTTGCACATGTCTTACCCCTTAACGGAACGCATGCCCATGGTAGGGGCGCAGCATGCTGCGCTTCACTTCCATATTAGCATACACGCGACATAGACTCGACTTTCGTAGAGACACGGCGACGCTGTGCCCACTCTTAACCGCACGGGTGAGGCCCTCTCCTGCCATCTTTCCCCCTCCAAAGGCGGCCACACCCGGAAGAGGAAGCCTATGGCCTCGCCCCTACCACATCGCGTGTTCCTAATGAGCGAACGCCTTATCCCTGCCCCCTGAGCACGGATGGGGCGAAGAGATGGTACCGCGCCTGAGCGCGAACGGTGACCTGGAGCGGACTTTGGAATATCCCATAGAACTCGGCACCTCGGTTACTCTGCCGGCCCGGCAGGATGTACTGGACGCTCTTGACGGAGAAGATCCGCTCCGTTGGGCCGACCACCAATACGCCGGAATCGCCAAACGATTGATGGTCGCCCGTGTCATCGGGATCCACCGTCGCGTCATCCTTGTAGTAGTGGCTCAGCGTGCCCCCCGTCTCCCCCAGGCTGACGACCTGAACGATCGTGCCATCGTCCAGGCTGATCTGACGCCAGGGATGGGTGAACGGCGTAGTCGGCACCGCATCCGGCGTGCCGTCGATGGTCACCCCAGCCGGGACGTTCTCATTGTAAAAAGTGGCGTTCGTGATGGTCCCGGTCAGATCGGAGGAGACACGGATCTCATCGATGATGACGTTCCCGGGCAGCCCGGAGAGGTCAATCAGGCTCGTCGTCTGCAACAGCGATGCATAAGCCAGCGTCGTCGCCCCGCCGCGCTGGACGATCACGCGGACGGGGCCGTCCTTGACCAGCCGAAGCTCGGGGGCCGGCAGGTTGTCCTCCGTCAACACCCATCGCTGGGGCAGCGGCCATATGCGGTACTTCACGCGCAGCTTCGTGCGATCGAGGATATCATCACCGCCGAACAGGGTCATATAGTCCAGCCCCGCGTGAGACGCGGCCCAACCGACCTCGTAGCTCCGCGCCCGCACCCGTCGATTCGGGGCGAGGTAATCCACGTAATCTGTGGCGACACTATCCGTCAGCACCGTCGAACGGACGATGTAAGCCCATCCCCTTTGCGACGGGTTGGTGGGATCTCTGACTTCCACCTCGTACCACAGCCCGGTAATCGGCAGAGCAGCAACGATGGAGGTCGTCGCTCGATCTCCCAGATCGCCGGCCATGAAGACAACCTCGTCATTGGCATCCCAGACCCCATCCTCGGTAGCCGTGTAGGTGCCTGACGCCGTGAGCTCGTCGATCTGAAACGGGATCTGTTCCCAGATGCCTCCGACCTCCCGGTAGACGAAGATCTGATCCAGCGGGGCGCCGGATAATAGGGGAGCCTGACCCCCTCGAACGATGATGGGCTCAAAATCCCTGGTCAGGGCGGTCGCCTCCATTGGCGGGGCCGCTTGGGCCAGGCCAGCGGGGGCCACAAGCCCCAACAGGAGCGCTGTGGCGAGACAGAACACGCTGACCCGCCGTCCCAACGGAGAAGAGATTATCCACATGAAAGTCACCTCCCAGGCCATAGGGCCTGCGCTTTCCACACATCGCGGTCTCGCCGCGCGGGCGCGACGGCGAACGAATAAACGAAGGATCGCTCAAAGGACCATCCGGCCCCGGTATGTCCCCTCACCCTAACGGAGATCCCATATACCCCTTCTTCGACGAAGGCGCGGCTCAGGATCTCTTCACCTACCGCCGTCGCCTCTTCAAAGGACATCGTGTTCGCAGTGGCGACGTTGCACGTCATATCACCGTCCATCGCGCATCCCTGGGAGGTGAGCCAGGGAGGAGCTTCCCATCGCACCCGGACGTGCTCGATGCGCGTGATGCTCAGCGGATCATGGGCCCAGGCCTGCAAACGCACCGCCTGCCCTGGCGCCACGGGCTGGCGGGGAAGGCCCCTCAGCCCCACACGCAATGGGCTATCCAGCGTGACGATCAAGAGATATCCGGCTCCCGACGGGCCATCCATCTGTACGCTCCACTCCCCTGGCGCCGGCCGATCCATCCTCCTGGTCAGCCAGGACGCCGACGCGAAGAGCCCTTGTTGATCCCCGCGGCCCACCCACCGCATCGGGAGCTCGTTCCCCTGAGGATCTATCAGGGTAGCTGTAACTTCCTCCGCCGTGGTGATCAGGGTGAACCTGGCCGTTCGCACCTGATCCTCGATGGGCAACGTCTCCCAGATGGAACCGACCAGCCGGCCTCCACGGAGGACATAGCTGGAGGTCAGCACGCCAGACATCGGCCCCGCCCGATGAAGCGCGAGGCCCGAAGCCCTCTCACCGTCAGGAGCGGTCCCTTCGGGCTTGCTTGCGGCAGCCCCTCCTTCGCGGTACAACAAGGGCAGGTAGGCGTGAAAGCTTGGAGGAGGTCCCTCTAGGACCTGGAGGATATAGGGGAAGGCGTTCCTCCCCAGGTATACTTCGGCATGGTTCCACGGCTCCAGGAAGAGGGTCTCCGCCCCGGCCAGGGACGTGCTCGCCACGGTGACCGCGCCATCGTTGTCGCCGCCCTCAGGATGGTTCTGAAGCCATTCCCCCGTGATCTCATATATCGTCCCCGGCGTGTTCCAGTGATTCCCGGCGCCCGAATAGTAATGTATATTGTCATCCACCGTGGCGGGATCCGTCAGCGATCGGAATAACTGCATCGAGCCGGTCCGCATGCTGAACGTCGCCTGATCTCGCTGTCCCAGGAGGATGCTCACCCAGAATCCCTCGGGGCTCCAGAGGAGGTCGGCCAGCAGCGAGCCCTGATGAGGCGTCCCTAACGTGAACACGTTGCGAACCTTAGGCCACGCGCCCCACCAGACGGTCGCGGCCTGCGCGTCGACGCCTCCTTTGGAATGGGCGATGATATCAACCTGGCTGACTCCGTAGTGTTGCGTGATCGCGTCGAGCTGCTGGCTGAGTACCTTCCCGTTCCCCATCATATCATTGGCGGGCCGGCGTTTCACATGGCATTCCGGCGGGGTCGCCGCGGCGACGTTCAGGTTGACGAAGGCCGTCCGATAGCCCGCGTTGTACGCCAGGATGTACATATCATTCAGCCCCGCCGTCGTGTTCTCGGCCCACCAATCCTCAGCCAGGCCGGAGAGCCCATGCACGAAGACCAGCACGTCACCCTGTTCGCCGCCCGGCGGCACGGCGCCATAGAAGATGTTATCCAGCGTGCAATCGCCCGTGGGTGGCAACGGCTGAGGCGTAGGAGGCAAGACCAGATCCATCTTCGCGTGCGGATGCGGAGAGGCCATGATCAGCTTCCCGTTCAGAAGCAAGAGCGCATATGCGAGGAGGAAAGGGATCATCCCATAGATGACGAGGCGCTTCTCCCTCATCGCGGCTTCCTCACCTCCCATGTCGAACTCATACCCACCCCCCAAGCTCCGCCTGGATCTGCTGGAGACGTCCCCTGGTGAGGCGATAGCCGAGGATCAGGAGGGCGGCCACCAACACGATCATGGCCGGCAATAAGCTGAAGAGCATCGCCAGGCGCTCGATCGTCAGGGGAGACTGTGTGGCCTGGCCAGGCACCAGGCCCGCGAAGCGATCCACCAATACGCCAGTGATGAGGATGGCCAGGCTGGCCGCCACCTGCTGGCTGAAGGAATAAATGCCGAAGAAGACCCCCTCGCGGCGCTGTCCGGTGATCAGCGCGTCCCAATCCGTCACATCGGCGATCATCGACGGCGGCAACACCCAGAGGGCACTGGCAAAGAGGCCCGCAGTCCCATGCCCAATCAACAGGGCCGACAGGTTCCCGGTGCCGAACAGGCGCCCCTCCCCCACCAGCCTATAGGCGGCGACCATCAACGCGGCGACCGCGAGGGTGGCCACGAAATAGAGATGTTGCTTCTCCCAACGACGGGCGACGCGTAGCCAAAGGGCCACGCCCGCCAGTGCGCCGACATAGAAAGAGAGTTGGAAGAGGCTGAGAGCATTGCTCTTCGTGATGCCCGCGTAATAGACGAGATAGTGGATCGCCACGGTCGCGTTGATCACGCTGGCCAGGAAGAATAGCGAGGCGGAGAGGGTCAGCAACAGGAACGCCGGGTTGTGGAGACAGATGAGCAACCCTCGAACGAAGCCGAGGCGCTCCTCCTGTCGGGCGCGGGGCTCCGGCTCCTCAGATGCGCGATGCGACAACGTTCCCAGAGTGGCCACCAGGCCCAACGCCGTCATAGCCAGTCCAAAGGCCAGGCCCATCGTAGCATAACCGGAGGGATCGAGCTTGGGATCCACGCTGGGCGTGCGATCGGGGAAGAAGACAGAGAAGGAGAGCCCTGCCGCCACCAGCGTGCCCACGAGGGCGAAGGCCGCCCGTGCGCTGGTCACCGCGGTGCGCTCATGGTAGTCTCGGCTCAGCTCCGCGCCCAGGGCGTGGTAAGGTACCATGAATATAGAGTTGGTCGTGCGCAAGAGCAGACTCGTCGCCACCAGCCAGGCGAAGAGCGCCGTGCTGGAGAGGCCGCGAGGCGGGCGGAAGATGGCGAAGAAAGCCACGCCCATGCCGATGGCCCCTACCAACATGAGCGCGTGGCGGCGTCCCAGCCGAGGATGGATGCGATCGGAGAGATGCCCGATGAACGGATCGATGACCGCGTCCCAGATCAGGCCGATGGAGGTGGCGATGCCTACCCAGGTCCCGGGCAGGCCCAGGACGGTGGTGTAAAAGAACAGCAGGAACAGGCCGAAGGTGAATGCTTTAATGGCGTTGCTCGCCTCGCCGAGGCCATAGAGGACCTTCGTCTTCAGAGGCAGCCCGGCATGGTGAGCCACGCGGCCGGCACTCGTCGACGTCATCCCCCGCGAGGATATGGACCTCCTGGCGATTTCTCCTTGCCATGCCATCGTGATCAACCACACCGTCCCTTGAATTTCACGATCCAGAGCCGATGGGCCTCCACGCTGTCGTAGCTTTCGCCCACCAGGAATTGGGCCACGGCCAACTGTGTCCCATCGGGATGCCAGCTAGCCACGGCTGCCACGCTGTGCTCAGGCGTATATTCGGGGAATCCCGGTGTGTTGAAGTGGGTCAACTGTACCCAATTCTTCCCATCAGCGTCCATTATATACTCTTCCGTCTGCAAGATCTGTAAATTCCTCACGTTAAACTGGGTTGGGTCATATCCGGGACAGCATTGACTCGACATGAAAGCGATCTTATGGTTGTTGGGCGAATAGGCGGCATGTTCCTCCCATTCGTCGGGAGAGTTCGTGAGATTTCGCAGCTCTCCAGTAGCCAGATCATAAGTGAAGATATCCATGGCGAAGGGGGTGGATAGGCCGATATCCGAAGAGAAAAGGACCTTCGAATCGTCCGCGGTGAAGCCATGGGCCTCGAAGAAACGCCCATCACCCGGGCGAAACGCCTGGACGTTCTCCAACCGCGGCTGTCCCGCCTCCACGACGAAGTCCGCTATGACGAGTTGCCACTGGGCGAACGGGCTCTCCTTGGTCGCCCGACCGATCTTCTCAGCCCAGAACAGCTTCCTGCCGTCGTGAGAGAAGCGAGGGTTCAACACCCCAGAGGGCGCCAGGGAGGGATAATCGGTGAGTTGAAACCACTGTTTGCCGTCCGGGGTCAGCACCCAGAGGTTATTCCACGCCCCGCGTCCTGGCTCGGTCAGCCGCTTCAATGGCGGATGGCTTTCCATTTCCACCTGAGCCACGATGTACTTCCCGCTCGGATGCCAGGCGGGGAATCCCTTGTGTCGATCCTGGGAGGGACCGCCAGGCACCGGCTCACAGGTGATACAGCGCTCGTCGGAGCCGTCAGGGCGCGCGATGTAAAGTTGATAGATGCCCGAGGCATCCCGGCGCTGAAAGACCAAAAGCTCTCCATCGGGTGACCAGTCGTTCTCCCCGCCCAGCCCAAAATAGCGGATCTCTTCCACAGCGCAAGCACCCTCTCCCACAGGGACCTCCTCTACCGGCGGAGGTGTCCGAACCTCCAGGGCCGCTGGGGTGGGTGTCTTCACCGGGCGTTTCCGGGGCGCGCAGGCTCCCACCATCACGATAAGGACGACGCTCACCTGTAGAATGTATACCCATCGTGGAAACATAGCGCGTCGCGCTTCCCCAATCGCCCTCGGATCTCGGATATGCATCAGCTCCTCTTTATGCCTGATGTCCCTCATCGGAGCACGGCGGGCAGGTAAGCCCGCTGGCTCATCTCCTCCGCCACCACCGAGACCCAACCGGTCGCGTGAGCGTGGTTACGCGAGACCTCCCCCCCGGTAGCCTCGATGTGAATCGTGTACTCGCCCTCTGGCACGAGCTGGCCCTGGTCATCGCGACCATCCCAGATCAGGATGTCCCTTCCGGCAAGGCGGAGGGTCCACCCGCGTAACAGGCGAACGGCCGTCACATCAGATGTGAGGTCGGAGGTGCGGATGATCTCTACCCGAGTCCAGCAGGGACGGTCCACCCAATAAACGATGGCAGTCCCTTCGCCCCTGTCCGGGGCGAAGACGGACGGGATGGCCCGCGGGCGCTCAATGAACGGCGGGATCGTGGGCAGGCGAAAAGTCTTCGGAGAGAAGGGATCCCCCAAGACGTCAATCGAGCTCGCGTCGGCTGGTCCCAACCCCTTCTCTACAGCGTACGCGAGATGCTGCACCTGGCTTTGAGGGACATCCATGGCCTGCAGGCAAACCAGGTCCACCGCCAGCGCGTTGCGCCCCGCGATGACCATATCCATCCGCACGGGATCTCCCTCCCAGGGGCCATCTCCTTCCATTCCCCAGATCCCATCCACCACGGCGAAATCGATGGGACGCGCCAGATTCAGATCCACGATGGCCTGATTCACGCCACGCTCGTGCATGGCGAAGCGGCTCTGCACCGTAGCCTCAGCATGTTGGTATCTTTGAAGGGGTGGCAGCCCAAACAGGTTCTTCATCGACAGCGTGACCAGCGTCTCCACGTGGCATTTCAGCTTAGCCACGCTGATCAGGTACGCCTCGGCATCCAGCACCAGCTCTGGCAGGTAGATCTGACGATAGGCCAATCCATCGGGTACCGCCACCAGCGTAGCGGGCTGCTCATCCAGATTGACCAGGGCAACGCGTCCCGCGGGATCATAACTCTGGAAGAAATCATAGCCACATGCCGAAAAATACTCACCCCCCTTCGCTCCCTCCGCGATCAACACCTCGGCCGCTCCGGCCGCCAGAGCCGTATCCACGATCGCCCGCACGACTTGTGGATCTGTGACGGCCCCTGTCTCCGGGGAAGCCTGCACGACGAGGTTGGGCTTGATGATGACCTGACGGCCGAAGAGTTCCGGCGGCGGCCACTCGCTACAGGCATCCAGGGCCCGCAAGGTGGCGACATAAGGATCCGCGTCCTTGCCCACGCCGACCCGATATCGCGAGGCCGTCATGACCCGCCTGGGCAACAGAGAGCTCGCCAGGCCCGCCAGCGCGCCCTGGAGAAATCGGCGTCGGCTTAGGCCGGCGAGCCGATCCTCAGGCCGAGACCAGTTCATGATACTCCCGTCCCAGCCGGACCCGCATCTCCTCCTGCCGCTTCATGAGCTCCAGCCCTTCGAGGACGGTCAGGGGCCGAATCCCCAGAACCCTCACCATCTTCTCGATCGAGCATATGGCGCTTCTCGGCCGCGGGGCCAGGCTGGCAAAGTAATCGCTGGACACCGGCGAGATCAGATCACGGGGATAGCCGAAGACGTCAGCGATATGAAGCGAAAACACGTATCGGCTCATCGACTCCGGGCCACCGACGTGAAAGACCCCTGTCACCCCCTGGATGATGCCAGCCAGGATGATATCGGCGACATCGCCCACCCAGACATAGTTGTTATGCACATCATCGACGACCTTGACCGGCTGGCCTGCGCTCAGTTTGGCAAGTAGCCAGGTGACCCAGTTGGGACGCTGGCCGGGCAGGTGCCAGCCATAGGTCGTGTTCGGGCGTAACAGGAGCAACCGATGCGCCAAGCGCTGGGCGAGCCGCTCCCCGGCGAGCTTACACCTGGCGTAGAAGTTGATCGGGTTGGGCACCGCGTCCTCAGCATAAGGCGGCTCGGTGCCGTCGAAGACGTAGATCGTCGAACAGAAGACGAAGAGGGGCTCATACGGCAGCGACTCCTCTAGCAGGAACCGCGTGCCTTCCACATTGACCTGCCAGGCTTCCTCCTGCCTTCTCTCGTTAGCGTCGAGATCTCCAATGGACGCGGTGTGGATGATCACGTCCGGCCGCGCCCATCGCACGGCCTCCCGCACCTGCTGGCGGGAGGTCAGATCCATGAGGATAGGACGGATATGAGCGCCCAGGGGAGGGATGTGGTTCCGGTGAACGGCAACGACGACCTCCCATTCCGGGGGCATCTTCTGCAACAACGTCCATCCCAATAACCCGGTCCCGCCCGTCAACAGCACTCGCATGGGATGAGCAAACTCGCCGTTCGCTTTCAACTATCGCCAGCCTTCCAGGGGATTCGCTCCCGCCAACGAGAATCGAGCCTCCTTGATCTTCCCATTCTCGAAACGAAACGTCCCCTTACCCCGTAGGGTGTTGATCCGCCAGGCCTTCAAGCGTTTCGAGGTGATCACCAACTCGCAGGTCAGCTCGTCGCCTTGAGAGGAGACCCTGTCGAGTTGGAGCACACGCAAGTCCGCGTTGAACCGCTCGCGATGCCAGTCCGTGATAGCCTGACGGCCTTTGTAGACGCCCATCGCGAAGTGGATGATGGCATCATCGGTATAAAAGTCGAGACACCGATCCAGATCCCGCGCTTCCACGGCTGCAAGATATTCCTGCAGGAGAGAAGCCAGATCGGACTGCTGCGCTGTGTTCATGTCCATCATGCGCTTACTCCCTGATGCATCAGCCATGTCGATTTTAGGATCGCGCCCTCCGTGATCAATGGATCCTCCTGCTTGCCCAGCTCATGGAGCCGGCGCGCGATCCAGCTTTCCAGCTCGGCTTCCATCTCCGCGGCCAATTGTGGTTGGGCTTCAACCAGATTCACCGTCTCCCCCGGGTCGGCGACCAGATCATAAAGCTCGTGAGCTGGACTCCCGTCCTCTCCCAGATCCCGGTCGAGGATGAACTTATAACGCTCGGTCCGCAGGCTCCACTTGGCCTGCCAGGTCGCCTCCACGCTGATCACCCGATCCCATCCCCCGCTGTTCGACGCGCCCGTCAGCAAGGGCCAGAAGCTCTTGCCCTCCATAGCGCCTGGGATCACCAGCCCAATGGCCTCCAGCAACGTCGGCGCGATGTCGCTGAGCTGTAACATGTGGGACAACCGCACTCCAGCCGGGAGACGGCCGGGCCAGCGCGCGATGAAGGGCACATGGATCGTGCATTCGTAGAGCCCGAAGTGATCGAAGTAGATGCCATGCTCGGTCATGCTCTCCCCGTGATCCGCCATGAGGATGATCAGCGTGTTCTCGGTCAACCCCAACTCATCAACGGCCGTGATAATCTGGCCAATCCCATCGTCCAGGTAGCGGATCTCCGCGTCGTAGAGGGCAGCGACGTAGTCGGCATCCGTGATCAGGCCCTCGGGGGTCCGCAGCCAGCTATCCCGGGCGATCATCCCATTGGGGTGCTCCCACATCTTCTCCAGCGAGCGGTTCTCGGGATCGGTCGGATTGCCCCCCTCGTAGAAGAGCTCTCGATATTGCTCCGGAGGCGTGTACGGCGTATGGGGGTCCCAATAATGGATGAAAAGGAAAAAGGGCTCGTGATGATAATGGCGCAACCAGGAGATGGCCCGGGCGTTCAGTTCCTCGCAGGTCACCATCATGGACAGGGGGCGTCGTAGCCCTGGATCGATGCAAAACTCGTAGCCGCGGCCGAACCATATCCTCTCCCGGATGAGGTTGTCCACGGCGCAGGTCGTATAGCCCGCCTCCAACAAGAGCGGGACAAGATGAGGCGCCTCGCGAGCCAATCGTGCGTCCCCACCATGGGCGATGATCCCATGGGTCAGGGGATGCTGGGCGGTGTAGAACGTGGTGAAGGAGGGGAAAGTCGGGATGGCCGGGCAGAGCATCCTCTCCGCCAGGACACCCTCCTCAGCCAGGGCATCGATGTTCGGGCTGGTAGGGCGCGCGTATCCATAACACCCGAGATGATCGGCGCGTAAAGTATCCACAGCTAACACGATGATATTAGGGCGTTCGGTCATACGCATTCCTCGTTAACGATGTTGGAAAACAAGGGCAAGGTGCTGCCTGATCCCCGGGCGGCACCTTGCCCTGAGGCGCCTCTGGTATATGAGGACACCGGGCGATGCAGGACCACGCATGCCATCACTTCGCCAGCAGCGGCAGGTATACCACATAGCCGACCTCTCCCACGGGCCCGGCAGTGGGGGTAAGTGTGGGCGTATCCGTCGGCGTCGGTGACGGCGTCGCGGTGGGCGTGTTGCTTGGCGTCGCCGTTGGTGTCAGCGTTGGCGTCGCGGTAGGCGTATCGCGCGGCGTCGCCGTCGGTGTGGAGGTGGTGAGCATCTCGCCGAAGTTCACGATATGCTGTCCTCCGGCAAGCACCTCGATGGCGACGACATCCGGGCTGGTGCTGACGTATCCAGGCGGCTGTTGCTCCTCCACGGTATACATGCCGGGCGGCACGTTGGAGAATGCGTACCACCCGGAGGGATTTGTGCTTCGCGTGGTGAAGGCGTTCCCCTCCGCATCACGGAGGATCAGGGTCACACCAGGGATACCGGTCGTCTCCCCGGCATACGGATCGCGACGGCCATCCCCATTCAGGTCAAGGAAGACCCACCCAGCGACCTCTCCCGCGACAGGGGTCTGCGTCGGGGTTGGAGTCTCGGTTGACGCTGGGGGAGCTCCGCTCTGGCCGCGCCAGATTTGCAGGCCATAGTAGTAATTAGCCGTACCTATGAATAGCCCCTCAGACGTGGAGGCCATGGTTCGTACGCCGAAGTTAAACTCATCCCCAAACCCGTCCATGGTCACCGGCGTGAAGTGCATGCCGTCCGTAGAAGCATACAGGTCAAACCCCGCGAATCGCTGCGCGTATCCGCCGAGCTGAGGATCGTTGCGGAGCGTGGTGCTGGTGTCAAAGGTCCCCACGTACAGCACGCCATCATACACCGCCATTCGCCACATATGGGCGTTAAACGGGTTCCCGAAGCCAGCCTCCAGGCCGCTGAGCGGATATTTGTACCCATCAGGGGTCAGTCGTGGATAGCCGACGATGAGATCCCAGGAATCATCAGGATGGATGCGGATCAGCTCGGCAGCGGCGCCGGGGCCGATCGAGCCGACGGAGATACCGTTGCCACCCACGTACAGGTAGCCGTCGAAGATCTCCATGCTCAGCACCTCGGGGTTCCGACCATGCCGGAGATATCCGCCCTTCTCCACCACCAGCGTGAAGGTATAGGGAGGATCTCCGCTGGCGTCCGTCTTAACGATGGAGTAGCCACGCCAGAGCCCCCGCACGCCCACGTAGAGGTACCCATTGTAGGGCTTCAGCGCGGAGACGATCATGCCTGGAGGCGAGACGATGCGGAAGCTATCGTTGCCCGCGGCCGGATCGTCGGATTCCAGCAACACGCCACTTCCCTGGACCGTGCCTCCCGTGACGTAAAACCGTCCGTTGTAGCTGGTAGGATTGCGGAAGACGCTGAAGGGGAAGTTCCCCAGAGCTGTGCCCGGATCTTGTGGGATCGGCTCGAAGTGCACTCCATCGGTTGACCGCAGGATGCGGGCTGGCACATCGGTCAGCTCCTCGAAGATGAACTGAGGGCTGACGGCGGTGACGTAAAGCGCCTCGGTGCCATCCGGCTCGCGGAAGACCGTCATACCCCGGTAGCCGACGTCTCTGGCCACCATCTTGCCGCTTTGTAGCGGAACATCCGCGGGCGCCTGATACACTCGCTCCCATCCAGTCGCCGGCGACCAGCGCCAGATCTCCGCCTGTAAGGGGAGATCTTCAGGATCCGGGGTACATTCCACGTCCGGATCGTCCGGTGGATATGTCACCAGCCCAGGGAAGATGTTCGTCAGGGCAGCGACCTCGGCGCAATGCCACGCCCGGTTGGTGCCTACGTACAGGTAACCGTTCCACCACTGCATCGACCATGCCCAGCTATTGTGACGATCTCCGAACCCCTGGGGCGCGATAGAGGAGAACTCATCCTGTGTGAGCGGGATCGGCGTCGCCTGCGGGCTCGAGGCCTGCCCGGGTACCGCCAAAGCAGTCAGCAGGCCGATCATCAGGACCAAAGCAATCGGAGCCAGCCTACGATAACGTGCCCCTATGTGTATACCACGGCTCTCCATCATGAACCTCCTTCTGCACTAGACGGGAGCGGCGAAAGAAAACGACCCTGCTCATAAAGCCAAGCGTCTTGGAACGAAAGCCGTCACTCCAGATCCATCGGCTCTATAAACCCCTTCTCCATCAAATCCACCCGCCTCTCTAACTTGTCCACAAGATAGAGGAAATCCTCAGACATCCATGAGGCCGGGAAGATCCCCCCAGGCTGTGAGAGGCGTTCCCGAAGGGCTGCTAGTCGCTGTCGAGCGGCTGCGTCGTGGGCATTCCTTAGCAGCCATCGGATCTCCTCTAGCCTCTGCCTGAGCTCTTCGAATCCCGCTGAGGATAGATATCCCTTGGCGTGCGCCTCGGTGGCTTTCATGATCAGCGAGGAAAAGGTCACTGAGGGAGCAGCGCCAGGGACAGCCGTCAAGTGAGACCACCCGACCGACCGCCCCATGGCATCGATGCCTTCGACCAGGTAGAGGTACGATCTCTGAGATAAGTGTACCCCCTGATCCACATAATAGCAACCTGACGTCTGCCCGATATCCGTGAAAGACGGCCGCTGCCCCTTGAGGACTTCCAGTGTAAGCATATCCTCATCCTGGACACGTGGGCCTTCCGGGGCAAAGGTCGCTAGGCCAGCCTGGGATCGCCAGATGCGATAGGCCGCCGCACCGCGCAAGGGACGCCATGAGAGGACGACCGCCCCGCCAATGGGCTCACCATACAGGCTGGCTCCCCTTCGATCGCCTGATGCTACCTTGCAAGCCGTTTCCTCCTGAGGTGGGGCGTAGGAGCGTAACGAAGGGGCAGGGGACGTCACCAGCAGGGGGAGGAACATCCCGTAACGCCTCTTGAGCCAGATCTGCAGCCCATAGTAGGGATTAGCCGTGCCGATGAACAGGCCATGCGGGGTCGCCGCCATCGTCCGGACGCCGAAGTTGAACGGGTCCCCGAAGCCGGTCGTGCTCACGGGCATGAAATCGACGCCGTTGGCGGTGCGGTAAAGGTCAAAGCCCATCAGCGACTGAACGAGGGGCGCCACATCCGGGTCATCCTTGAAGGTCGTACTGCTGTCGAAGGTGCCCACGTAAAGCTCTCCTTCGTAGACTTCCATGCGCCACATATGCCCGTTGAGGAAGTTCCCGAAGCCCGCGGTCAGCCCGCTCAATGGGAACTTCCATCCATCGGGCGTGCGCCTCGGATAGCCGACGATGAGATCCCATGAGTCATCGGGGTTGATACGGATCAGCTCCGCTGGCCCCATGATGCCCAGCGGGCCGATGATGAGCCCGTTCCCCCCAACGTACAGGCGGCCGTCGAAGACCTGCATGCTCAGCACCTCGGGATTCCGCCAGAGGTCCAGGTTACCGCCCTGATCGACAATGATGGTGAAGGTGTACGGGGGCTCGCCGGAGGCGTCCGTCTTGGCGACCGCGTAGCCCCTGAGGAGATCACGCAGCCCGAGGTACAGATAGCCGTTGTAGACGGCCACGGCGGAGACGATCATATCGGAGGGGCTCACGACCCGGAAGCTATCATTGCCCTCGGCGGGAGTCTCGGATTCCAGCAACACGCCGCTGCCCTGTACCATCCCTCCCACGACGTAGAACTTCCCCTTGTAACCGGTGGGGTTACGGAACGCGGCGAAGGGGAAATTCCCCAATGCCGTCCCCGGATCCTGCGGGATCGGCTCGAAATGCACGCCATCGGTCGATCGCAGTATACGGGCGGGCAGATCCTCCACTCCTTCAAAGCCGAGGAACTGAGGGCTGACGCCGGTCACATAGAGCGCCTCGGTGCCATCCGGCTCGCGGAAGACCGTCATGCCCCGATAGCCGATATCCCGCGCTACCCACTTCCCGTTGGGCAGTTGCACATCCGCGGGCGCCTGGTAGACCCTCTCCCAGCTATCCGTCTCGGGAGTCCAACGCCAAATCTCAGCCTGCAACGGCAGATCCGTCGGATCGGGAGTGCACTCGATATCCGGGTCCTCCGGCGGGTACGGAAAGAGGCTGGGGGCGATATGGTTCAACGAGGCGAACTCCGCGCAGCGGAAGGCCCGATTGGTCCCCACATAGAGATGGCCATTCCACCACTGCATGGACCACGCCCAGCTGTTGTGGCGATCCCCGAAGCCCTGGGGCGCGGCCAGGACGAACTCCTCCTGGTCGGGAGGCTCTTCAGCCCAGGCTGTCCCGTAGGGACTAAGCCCTCCGACCAGTAGCCATAAGATGAGGCTTACCTGAACAATCCAGGATACACGTTTCATATCACCATCTCTTCCAACAATTGCGCGGCTCGTCGCGGCCCCCCATATTGGGTGAACCGCCGGGCTAACCGCTGAGCGTTCTCCCGAAACGACGGATCTCGCAGGATCCGTTCGACGGCGGAGCGTAACCGCGTCGGCGTGCAACGTTTGGGGTTCAGCCGTAACCCGGCCCCGCTCTCCACCACTCGCTGAGCGTTCTCCGGCTTATCCCACTCCGTAGGCACGACGACCATCGGCACGCCCGCCTGCAACGTCGCCAACACCGTGCCTGCGCCTCCGGCGGTCACCACCACGGCGGTCCGTGGCAGCAGATGCGGATAGGACACCCACGCTTTGACGTGGATATTGGGCGCCAGCGGCCCCAGTCCTAGATCCTCCGGCCGGCGATGGGTACCCGTCGCCATGATCACCTGTACGGGCAGATCGGCCAGGCCCTGCGCGGCCGCCCACAGGAGCAGAGGGCGCTGGTTATGAAGCGTCCCCTCGGTGACGTGTACCCAGGGCTGATCTGAGGGAAGTTCGTCCATCCAGGTTGGGGGCTCCGAGGCCGGCCTGGACCATAGGCATGGGCCGACATAGTGCACGTTCGGCGGCAGGTCATCCCGGTTATAATCAAGCTCCGGGACGCTCGTCACCAGGTACAAAGGCATCGTCCCCGCGTGCTCGGTGACCGTGACACGCAAAGGGGGGAGCCCGTAGCGTCGTCGTATCTCGTTGGCGGCCCGCCGGATATCCGCGGTAGCCAAGTGCTGAGCGATTCCATAAGCGGCAGCGCGCAGACGATCCCTCGCGTTTCGCGGGGGCGGTAACCCGGGACCGGGTGGCGGCACATCACGCCCAGGCAAGAGACATCCCACCGTGTAGGAGAAGACGGCCACGGGCGCCTGAAACGCCTCGTGCAGCACGAGGATCGGCCCCCACATGGTCGGGTCGCAGATGATCGCATCAGGCTGCCACGTTCGCAGTATCTCCTCCAGATCGACCAGCTGGCCCGGGAGCGTGCCTACCAGCCATTCACGATAGATGGCCTTCTGCCGGCGAACCCGATGCCAGGGGGTCGGAGCGCTGAGATAGCCAGGAGCCATGATCTCCTCGAGGATCTCCCCATCCAGCGCCTTAAAGGGCAGATAGGTGAACCCCTCTCGCTCGATCGCGGCGCGGGCCCGGGCCCCGGTATAGAAGGCGACGGTATGCCCGCGATCACGCAAGGCGGTCGCCAGGGCCAGGTTAGGGTACACATGGCCGGATAGGGGCCACACGGTGATCAGGAAGCGAGCCATGATGCCCTCACAGCGCCTCCAGGGAGATCCATCCACTCTCAATCAGGCTCAATCGACGTCGCAAACGCGAGACCAGCAACGCGATATCCTCCAGGGCGATAGGATCGCCCACCCCGAAACGTCCCTCCGTCAACCCCTGCATGATCTCCCCCAGTATGCGATCCGCCTCCGACACGTCCCCCGCCAGGGCGGCGGCGCGAGCCCGCTCGATCGCATCACGGAGGGCGTCTTCCTCGAGATCCTGCCCATGCATTCGCTCATCGAACGCCTTCATCAGCCGATCGAAGGTGGCCCTGGGCGCCAGGGAGGGGACGGCCACCAGATTGGAACAGCCCAATGCCTTTCCATCCGCGCCCTCCGCCTGGATGTAGTAGAGGAAGACCCCTTCCCCGCCCGATGGATCGACGAAGATGGTCTGGTCGGTGCTCCCCACCTCCTCATACGCGCCCGGGATCCACAACTTCTCTGGCAGTGGGGGCAGGTAGACGTTCTGTAAGGTGGGCAATACGGCGCGGGCGATCTTGAGCAGCCGCCGCAAGAAGGGATTCTGCTCGACAGCGCGTCGCTCGTCCGATACCCGCGCCCGCCAGATCCGATATCGGCGGGCGCGCGCTGCTGGCTCCCAGGAGAGGATGACTTTCCTATCCACGCGTTCGGCCTGAAGCCGGGCTGGGAACCACCCCACTGTCTCATCCCCACTGGCTTCCTCGCCATGCCCCTCGGATGCATCCTCAAATCGCCGAGCTGCGGATACGCCTCGCCAGATCTGCAACCCATACCAGCTATTCGCGGTGCCCAGGAAGAGCCCATGCGGCGTGGCCGCGAAGGTGCGTGCCCCGAAGTTGAACATGTCCCCGAAGCCGTTGAAGGTGATCGGCGTGAAGTGGACCCCATCCTCGCTTTCAAACAAGTCGAACCCATAATTAGGCGCCAGCACGCGCTCAGCCTCTGGGATGGTGCGCAGGTGGGTGCTCATGTTCATGGTCCCAATGTAAAGCCGCCCCTCGTATTCGACCATCCGCCACAGATGTCCATTGAGCCAGTTGTAGAAGCCGGCGTCCAGGCCGCTGATCGGCTCCTTCCATCCCGTCGGGGTTTGCCGCGGCGTACCGATGACCAGGTCCCAGCTATCATCCGGATGGATACGGATCAGCTCCGCCGGCCGGTCCGTACCCACGTATAATCTGTCTCGGAAGACATACATGCTGATCACGCTCAGGCTGGGTCGGGGGAGATAAGCCCCATCGGTCACCACGGGCGTAAAGGTGTAAGGGGGCGTCCCCTCCGCGTCCGTCTTCACCACAGCATATCCGCGTTGGGGATCGCGCAGACCCAGATACAGGTAGCCGTTGTAAACGACCATCTCGAAGACCCGCATCCCTTCCGGGCTGACCTGGCGGAAGGCATCATTACCCAGGGCGGGCTGATCCGATTCCAACAGGACCCCATCGCCCTGGACAGCACCGGCGACCACGAACAGTCGCCCCTTGTAGACCGCCAGGGTGCGTAGGGTGGAGCGATCCAGATCGCCGAAGAACGTGCCGGGATCTTGGGGGACCGCCTCGAAGTGCAGGCCATCCGTCGTCCGCAACAATCTCGGCGGCGGCACCCTGCCGTACTTACTGTAAATGAAACGGCTGTTCACGCCGGAGACGTATAGCGCCTCCATACCATCCGGTTCGGAGAAGGCGATCATGTCCCGAAACCCAATATCTCGGGCGACGTATTTACCCGGATGTCCCGGGATGGGGACGTCCCGAGGCGACCGGAACACGCGCTCCCAACGCCCGTCATCGGGCGACCAACGCCAGATCTCCGCCTCCAACGGCAGATCGGTGTAATCCGAAGCGCATTCTGCATCCGGGTCCTCAGGCGGATACCGCACGAAAGGGAAGCGCGAGAGCCAGGGGAGCGCTGCGCGAATGGATGCCCGCTCGGCGCAGAGGAAGGCCCGATTCGTGCCGACATAGAGATGTCCCTTCCACCAGCACATAGCCCAGGCCCAACTGTTATGCCGATCGCCGAACCCCGGCTGGCTGATCGGATGAAACCGTAGCCGCCCGGGGAGTTGCTCCGCCAACGCTGTCACTGACCGCGATGCAGCCTTCATGTCCCCCTCGCTCCTCCGGTGACGCGGCGCATGACCTCTCCAAAGTACAGGCGATTGAACAGCTCCTCGGGGACGTAACGGCGGAGCCCTATCACGATTCGAGCCCGCCATCCGACCATATAACGCCATCGTGGTCGCCTGTCGGTGATCGCCCTGTACACCGCTTCGGCCACGTCTCGCGTGGTGATGGGCGACGACCGCATCGCCTGATCGAAGAGTTCCTCGGCACGCTTAAACCAGGGATAGTATGGGCTGTTGGGGTCTCGGGCCCGCACGCCTGCTCCCTTATCGATGGTCCACGATTCCGTCTTGGTGATCCCCGGCTCCACCAGGCTCACGTAAATGCCCAGCGGCTCCACCTCCTGCCGCAGCGCCTCGGCGAAGCCTTCCTGCGCGAATCGGCTGGCGCTGTAGATGCTGCCGGAGGGAGAGCCGATTCGCCCGGCCACCGAGGAGATCACCACGATCCGCCCTCGCCCGGCAGCCCGCATGTGAGGTAACACGGCCCGCGTCACGGCCATCGCGCCGAACAGGTTCGTCTCGAAGACCCGACGGATCTCTTCGTCCGTCAGATCCTCGAAGAAGCCCCGCAGGAACAGACCCGCGTTGTTGACCGCGGCATAGACGCCGCCGGTCTCATCCACAATGGACTGCACCGTCTCCTCGATGCTGGGCCGATCGGTGACATCCAGGCGCCGGATCCGCACGGAGACCCCGCGGCGGGCCGCTTCTTCCTCCAACGGACCGCGTCGGTCCAGATGACGCATGGTCGCGTAGACGGTGAACCCGCGCTCGGCCAACAGCAAAGCGATCTCTTTGCCGAACCCGACCGATGCCCCCGTTACCAGCACGCTATCCGTCATCGTCAAGCTGTCTACTCTCTTTTTCATCGGACTGTGAAGATGTCGGTCCGAACGAATCCCAGGTATCGTTCCTCCATCTCTGTGAACCCAGCACGCCGGAAGATCTCCCGCCACTCCTGTCGCGTGCCCAGGCGTTGACCGGAAAGCGCATGCACTAGCTGGATTTCGAGCAAGCCGCCCGGCTTTCGCCGCAGCTCATCCGGCGAGTGACGGATGACCTCGCACACGATCAGAGGAGTCTGCGGGAACCGCCCCCGCAGCTTCCTCAACAGCTCCACGACCTGCTCCCCGTTCTCTGTCAGAAATTCATGCAAAGCGTAGATGCAGGTGATCGCATCGATCTCCGGCAAGGGATACGTGATCTCATCGATGCGAAACATATCGGCCACGAACAGGTGAATCCGATCCTCCAGGCCACGCGTCGCCAACCTTCGCCTGCCCAGCTCGATCGCCTCCGGCGCGATGTCCAACCCATAGCCAGTGATGCGATCATCGTGAGAACACAGGACCTCGAGAAACGTCCCGTCACCACAGGCCAGATCCAACACATGCCGGCTTCCCTTCTTCCGGAGCAGGCTGGCTACGAGCGGGAAGGCCAGCAATTGAGCTGAAAGGCCGCTCCCCTCGGCGACGAGACGTGGCCTGCGCCTTACCTCGCTGCCGTAGTGTTCCTGCCCGCGGAGCAGGGGTTCCAGGTGATAGAGGATGTTCGCGTAAGCCTGCACCGAGAGCAACGCCCCCATCAGCATATCGCTGATGAGCTCACCCGTCGTATCCAGGGCGTAACGCTGTCCCTCCCACCGTAGGATCTTCAGGCCGTACAGGTACTCACATAGCGGGGTCAGGATCTCCAAATCGATCCCCTCCCGCGAAGCGAACTCCGCTAGATCCACAGAACCCTGATCCCCTAGCTCCTGGAGAAACCCCACGCTGGCGAGTCCCAGCAACGCATGGGTCACATAGAACCCTCGAATGAAGCGATCGCTGAGCCGCTTGGCCTTGTTAAGCCTCACGATATGGCGGAGCCCAAGTTGGCGGAGCAGCCAATACAGAGCGCTCATCTTCTCGATCCGCCTCCGCCTATGATGACGATCCTGCCACTCGTCGCATCGCCTCCCCAAAGTAGAATCGCTCGAAGAGCTCCCCCGGGAGGAGACGGCGCAAGAGTAATACCGACTTCGCCCGCCAGCCTACCATGTAACGTAACCGGGGCCGCCTGGCGGTTAACGCCCGATATACCACTCGAGCCACGTGCATCGGCTTCGTCGGCGAGGTACGCACCAGCACGTCGGCCAGTTCTTCTTGCCTCTGGAACCACTCCCGATAGGGGCTATCCGGGTCTAATGCCCGCCTGGCGATCCCGCGATGTACCGTCCAGCGCTCCGTGCGAATGATGGCCGGCTCGATGATGCTAACGTGCAACCCCAACGGAGCCACTTCTTGCATCAACGACTCAGCGAACCCTTCGATCGCGAACTTGCTGGCACAATAAGCAGTCCGCGCCATGGAGGCGATACGGCCTCCGATGGAGCTGATGAAGATCAAACGTCCCTGTCCGGCCTGGCGCATGGACGGCAAGACCGCCCGCGTGACCGCCAACGTACCGAAGAAATTCACCTCCATGACTCGCCGGATCTCCTCCTCCTCGCAATCCTCGAAATAACCACGCAGGCTGATCCCGGCGTTGTGGACCACGCCGTACACATGTCCTGTCTCGGCCAGAATCGTGCCCACCGTCTCCCGGATGCTCGCCTCATCGGTCACATCGAGCCGTGGAACGTGCAACGTTACGCCCTGCTCGGCCGCCCGCGTCATCACGAGGTCCCGATGGGCCGCCTCAGGCACGCTGGCGTAGACGGTGAATCCCCGCTGGGCCAAGTAAAGCGCCGTCTCTAGGCCGAGTCCCATCCCGGCGCCGGTGATCAGCACACTCTTGCTCATTCGCCCCCGCCCTCAGGCGCTTCTTCCTCCGGCGAGAGGAAAGCCTTGATGTGTTCCGCCAGCTTCTCAGGCTCCTCAAGGGGGAAGAAGTGCCGAAGGGAGCTGCCTGGTAAGAGCACTGCCGTATAGTTTTTGGCCACCTCACAAAGCGCCCGATATGTCTCGAGATACGGCGAGTTCGTATCGTAGATCAGTAGCTTAGGATGTGGGATCGTGGCGATGTTCTCCAGCGTGAGTTCCCCGACGACCTCGTAATCCTGCACCAGGGTCGTCGTCTCCAACAGCTTCAGGAACTTCTCCTGTTTACGCGGTTTACCTCGGGCCGGGCCGAAGAGGATCGGGATCTCTAGGCTCTGACGCAGCAAATACTTGTAGTCCGTGCGCTTTTCCGGCGGCACCTTGTGTCCGGTGAAGCGCTCGATCATCTCCGCCCAGTATGTCCAACCGATCCAATTCTCGTCCTTGCGTGCGCTGACCATGGCCGGGAGCCCAGCCTCGATTAGGATCAATTTGCCCGCCCGATCAGGATAACGCAGGGCAAAGTGGAGCGCGATATCCGCCCCCAGGCTGTGGCCCACCAGGTGGGCCCGCTCGATCCCCAGCCCGTCCATGAGGCCTCGCAGGTCGTCGGCCATGTCGCCCGTGGTGTAGCCGGTGGGCGGCATATCGCTATAGCCGTGGCCGCGCAGATCGTAGGTCGTCACACGGTACATGTTTCGCAGCAGAGGTACCATCTTCAAGTGCCAGATGGCCAGGTTACCTCCCAGGCCATGCAACAGGATCACATCCGGTCCCTGGCCGACCGTCCAATAATGGAACCGGATGCCGTTCACAGAGATCATCGACACAGAACACCTCCAAGCCGCTCAATGAAGTTATTCGATATATCCCAGGTCTCGCAGCCGAGCCACCAACACAGCCTCCGCCTCCTCGTCGTAGGCGGATTCCCTGGCCGAATCGGTGGACAGCTGCTCCCGTTGGCCCACGGCCGGAGCTGTTTCCACCCGGCGCTTAGCCCGGAAGGACGGTTCGAAGATCTCCAGGGGGACGCGGCCCTCCAGATCCGCCGGGACGGGTAACGCCATGCTGTATAGCAACAGGGGCGCCATATCCAGGATCGATAGCTCTTTGAAGGCCATCCCCTGACGAATGCCTGGGCCGCGCGCGATGAAGACGCCCACGGGGCGGTGGGCACCGGCCGGCCGAGGGCGCGGCCGTAAGGGCATATCCGCGGGCAGGATGGAGACCAGACCTCCGTCCCGCAGCTCCAGGGTGAGGTCCGGTGCGCAGCCAGCCGCTTCTCCTGGGAAGGCCTCCTCTCGCGTCCAAATGCGCGAGACCACCTGCTCGCCGGTAACGGGATCGGTGACGTTGCGCAGCGCATCGGCCAGCTCCGCGCGGAACCGGGCATACTCCTCGGGCCGCACCCCGTGGCCATCGTTGTGCTCCGCCGTCACGATATGGATGCCGTTGCTGGTGGGGGTGGCCGCGTAGGCCCGGGTACGCTCCCAGTCCAGCCAACGCGTATGACGGGAGAGATGCCCCATCCCCAGGAGGCCATCCTGCTCTTCGTCCACCGGCGCCTCCGTGGACCAGGCCAGATAGCCCGCCTGCTCCAACCACGTGTTGACGTGGAACACCTCCGTCGTGGCACCAAACCCATGGTCCGACGCGATCACCACCGTGGCCTCGGGGCCGGCCATCGCCACCATCTCCTCCAGCACCCCATCCAGCTGGCGGAAGTACGCCAGGCAGGCCTCCCGGATCCGCCGTTCCTCCGGCGTGGGGCGCTCGGGCCACAGCGATGGATCCAGGAAGCGCCAGCATAGGTGTTGGATCTTGTCCGGGCCATCGAGCAAGATCGCGACCAGCTCGGTGGGATCTTTCTGGATCAGATGGCGCGCCACTGCCAGCCAGTGTCGCTCCCGACGGGCGTGCAGCTCGGCCCAGTCCACATACTCATCCTCAGAGCAGCCCTCGGTCGCCTTGGCCTCCAGCGACATATCCATGGCCAGCTCCCGGGGATGAAATCCAGGTAGCTGCTTCAGCCGGTCGTAGAGATCCGCTGGGTGGCATCCCAGGCGCAACTGACGCCAGGGCATCCAGCCGGCGATCACGTACCCATCCAGTGCAGGCGGTGGAAAGTGCACCGGAAAGTTCAGCACAGTGGCCCGCAGTCCATAGCGATTCACCAGCTGGGCGATGGTTTCACAGCGGAGGTCGTGAGATGTGGTCAGGCGAATCTGTTTGCTGCCTGGCGCATCCAGCTGAAAGAAATCAAAGATCCCATGATGGCCCGGCGTGCGCCCCGTCAGCAACGAAGTCCACGCGGGCGGGGTCAAAGGCGGCACCACCGTGCGCAGCCCCGCACGCACGCCTTCCTCCATAAACGATCGCAAAAACGGCAGCACGCCCTGTTCCATCAAGGGGTCCAGGACGGTGAACGTGGCCCCATCGAGGCCGATCAACAGCGACTTTACACCCATCCTCATCTCCAATCTCTAATCCCTAATCTCCATCCTGTAGATGTCTATAGGTAAACTCCACCCACTCACCGATGGTGACATCCTGAACCTCGCGCTGACCGATCTCGGCCAGCAGGTCGGCATAGGGGATTGGCTTGCCGAACCGCTCCTGCAGGGAATTCCCCAGCACGACGGCATCCAGGGATTGAAACCCCAGATCGGCGAACAGGTAGGTCTCCTCGGTGATCTCCCCATCGTATTCCCAGTCGCTGGCCAGTTGCGCCAGCAGGCTAAGCACTTCCTGCATAACCTCGTGCCTTGTCTTCATAGCTCCTTTCACGACTACCTCCACCCAGCACGCTAGCTACAACGATATCGCCCTCACGGGCGGTGTACACCGTAATCTCCTGGCCGTCGGCTCCCGGGAACGAGCGAGCGATCTCATCGGCCAGGCTCGCCTGCATGATCCCCGTGCGGGGATCAATCCGCCTCACGATGATCCCATGTGGCCCTCCAACCAGGCCGCGCCCCAGGGCTTTGCCCGCCGCCTCCTTGGCACACCAGAGACGCAACGGCCAGGCCGCCTCCCCTCCCTCCTCCACCGTCGCCAGCAAGGCCCGCTCCTGCGGGGTAAAGGCCACTTCCGCGAACGCCTCGTCCTGCCGGCGGATCGGCTCGATGTCGATGCCGACCCCGATGGGCTCATCGGCTGGCCCAGCAACAGCGACGGCCATGCCGCCCGCGTGGCTGATGGAGACGGCGATCAACTGTTCCAAGGGACGATCGATCTGCTCAATAGGCCGCACGCTTTTTACCAGAGGCCGGCCATTCTCGTCCTGAACGATCTCAATGTCCGCCGGACACAGGGCCAGGCCGTATCGCTCTTGCAAAAGATCGAGGACGGTCTCCTTTGCGGTTACCCGGCCCAGCAGCCACTCGATCCGGCGCCTGGCTGGCCCTTCCCTCCGCCGCCACACCTGGCGTTCCGTCCGAGAGAGGGCCAAGTGGGCCAATACTTTCTCCCAGAAGCCATAATGGGCCTCGAAGAAGCCCTCGGCAAAGCCGTGGACGCGGCGGCATCGATAGGGCGCCTCATCCGAGAGCCCGGCCAGCGGCTTCGTCCAGGGCTCGCTGAGCCGCCGCGAGCCAGGATCCAATATGAACCGGTAAAATCGCCGGGGGAGATCGAACCGTTTGTCCTCCCAGCCCTGGAGCCGTATGCGCAGACGGCCGGCCTGATCGATAAGATCGAAATCCGAGCGGACCAGCCCTGCATCGAGCAGGCGGATACGTGCCTGGCACCGGATCTGCTCTCGCAGGGATAAGGGTGGCCCATAAAAATCCAGCCGCTCCAGAAAATAAGGAAAGACCACGAAACCCCTCTCCAGGTGCTCCATCGTCCAGAAGCCCACGATCTGTCCCACCGCGTCGAGCACGATGGGCTCCGCGATGAAGGTCGGACTGGCTTGGGAGCGCAGGAACCGATCGACGGGCAACGCCTGCAATGTGGCGACGGCGCCGTCCTCCCCCCATCTGTCTATCGATTCCACAGCTCGAAAGGCCGGGCCGTGGAACATCCCCTCGGCGTAGAGCTGCTGAGGCGACCAACGCGAGGGGCGCTCTCCCTTTAGCGAGAACGCACTCACCGGCGGCGAGGCGGGATAGGACGATGCGAAGACCATGACGCCCTCGATGATCGGATGCTTACGGGGGGATACGTCCCCCTCAGCTTCCGTCAAAAACACTTCGACCTCATGATCCTGTGGAGCCGGCCTGCGCTTAGCCACCACCCGCAGGGAAATGGATCCTTCCTCCATTAGAATCCACCGATACGCCCGTACCTCTCGCATGCCTACCAGCACCAGGTCCGGCAACAAGGATGCGGCCGCCTCGGCCAGGATCTCCATGCTGATGGTGAGGGGGACCACCGGCAGCGCCAGCAGGTCCGGATCCAATCGCGAGACGTCCCGTCCCAGGGTGTGATCCCGCATGAAGAGGTCTTCGTTCAGGTCGAGGACGCAGATGGCGTCTAGCTCCTGTCCTGGGACGTAGGCGCGCACGGTACGGATAAAAGGCATGGAAGGCGGCCGCGCCCCCTCCGCGTGCCCTGTCGTGTCTTCGGAGATCCCCCTGCTTGGGGCGACGAGGGTCGAACCCCCGTCATCTGAATGGATGGGGGATTCAGGCGCCGCACTCCCGGCTGGCGTTCGCTCACATTTCAGAGGGGGTTCGTCTCCTCCCATCTGCCGTGTTCCCTGTCGCCGCTCGAAAAAATCGATAATCTCTCCCAGCGTCTTCATGGAGGTGACCTGTTCCATCTCCTCCGGAGCCAACAGGCCGGTCTCCCGATTGAAGGCCCCCAGTATCTCCGTGCGCTTGATGGAGTCGATGCCCAGGTCGGCCTCCAGGTTAGCCGAGAGATCCAGCATCTCCTCGGGATAACCCGTCTGCGCACTCACGAGATGTAATAATATTTTTTGGATGCTTTTTTCTTCCGCCGAAGTCTCCTCCATGGCAGCTTCCGACGGTCCCTGGCTCACCTCAGAATCGGATGCTCGCTCCGCCTCCTGAGTCTCTTCCACAAGCGCTCCGGCGGGCACATCAGGTTCAGAGGGCTCCGCAGCGGTTGGTCTTTCGGCCTGGGGCATCAGGGAGGATGGCGCGACGGACGAGCCAGCCAGGAACCGTCGCATGACCGTCTCCTGGGTGCGCAGGAACTGCTCCATGAGCCGCAGGTGCGCCTGCATCACCTGGGCACGCGTGGATGATCGCCTCGGATGAGAGACTTCTACGTCTGGCAAGGGCGAGGATGCGGCTTGGGCATCCCGGTCATGCTCTGGCCTCGTAGTAGCCTTCTCGATCCCCGCGGCCCCGTATACTTCAGGCTGTGAGGGGCCTTCCTCGCGCTCTCGGGGTGAGGACGGGGCAACGTGGCGGCGAACGTCAGCGGCCACCTCCGGTGAGAGGCTCATACTGGCCCAACCGGTGGCCAGCTTCATCACGCCAATGGATTTCTTTCGGGCTTCGGCGATCTCGGCCGCGCTTAACTCCAGTCGCCGGGGGGCGCGCCGACGGTAAAGGGGATCGAACTCCATGGGCACGCCCTGCGCGCTAAGCTGGGCGATCAAGTGGTTAAGCTGCGTGATGCCGGAACGCTGCTGAAGGTTGGCCGGGATCGCCAAGTGGGGTTTGCCGCGCAGGATATCCCCTACGAAGGCGGTCAGATTGCCGCGGGCACCCACCTCCACGAAGATGCGAATGCCATCCTCATACATGGCCTGGATGGTCTCCCGGAAGCGCACTCGATGAGCCCAGGTCTCTACGGCCAGCCTGCGGATCTCGGCCACATCGCCATCGACGGCCGCGGCGGTCACGCACGAGTAAAGCCGTACTTTGGGCACGGCCAGGGGCAATTGATCGTAAAAGTCCCGGAAGAGCTGCATGTAAGGGGCAAACAGCGGCGTATGATAGGCCCGCTCAAACGGCAGCGCCTCATAGATCAAGCCCTGATCCTTCATGATCGCCATGGCGGACTCCACGGCGGCTCTCTCCCCCACGATCACCGACTGATGGGGACAGTTATCCATGCCCACGTAGATCTCGCCCTCGACCTGTTCGATGATGGGCAGGACCCGATCCAGCCCCGCGCCCACGGCGATCATCATCGCCTGAGGGATATGGGCCTCCGCGGTGACCTCCTCATACATACGGTTGAGGGTGGCCAGATAGCGGCCGACGAACTCATCCTCGTTCACTGGGATGGCCCCGGCCGCCAGCATGGCCGAGTATTCCCCGGTGCTATGGCCGACCATGGCGTCCGCTCGCAACCCCAGTTCGCTGAGCAGAGTGAACAAGGCCGAGTTCGCGGTGAGCACGGCCTCAATCGCACCGTCGATCTCCCACAAATGCCGGCTTAGATCTTCCTCCCCAGGGCCCACGGAGCGAGGGAAGATGAAATCGCTGGGCCGATAACCGCGCGGGTGATCGGCAAAGAGGCGGTCAATTCGATCGAAGCAGGCGCGTACCTCCGGAAAATGCAGGCACAGGTCGGCTAACATGTTGGGATATTGGGATCCTTCGCCGGGGAAGAGGAAGGCGAGCTTGCCCTCCGGATAAAGCGGCTCCTCGAAGAAGTAGATCCCGCTCACCTCCTTGATCTGGCGGGTCTGAGGCCTCTCCAGACGGGCGATGGCCCGGGCGAGCTTCTGGAGCAGGTCCTCAGGGGACTCGGCGACCACCGCCAGCCGGAAGGGTTGACCGTTGATCTGGGAGTTGAGGGTATACGCCAGATCCAGGAGAGACACATCCGACACGGCCTCAACGTACGCGCTCACCGAGCGCGCCCTCTCGATCAGCTCTGGCCGCGAGCCAGCCGCCAGGATCACGACCTCGCTTTCCCAGCGACGCATGGGGCCGGGCAAGATCGCCTCCGGGGCCTCCTCCATGACCACGTGGGCGTTGATGCCGCCGAAGCCGAAGGCGTTCACCCCAGCCCGCCGGGGTATATCCTGAACACCGTGGATCCAGGGACGGGCCTCCCGATTGATATAGAAGACCGTCTTCTCCAACTCCAACTTGGGATGAGGCTCATCGCAGTGGATCGTGGGCGGCAGGACTTTGTAATATAAGGCCAGGGCCACCTTGATGATCCCGGCGATCCCCGCGGCCGGCATCGTGTGCCCGATCATCGACTTCACCGAGCCCAGCGCGCAACGCGGGGGATGCCCATCCCGCTCGCCGAAGACCTCTCGCAATGCCTGGATCTCCGCCTGATCTCCCACTGGCGTGCCCGTCCCATGGGCCTCGATCAGCTCGATGGTATCCGGTGGGACCCCAGCGTCCTCATAAGCCCGACGTAACGCCAGGACCTCGCCCTCGACGCGCGGGGTAAGTACACTCATGCCTCGGCCATCGCTGGCAGTCCCTACCCCCTTGATGAAGGCATAGATGCGATCGCCATCGCGCTCCGCATCCTCGCGGCGTTTCAGCACAATGATCCCGATGCCTTCGCCCAGGATCGTGCCGTCCGCGTTCTTATCGAAGGGGCGGATCTCCTGACGGCGGGAGAGCGCGCCGAGCTGGCAGAACAGGCTCAGGATCGGAATCGGCGTGGTGACCTGAGCGCCGCCGACCAAAGCCAGGTCACACCTCCCCGTGAGCAACTCCCGCATGGCGATCTCCACGGCGATGAGCGAGGACGCGCAGGCCGCATCCACCGTATACGAAGGCCCCATGAGATCCAGGCGGTTGGCGATACGGCCGGCGGTGATATTGGGGACCAATCCTGGCGCGGTCTCGGCGTTGAAAGGCGGAAGGCCCCGCCGCAGCTCGTCCCGGATCCGCTCCAGATCCTCCCGGCTATATTCGGGGTGCAACGTCTGCAAGATCTGTAGGGTCTGCTCAACTATCAGGCTATGCTGGACCATGTTGAGGTTGCCCCGGTTCAGGTAAGTCCCCTTTCCCAGGATCACGGCGGTGCGATGGCGCTCCTCCGGATGCTCCCTCAACCGCTCCAGATAGCCAGCGTCGGCCAGGGCGTCGTGGGCGACCTTCAACGCCAGCCATTGATCCGGCTCACCGCCGTCCAGGCCGGCCGGCATGATCCCATAGTCCAGGGGGTTGAACTTCGCCAGAGGCCCCAAATAGCCTCCCCGCTTGCAATAGACCCTGTCCGGGGCATCGGAGGCGGGATCATAGAACACGTCCGAATCCCAAGCTTCCGGGGGCGGATCCGTCACCGCGTCGACCTTATGCAAGATGTTATGCCAATACGTCTGCAGATCGGGAGCCCCTGGGAACATGCAGGCCATCCCGATGATGGCGACGTCGCCTTTACCCTTGACCGTCATGCCCACCTCTCATGCACCGCTCGCCTCTCTCACGGACGTTTTGATCATCGCTAGAGTGCCCTCGCCACAGACCAGCACCTCGGCCTCGCCCTTACGGCCATAGCGAAGTTCCTCGATGAACCTTCGCACCCCCACCTCAGGTGGGATCAGGTCAACGCCGCGACGGGCGAATTCCCGCCGCAACGCCTCCGACACCATCCCCGGCCCCTCCCATGGCCCCCAGTTGATCGCCATCACGCGGGCGGGCCAGCGCTGGTCCAGATAGACAGCCAGTTTGTTCAGGATCTCGTTGGCCGCCGCGTAATCGCCCTGTCCACGATTGCCAAATCGCCCGCTGACCGAGGAGAAGAAGGCCAGGAACTTCAACGTCTCCGGGCGCAGCTTGCGACTTAAGGTGAAGGCTGCGTCCACCTTCGTGCTGAGCACCCTCCGGAACGATGCCACGGGCTTATCCTTGATCAACTTGTCCTCGATCAACCCGGCGCCATGAATGACGCCGTCCAGGCGGCCGAACCGGCGGTAGATGTCATCGATGAGCCTGCTGAACGCCTCCTCGTCCCGCACGTCCACTGGGTGATACTCGACATGTGATCCGGCCTCCCTCAACGCCTCCAGGTTCGCTCGTATCTCGCGCTCCCGCAGGAGCCGCGCGTAGGCTGCCTCGACCTCGGCCAGCGGCACTTTGCGGCCATCGCCACCCAGTGATTTGATCAGGGCCGCCTTGATCTCCCGCGCGGTGGTTAGCCCGGCCGTGGTCGGCGACTCCTCCGCTGGCGGCAGGGGCGAGCGCCCAACCAGGATCAAGGTCGGCTGATACCGGGCGGCCAACTCCCGTGCCACCATCGCCGTGATCCCCCGCGCGCCGCCGGTGATCAGGACCACCGATTGGGGATCGAGCTCAAGGCTGGGGGTGGCATCGTCTACCGGCGCCAACACCGGCTGTAAGATCCGACGCAACGCGCCATCATACCCCACCTCCACTAGCCCATCTCCGGCGAAAAGCTCATGCAGGACGGCCTGGGCAACGGCGGCGTGATCGTCTCCAGGCTTGAAGTCGATCACCTTGACCCGGACGGCGAGCAGTTCGTGAGCGGCCGTCTTCATCAGGCCGGCGATGCCGCCATCCCCGGGGAAGAAGCCGATGCCCCGGTCGTGACCGCCACTGGCGAAGGTGCCGCCCATGCCGGTAGCCGCCAACAGACAGGCGCCCCCAGCCTGGGCCGCAGCCACAAGATCATCGTGGAGCCCTTGAATCAGTAGGAACAGGGAGACCAAATCCCCTTGGAGCGCCGCCCGCCAGCTCGCCAGGTCAAGATCATCAAAGGCGCGCGCTCCCTTCAACGGCGCCAGATGCAGCAGGCCGCCGATCGGGCCATGAGCCTGACGGATCTCGGCTAGCAGGGCCTGCACCCTTTCCGGGCTGGTGAGATCCGCCATATATTGATCACCGGCCTCGCGCGCCGCACCCGGGGTATTGGCGATCAACACGGCACGATGGCCGCGCTGACGCAATAATCCAGCGACCTCCCCAGCGATCCCTCTCCCATCGTCGGTGATCAGGATCACACGATCCGGCGCCAACGCGGCCTCGGCCTCCGCTGGAGGCACCTCCACTGGTCTTAAGATATAGCGTGAGATGGGCGCTGCCCCCTCCGCGGAGGCCGTTATGGGCCGCTCCGAGTTCTCCAGGCTATGATCATTCCCCGGAGCGCGCTGACTTTGAGCCGTCGCTCCTTTGGACGCCGATAGCGCCTCGGCCATGACCGCTTCGATGATCCCGCGCAGGGTCTGCTGCGCCTGAAGCCGCTCCATGACAGGCCCGGTGATCCGCTCCTCCAGGGCGCTATGGCGCTGGCGCAACGCCCCCAGGATCTCCACCCGCTTGATCGAGTCGATGCCCAGGTCTGCCTCCAGGTTCGCGTCCAGGTCCAGCATCTCCTTGGGATAGCCCGTACGTTCGCTGACCAACGTCAGGAGCATCTCCGCCAGCGAGGGCTCGTCCAACGCTGATGCCGTGGGAGCCCCGGTTCCCTTGCTCTCTTCGGGCTCCGACGCCGCCTTCACTTGCTTCTCCGGCGCCGAAGAGGGCTTGGGCGATGGTCCTTCCGACGCGAGCTCCGGCGGCCGCTCGGAGATATCGGGGATCGGAGGAGCCGAACCCGCCCCTTCCGCCGAGGCATCTCCCAGATACGTCAACATGATGTTCTGCTGCATCTCCAGGAAGCGCCCCATCAGTTGCTGATACTGCAGCATCACGCCGGCCACTTCGTCATCGACCGATGCGGTCTGGCCGCCATCAGCAGGGGCCACCTCCGACGGGGCTGAGGTCGATGAAGCTGGGTTGACGGGAATCGGGCCTTCCGCGGGCACGTCGCCCTGGGCCGGAGAAGTCTCCGTCGCCTCCCGTCGCGCCGCGGGCTGATCGGATGAGGATGGAGCCTCGCCGACAAGCCGGACCTGCAATGGCTGCACGGCTGGCCTCGATTCGCCTCCTTCGCCATCACGCCACGGACGGGCGCGGCCGCCGTTGACAAGCCAGGTGGTAGGCCCATAGCGAGCCCGCTCCGGGGACTCGTATGGGCGGGCGAGGTCCAGTCGCGCCACCCGTCGACCCTCGAAGAGGGGATCCAGACGCACGTCGATCCCGGCGGCGATCAGTTGCCCTAACGCCTTCTGCAGCGACAGCAATCCCGGCCCCCGGGTATCGATGGCCACGGCCAAATGCGGCCGGCCCTCCAGGATCTGGCGCACTAGCCCGCTCAGGATATCGCGTGGGCCTGCCTCGATAAAGACGCGGGCCCCCATCTCATACATGGCCTCGATCTCCTGCTGAAATTCCACAGGACGGGCCAGATGTTGGGACAGGATCTCGCGTATGTGTTCCGGCTCATTGGGGTAAAGATCGCCGAGGGTGTTTGAAAAGACGGCGATACGGGGCGCGTGGAAGGTCACAGAGCGCAGGAATCGGGCCAGCCGATCCCGGGCTGGTTCCACCAATGGCGAGTGGAAGGCGCAGGCGACGGGCAACCGTCGTGCCCGGATGCCCAGGGCCTCCAAGCGGCGCATCGCCTCCTCCACGGCGGACGTGGCGCCGGAGATCACCGTCTGTCTGGGCGAGTTCATATTGGCCAGGGTCACCCCTTCGATCCCGCCCATGGCCGTGGCCACCTCGTCTCGGCCGGCCCACACGGCCGCCATAGCACCGGAATCCAGCCCCGTCGCCTCGGCCATGAAGCGCCCGCGAGCCTCGGAGATAGCGAACAGATCATAGCGATCGAACACGCCGGCCCAACACAGCGCCACGATCTCCCCGTAGCTATGGCCAGCCACGAAGTCCGGGCAGACCCCCATCTCCCGCAGCAGGTCGGCGACGGCCAGGTCGGCCGCGCCCAACGCGGGCTGGGCCACGCGCGTGTCCGTGAGGGCCTGCTGCTGAGCCTCCAACTCGTCGCGGCGGCAGGCGGGAGGCGGGAAGATGTAATCGCTGAGGGGTTTGGGGAATTGGCCCGCCAGCGCCCTATTGGCCTCCTCAAACGCCTCACGCGTCCGCGGGAACTGCATGACCAGATCGCGCAACATGTTGAGATATTGAGATCCCTGCCCGGGGAACAGGAAGGCCCGTTTGCCCCCTCGGCCCAGCGGCTCCCGTGAGAAATAGATGCCTCGCGCATCCCAGACTTGCGCCTCACCAGCGCGCATCCTCTCCTGGAGCTGGGCCAGCTTCTCCTGTAGATCCGCCAGAGACGTCGCAACAACGGCCGCCGTCCACCATTCTCCTTCATCACCCTCGGCGTCGGACATCTGGCGATATCGGGTGTACAGCGTGTACGCCAAGTCTCGCAGGGGAGGCTCATTCCCCTCGGCCAGCCAGGCGATCAGGCGATCCACCTCCGCCTGCAACGCCTCCTGATCCGAGGCGCTCAGGATGAACAGCTCGGCCGGCCAGGTTTGGAGACAGGCCAGTTCGGACCCGTAGGCGTCCCTGTATTCCTCCAACACGGCGTGGAAGTTGGTGCCGCCGAAGCCGAAGGCGCTGACACCGGCCCGCCGTGGGACCTCATCGCCAGCGACCAGCCAAGGCCGCGGCGCGGTGTTCACGTAGAAGGGGCTACCCTCGTGGCAGAGATCGGGATTCACCTCGTCCACCAGCGTCGGGGGAAGTATCTTGTGATATAGCGCCAGGGCCGTCTTGATCAACCCGGCTAGCCCCGCGGTGCTCTTCGTGTGGCCGATCATCGACTTCACGGAGCCGATGGCGCAACTGCGAGGGAAGGACTGAGCTTCCTGGAACAGGGCATTCAGCGCCTCGACCTCGACCACGTCCCCTACCCGGGTGCCCGTCCCATGCGCCTCGACGAGGCCGACGGTGGCGGGGGAGATACCCGCCTTGGTATAGGCACGCCGCAACGCCCGGAGCTGTCCCGCAGGGCGCGGCGCGGTTAACCCTCGATCCCTACCATCGCTGGAGGCTCCGATCCCCTGGATCACGGCATAGATGCGATCGCCATCCCGCTCCGCATCCTCTAACCGCTTGAGGATGACGACGGCGATCCCCTCGCTGATAGCGATGCCGTCGGCGTTCGCATCAAAGGGGCGACTACGCCCGCTGGGTGACAAAGCCTGGGTTTTGCTGAAGGCCAGGAAGGCGAACGGGCTCTGGACGGTATCGGCCGCGCCGACGATAGCCATATCGACGCGGTGGGTCTCCAAGTCCTTCACCGCGGCATCCACGGCGGCCAGGGAAGAACCACAAGCCGCATCGACTACATAATTCGGGCCGCCCAGATCAAAGCGGTTGGCGATGCGGCCGGCCAGCACATTGAGCAGGATCCCAGGGAAGGAATCCTCGGTCCACTCGGGTAACATCTCCTTGAGCCGCTCGATGACCTCCCTTGATGAGTCCAGGAAGTGGGGGAGGAAGGAACGGAAACAATAAAGGAAGCCCAGATCGCCCAGGCCGCCGCCCGCGGCGACGATGACGCCGGTGCGCTCGCGCGGGAAGGGGCGTTCCAGGTAACCGGCGTCCGCCAGCGCTGCCCGAACCACCTCCAACATCAACAGCTGCGCTGGTTCGATCGAGGGGATCGAGCTGGGGGGCATGCCATAATCGAGGGGGTTGAACGGGATCTCATCGATGAAGCCACCCCATCGGGAGTAGATCTTATCGCGCGCGTGGCGATCCGGATCGAAATAGCGCCTCCAATCGAAGCGATCGGGAGGAATCTCCGTGATAGCGTCCACCTTGTTCAGGATGTTCTCCCAATAGGCTTGCAAGTTGGTCGCGCCCGGCAAAATGCAGGCCATGCCGATGATGGCGATGCGGGAGGGCCGCGGGGAGGCCGGCTCAGCGGCTTCCAGAGAGCGCTCTGCGTATTGCCTAGCCACCAGAGCCGTCAACCGCTCTGTGCCTTTCACCGAAACATCTCGATGGAGCTCTTCGATGGTGCAGACGCGATCTCGCAGCGCGGCCACCTGGCCGATCATGTACATCCCCTGACGATACTGCTCGTCCTCGTCCAGGGAGACGTATCTGGGCGTCTTCGGATCTCCCGGATCACTCGGATGGCGTGCGATCCCCTTGGCCGCGATGCGCAACCGCCCCAGGTTCAGGGCCTCCAGCTCCTGGCGCAGGCGATCGCCGGGGATGTTCTCCCGCAACAGGCTCCGCTTCCGCTCGATGAAGGTTTGCACGTATGGCGTGGGAAGGCAGCGCGTGACATGCCCCAGACCAGTCTCAAGCTCCACCGTCGTCGTGCCGCGCAGGGCCTCCTGCTGATACCGAGGTGTGATCGCGCCGGTGGATACGACCTCTCGCGTGAAGAGGTAGGCGGTCCCCATCAGTACGCCCACGCGAACCCCTCGTTCAGCCAGAGGAGCAGCTAACGCCGCCACCATAGAGGAGGAGAGAGCGTCATGGATGCCCCCAGCGAACAACACGTGGAACTTCTGGGCATCGACATTGGTTGAGGAGAGATGCGCCAGCAGCACATCGACCAGCATCTCCCACAGGACGAAGCTGGAGCGAGGGCCGACATGGCCGCCGCATTCGCGGCCTTCGAAGACGAACCGTGTGGCGCCATCGGCCAGAAACATCCGCAGCAGCTCGGGGGAAGGCACATGCAGATAGGTAGGGATCCCCTCCTGCTCCAACTCGCGCGCCTGGTCCGGACGCCCCCCGGCGATCAGCGCGAAGGCGGGCCGGGTCGCTCGGATGGCCTCGAATTGCTCCTGACGCACCTGCGGCGGGACGAAGCCCAGGATGCCCACGCCCCAGGGATATTGGCCTAACGTTCGTCGGGTCTCCTCCAGCAGCAGCAGAGCGTCCTCTCCGTTCATCAGGGCGAGGGCGAGGAAGGGCAGCCCGCCCGCTCTGGCGACCTCCAGGGCAAACGGGGCATTGTCGCTCACCCGGGTCATCGGCCCCTGCACGATGGGATATCGGGTCCCATGCGATTGAGCGAGAGGGGAACCCTCATCAAGGGGACGGAGCCGCGCCGCAGCCTCACAATGGGCCTCGATGGTCTCGCGGATCGCGCTGAGGACACCTGATACGGTGACGAAGCGACGCGCCAGCGATGCGGCGAAGGCGGCATCCTGTCCCAGGGGCCACACATGCCGCCCCGGGGCCGCCCATCCGATGCGTCCTTCGACGGCTGACCGCCAGGCGGCCACCTTCTCCGCGGCAGGAAGATCGGCGTCGATGAGTTCCTCCTCGATGCGGCGTAACTCATCGACAGCCTTCAACCCTGGCTTGAAGTAAACCCGGTAAGCCTCCCCAAGGTCGTTACCGAGGCATATCGTCTCGCTGCCATCCATGGCCGCGATGCGCTCTCGTACCGCGTCGGGCAGCCGAGATTCACGCGTCAGAGCGAGTTGGGCGTCCAGGAGCACACCCGCGGCCCCCGCGACGTAACAGGCGGCCGCCGTGTGCAGCCCGATCCCCCCCTGTACATAGATGGGGAGGGAGATGTGGTTCAACAGGTGTTGCAACAGGACGAAGGCGGTCTCCCGGCCGACCAGGCCACCGGCCTCATACCCCTTGGCGACGATGCCTTCGACACCCAGTTCCTCTCCCAGGCGAGCGTGCTCCAGGTCGGTAACCTCCAAGAGCACGCGCAGGCCCTTTTGATGGATCGCCTCGATCGCCTGCCGCAGCAGGTGGGTATCGTGGCCTGTCAGCAGGATCATATCAGGGCGGGCGGGGCTTTCGCCGAGGAGCCTAGACAACAAGGCCTCTTGATGACAGCTCAGCGTGAGGCCATACTTTCCCCTAGCGTAATGGGCCAGAGTCGCCGCAGCCTGCAAAGCGCTTTCATCGTCTTCCACGTATTCCAGGTTCAGGATCCCCCATTCGCCGGCTCGACAGGCCGCGATGGCAGGCGAGGGTTCCAGGAATCCCGGAAGGGTTGAGACGATCACATGGAATTCACGCGTCATAGATGCGCTCACATGGGTGATCTACGTGCGACGTGGACTGAACGCCGCCAATCCGTCAAAAGCCAGTGTTCGCCAGCTCATATACCGGCCGCTCTTCGAGAACAAGCCATCGAAGATCAGGGTGGGTGAAAAGTCCCTCCGTCTCCGAGGCCTTCCGGGGGAAGCAAGGAGTTTTCTAAAACTATGGCCGCTTCGCTTCCAGGCCATAAGATGTGGCTAGCTCCTCATACTCCCTGCGTTCCTGTGGAGAGGAGAGAACGCGATCAGCATTTGGGATGATTTGGCCGCTGGCCTGACGCACCAGAAGGGCGAACCCTAGCAAGACCTGGGGGGCACTGAAGTTACAGTGGCCATATCGTGAGAGGATGGGGAGGTTGGTATGAAAGGCCTCGTTGCCCGTTGCCATCACCTTGCGGCGATAAAGCACCTGATGCCAGTAAGGTACGATCGGGTCGCCCAAGGTATGTAGCGTGACGAGAGGTATTTGAAGGGCACCAGAGGTCTGATAGTGAGCCTCTATCTCCTGGAGCGCTCCTGGATCAGCCTGAAACCGATCCACCCCACGGTTGAGGCGGCGGTCATTCGCGCTGCCACGATATATTCGTTGACTGTTGTCAAAAGGCTGTCCGCCCAGCTTAGCGATACCATCGTTAGTGCTAAAGACGTTATACCACAACACATCCACAAGTGCCTCGACGTTTCTACCCCAGTTCACAGGATGCCTCGGTACCCCAGCCACGCCGATGATCTGACGCGTCTTGGCCGGCTTGGCCCATAAGGCCCCTCTGATGAGAGGCTCATAAGCCATATCCCACTGGTCCATCACCTGTTGAGGGATCGAGACCGTATCCCCGGGTATCAGGCCGGGGAAGAAGTAATCAAAGAGGACCCGTATATCCCCCCAATAGTTAATCTGCTCGCGGAAGTCCCCGATGGGGCCACATGCGGAGAGTCCTCCGCTGAACACCTCCGGATGTTGTTCGGTGAGTAGCGTGGTGATGAGGCCGCCCTCTGAAGCTCCGACCAGATAGATATGGCCAGGTTCGCCATAGGTCGTGCGAAAGATCTGTACCAGATCCAGGATATCGCTGATGCCCTGGCGTACGGCAAGGCCGTTCACGCTATAGCTGGTGGTGGCGAAGGCGAAGCCCAGGCCGTTCACCAGGGCGGGGATCGAGACGCGCCCCCCTATCCTGAGCTGCTCCTCCGGAATACGGATAGGCTGGTCAGGAGAGACGTAGCCATGTGCGTAGATGACGAGGTCGCCGTTCCACTGGCCATCGGGCGGCATGCAGATGCGGTACACCGCGCCGCTGGCCTGTGTGCCATCGGGATCACAGTTGCTTTGAGCGTAAACCGGGCTCCAGGGGACGATGAAAAGCGAAGAGGCCAGGAAAATCCACGCCAGGAGCGCAAGCTTGATATGATCCTTCATAATATCTTGTGCTTGCCTCCTTCCTCACCGGGCGTAAACAAGTATCCACAAATATGACCGAGTTAAAGAGGGGGAAGAAGTTTATCCGTTAAGAGTGTGTCTAAGAGGTGCCTGAGAATTCTCCTGCTTGGAACGACGACGGTTGGAAATATGCTGCTTGGATGGTTCGAACCCCCGACACGACGCTTTCAGCCGGTGCCGGCCTACCATTCAGACATGCTCTAAGAGCCTCTCCCACGAATCAGCGGCGACTGGAAGCACATCATGGCCACACGCCTTCTCACTGACGGACACTTTCGGATCCACACCGATCCGAAGATAGTCCAGCGCGTGCAGCGTGACTCAATATTATTTACTCGAGAGGCATCTATTTGTACCACACTTTGAAGGGGCGACACTGATCTTATACCACACCTACGTACGCCCGTCAAATCTCCTTGAATCCATCCGATCAGAGGACATGCTGGCTCATCCCCCCGCAGCAGGGCGTCTCCGCAGCTGCAGGGGCGATGAAAGCTCAGGGAGCCTCCAACCCATGTCGTTCCAACAACGCCTCATCTGCCAACAACTCAGCAGTGGGGCCATCGGCTACGATCTCTCCCTCGTCCAGAATGACCATGCGCGAGAGGAGATCCCGCACCAATCGCATGTCATGGGTGGCGACCAGCATGGTGATGGGTAGTTCGCTCAATAGATGGATCAGACGTCGTCGAGCCCTCGGATCCAGCCCAGCCGAGGGCTCATCCAACACCAGAATGCGGGGATCCATGGATAGCACCGTAGCGATGGCGATCCGCTTGCGCTCCCCCATGCTCAGATGATGAGTGATCCGGTCGTCGAACCCTTCCATGCCCACCAGCGCCAGCGCGCGTGCGACGCGCGCCCGCACCTCCAACTCAGGATAGCCCATGTGCAACGGACCGAAGGCCACATCCTCGAACACTGTGGGGGAGAAAAGCTGATCGTCCGGGTTCTGGAAGACCAGCCCCACCCTGGCGCGAATGCGCCCCAGATTCTCCTCGTTGACCTCCAGCCCATCCACCCATACCCGGCCATGGCGGCCGCGCAGGATGCCGTTCAGGTGCAGCATCAACGTGGACTTCCCTGCACCGTTCGGCCCCACCAGCGCTACCTTCTCACCTTCATAAATGGTCAACGTGATGTCGCGCAGCGCCCGTCGTCCATCCGGATACGTGAAGTCCAACCCTTCGATACGTATCACCGGCTCACGTCCATCCTCGCGCATGCCTCTCGTCTCGCTCCTCACCAGTGTGCCCATCCCTCAATCACCGCTAATGCCAGCACGAACATCAGAAGCGCGATGACATCATACAAAGTCAGACGCCGCGTGTCCAGTGTGCGCAGATCCCCTGTATACCCCCGGCTGAGCATTGCCTGATACACGCGTTCGCTGCGCTCATAGCTGCGCAGAAACAGATTGCCCACCATGTGCCCGGCCACCCGCGCCCGCCAGGTGATGGACCGGCGCACCCGACGACCGTCCGGTTGCGCGCTGCGAGCCTCCCGGGCGCGCATCAGTCGTTGCGCCTCGTCCGCCAGCACGAACAGGTAACGATACATGAAGGAGATGATCGCCACCAGCAGCCGAGGGACGCCGAGTTGCCGCAACGCCTGCATCAGAGCCGGATAGGATGTGGTCGCGGCGAGCAGGAGCGCCATCAATACGGAGAGCCATGACTTGATCATCACAGAGAGAAAGGCGATGAGGCCCTGGTCGGTAATGCGCACCTGCCACCGCCACATCGAGAGCGTCACCAGCGCCTCGCCTGGGCGGGTGAACGCTAACGTCACGGCGGCCAAGGCGAAGGGAAGGGCTACCAGGCCGCGACGCAATAGTAGAGGATGAGGGACGCGAGCCAGCACCGTGCACCCTGCCCAAAGCAGCCATAACGCCAAAAACGCCCCCCAGCGACCGGGGGGCGTCACCGTACAGGCTATCACGAAGGCCAAGGTGCATAGCAGCTTGATTCGGCCATCCAGCCGATGGATAGGGCTATCCAGGCTCAGGTACTGATCCAGATGGCTGACGTGCATGACGCGCTAGCTAGCCTCACGCCGTTGCAGCCGCCGGGCCAGGAAGAGGGTCACGCCGAACATGAGCAGCGTGCCCAGCACCCCGGCCAGGATGGTCGCCAGGGCCTCGTTGGAGATCCCCGGGAACAGATAGTCGGGGATGATCTGATAGAACGGCTCCATGGCCCGATCGATGAACCCGAAGTCCTCGGCCACGCGCTCCAACCCATCCGGCGATGAGGACGCCAGCGGGGAGAGCAGGGCCACCACCAGAGCAATGGCCAATCCGATCATCGGCCAGCGGCCGCTGCCCGCCTCAGCCGGCTGCAACGTCATCAGATCCGGCCGAGAGGCCGAGATGAACGCCAGCGCGCCCACGGTGATGAGCGCCTCGCCGATGCCGATCAGGACGTGGACGGTGGTCATGGCGGGCAACACGACGCCCAGGGCGATGGTCCCGGAGGCCGCCAGGGCGACGGAAACGCCGATGGCCGCCACCACCACGGAAGCCCACGCGGCGAGCGCCGCGGCCACCCACTGATGCAGGTTCCGCAACGACCGGTAAATTCCATAGCTGACCAGAGGCGCCACCACCGCCATGAACAGGATGTTCGCTCCCAGGGCGATGAGCCCGCCATCCTGGAAGAACAGCGCCTGCACGGCCACCACGGCCGTCATGATCAGCATGGCCGCCCATGGCCCCAGGAGGATAGTCGCCAGCGCCGCGCCGATGAGATGTCCCGAGGTGCCGCCGGCGACCTGGAAGTTGATCATCTGACCTGCGAAGATGAAGGCGGCCAACACCCCCATCAGCGGCACCTGGCGCTCCCCCAACTGCTCGTTCGTCTCGCGCACGGCGAACCCGAGGGCCACAGCACTCAAGATCCAACAGACGATGACCACCGGCAGGCTGAGGAAGCCATCCGGGATGTGCATGGCCGCCTGCTCCAAGACCGGCGCCAACACACTGTTCCATACCATCTTCTCTATCCCCTCCTAAGCGAATATGATGAGACTGCGATGAATAACCAGGGTTGCTTCCCCGTTCGACCAGCAAAGGATCCTCAGAGTAGAGACGAGATCAATGCACCTTGGCCGCACACCGCTCGCAGAGGCCGGGGATGCTCAGGTGATCTACCTCCGCCTGAAACCGATGCCCATCGGCCAGTCGCTCCACCAGCTCCGTCAACCACGCGACCGGGACCTCAATCGTTGTGCCGCATTCCCGGCAGACCGCATGCGCGTGCGGACGCCGTCGTATGGCCTCGTACTGCGCCGGGCCGTGAGCCGGCCGGAACTCTCCCACCAGGCCGTGCTCCTTCAGGAATTGCAGCGACCGATAGACGGTGGAGAGGTCCACGTAGGGATGCTGCTCCCGCACCCGAGCCCAGATCTCGTCCACGGTCGCGTGGCCAGGATGATGGTATAACGCCTCTAACACCAACAAGCGCTGCGGCGTCAGCCGATATCCGGCCGCCCGCAGAGCTTCCGCATCCGTTCGATAGCAGCTCATCATCTTCCCTCTGCAATCAAGTTCCTCTCGCAATTATACGTACTTGCAAAGATTTGTAAAATGACGGCGTCGCTTTGACTCCAGATCTCCCTTCCTGTATAGTTCACGGCCGACAGTCATCACCGCACCGCGGAAAACACAAGAAACCTTTACCATCAGGAGAGTGCCATATGCCCCCAAGAAGCCTGCTCTTGCTAGCCACCTTCGGTCTGGAGATCGTGGAGTGCGGCGGCACCCTGGCGAAACACGCCCGGGCCGGATGGGATGTCCATGCAGCCGTGTTGCTCTCCCGCCCCGAGGCCCAACCCCAAATCCAGCGCGCCTCTCAGATCCTGGGGGTGCAAACCCGCTTCCTGAACTTCTCCTACGGCGAGGTCTACCCAGACGTGGAGTCCAAAAGGGCCCTGGTTCGGGTGATCCGAGAGACCCGACCGGACATCGTCATCACCCAGGATCCCGAACACTCATTCACCGATCTGGACCCAGACCGGCGCGAGGCGATGATCCTGTACCTAGAAGCGCTGAGCCTCGCGGGGAGGGATTTCGCGGTGGAAGCGTGCGGAGGACTCCCACCTCACCAGGTGCACCACATTTATTACATGACGCCGGAACACCCGAATTGCGTGGTGGACATCTCCGACGTATACCACCTGAAGATGAAAGCGTTGGATGAGCTAGGATATCAACTCGCCTTCACTGCTAAAGTGCTCAAGAGGCAGATGTCCGACGCGTCGCTGCGAGCCGTCGTTCCGAACTACGAGGAAGTAAAGGACAATGACCTGGAGTTGGGCCGGGCGCTACACCGGGAGATGGAAAAAGCCCTAGCGCTCGCCCACGGGATAGCGGGCCACTCTGGCGCCGCTCTGGGCGAAGCCTATCGACGTGAGGGTTACTTCAAGCTCGAATACCTGCTGTAGCAGGCCATCCTCATATCCGACGGAACACCGCTTCTCGCTCGCCGAGCACAAGGTAGCCGAGGGCATTACCCTAGGTTGCCTTCCCATCCTGCATCAGCGCCGTAGCCTGGGATCCAGGAATTCCTCCAGAGCGAATCCGGTGAAGGCGAAGCCGAGAACCGTCAGGGTGATCAGAAGCCCGGGCGGGATCACCCACCACACCCAAGCGCCGCTCAGGAAGGCGCCACGGACCTGGGCATAGTAGAGGATCGTCCCCCAGCTCTTGGCGGTCGGGTCGCCCAGCCCCAGGAAGCTGAGCGAAGCCTCCACCAGGATCGCGATGCTGGCGGCCAACACGAGCTGGGCCAGGCTTAACGGCAGGACCCCGGGCAACACATGCCGGGCGAGGATGCGTCGGTCCCGCGCCCCGATGGCGCGGGCGGCCTCGATGTAGTCCCGCCCCCGAAGGCTCAAGGTCTGCGAGCGGATCACACGGGCTGGCCGGGCCCAGGTCAGCACCGCCATCACGATGATCAGGTTGCGGAAACTGGGCCCCAGAAAGGCGGCCAGCAGGATCATCAGCGGGAGGAAAGGGATGACCAGCACCAGGTCAACGACGCGCATGATGACGGCGTCCACCGCTCGGCCGTAGTACCCGGCCACCACACCGGCCAATGTGCCGATCAGGACGGCCAACAGGGCGGCCAGGATCCCCACGGCGAGGGATATCCGGGCCCCGTGCATGATCTCGCTGAGGATATCCTGTCCGACGTCATTGGTTCCCAGGAGATGCCGGGCGCTGGGCGGCTGGAAGGGCTGTCCCACGCGCTCCGTCGGACTATACGGGCTGAGGTCATCGGCGAAGACCGCCATCAGGCCGATCAGCAACAGGATGGCGATCCCGATCACGCCGACGCGGCTGTGCCACAACACCCGCCAGACCTCCCGAATCCCACCGCCCATAGATCACCCCCGCCGCACCCGGGGATCCAGGACAGGATACACGAGATCGGCCAGGATGTTGCCCGCGATCACGCTGATGGTGATCAGCAGGAAAGCCGCCTGAAGCACTGGGTAGTCCCGGTTCAGGACGGCCTCATACAGCAGTCGACCCAGCCCCGGGTACGAGAACACCGTTTCCACGACCGTCGCGCCGCTGACCACGAAGCCCAGGTTCAACATGAACACGGTGGCCACCGGCAGCAGTGCGTTCCGGATCGCGTGGCGAAACATCAGCGCCCGCTCGGTCAGCCCTTTAGCTCGGGCGACTAGGATGTAGTCTTCCCGCAAGACGCTCAGCATGGAATAGCGAGTAATAATGAAGGTTCCCGGGACGGAGACCAGGGTCAAGGTCGCCACGGGTAACACGAGATGTTTGAGGATATCCGCCACGCGGGCCCATCCCGTCAACTGTCGCCAGGGCGTCTGAGCGCCAAAGGTCGGCAGCCAGCCCAGTTGCACGGCGAAGACGGCAATGAAGATCATCCCCACCCAGAACGCGGGAAGGGACTGCAGGAAGATGAAAAAGGCCAGGATGCCGATGTCGGAGGCCTGCCCCCGTCGCCACGCGGTGAGGACCCCGAAGAGCCCCCCCAGGGCCGTGGACAGGAGGAGGCTGGCGCCGGTCAGGAGGACGGTCCAGGGTAGGCGCTCCCTCAGGATATCGCCGATGGGGCGCTTTTGCTGATAGGAGTATCCCCAGTCGACCCGCATGAGATCGCTCAGATAGCGGACGTACTGTCGCCACAGGGGCTGATCCAGGCCATGTCTTCGTAGGATCTCGGCTCGGGTTTCGGCCGGAAGCAGGGCCGCATCCTCACCCGCCAGGAGTGCGAGCGGATCGCCGGGCATGAGTCGGGGCAGCAGGAAATTCAGCGAGACGGTGACGAAGAGCACCGCCCCATACTGCCATAGCTTGCGAACCAGGACCGTCGCCATACCCCGCACCGTGAACGTAAACGGATCATGGAGGCCCCCTCAGCCCCCCGATCCGGTGCAGATCGGGGGGCTCTCCTCTCCGACAGGAGCGTCAGGGGCCGAGAACAAGGCGTCGGGCCAACACCAGAGCCCGCGCGGATCAGCGTTCGATGAAGGACAGCTTATTCACAATTCCCAGGCCCTTTACGTATACGTACCCATCATACGCGGCCGGGCGATAGGCATAGATCCCGTCGGCGTAATAGAGGGTGACGAAGGGGACGTCCTGCGCGATGATGGTCTGCATATCCTTGATGATCGCCATCCGCTCATCCGGATCCAGGGTATTGGCCAGCTTCTCCGCCAGCGCATCGAACGCCTGGCTCCGATAGCCACCGATATTCAGCGCCCCCACCGAGGGATCGGAATGAAGCAGGTCCACCAGCCGGCTGGGATCGATCTGCACGGAGGCCGACCACCCCCACATGGACAGATCGAAGTCCCGGCCCTGCGAGACGTCAAAGCCGGGCCACACCAGCGAGTCCACCGTCTTCGGGTCCAGCGCCTTGACCTCCAGGGCGATCCCGATCTCCCTCACCCAATCCCGGATGAGCTCGGCCGCCCGGATGCGCTGCGGGTTGTTGGAGTACACCAGTAGATCGAAGCTCAGGGCCTGGCCATCCGGCGTCTCCCGGATCCCATCTCCATCGCCGTCGAGGAAGCCCGCCTCGTCCAGCAGCGCACGCGCCTGATCGGGGTCATAGGTCAGCTTGACCTCCGGATTGGCATACGGCGACGAGGGATGGACGAAGCCCGGGTTGCCCACCGTGCCGAAGCCCAACAGCAGGGTGTCGACGAGCGCCTGACGGTCAATGGCCAGAGCGATGGCCCGTCGCACCACGGGCTGATCCAACGGAGGCCGTTCATCGTTGAACTGCAGTAATGTCGTCGCGAAGCCCGGCCCGCGAACCACCCGGATTGATGGGATCCCCTCGAACTCGGCGACCAGCTCCGGGGGTATCTGACGGGAGACCGCATCCACCTCGCCGGATTTCAGCGCCGAGAACATCGTCGTCTGCTCGACGATGACGGGCAGCACGATCTCCGACACCGCCGGCCGTCCCATGAAATAGTCGGGATTGGCCTCCAGCCGATAGAACTGCTCGGGCACATATTCAACAAGCTTGTAGGGACCGGTACCGATCCGGCCGGCGAAGTTTTGAGGATCATCCACCTGGGACCAGATGTGCTCCGGCAGGATCGGCACATCCGCCAGGCGCAGGGAGAAGGTGGGATCGGCCTGGGCCAGCGTCATGACCACCGTTCGATCGTCCACCGCCTCCACGCTGGCGACCTGCTTCGCGGTCCGGGCGAAGCGGCTCTGCTGCGGATGTGCCACGAAGTACTCGTAGGTGAACCGGACGTCCTCCGCTGTGAAGGGCTCCCCATCATGCCAGGTGATCCCCTCCCGGAGCATGAACGTGTAAACCTTCCCATCCTGGCTGATCTCCACCCTCTCGGCCAGCCAGGGCTGTGGGATGTTGTCGACGTCTAGCTCAAGCAGGCTATCGTAGATGAGCTTCATCAGGTGATATCCGGGATAGCCGAACACATAGCTGTACGGGGTGAGCGTGCTCTCATCGGCGGCGATGGCCAGACGCAGAGGCTCCGCCTGCGCGACCTCGGGCAGCTGCGTCGCCTGGACAAGTTCAGCCCCAGAAGGCGTCACCACAGGCGCACAAGCCGCCAACCCACTCAGGGCGATCGCTACCGCGAGCAGGATCGGCCAAAGGCTTCTCGGTGTCATCTTTCCCTCCTTTTGGAAGTAATCTAAGTGGACAGACTACAGACCTCCTCCGATATGCAATTATACGTATCTGCAAAGATTTGCAAATTCT
>DUEN01000089.1 GCA_011176545.1 Caldilineae bacterium | reverse complement strand
CGAATCCGCCTGGGGGGTGTTATTTTCATCCGCGGTGTCGGTATGCGCAGGGGATATGTAGTGAGGAGGAGCCTGAGTTGCGGGAGGTAGAGCCTGGGCACTTCGTCGCCTGCCACTTCGCCGATCAACTGACGTTACGCGGCGTAGATTAATGGGGGTTCTCATGGGAAAGGCATTTCGACCATACGGTTTGTGGCCCAGCCCGATCACGCCGGCGGTGATGGCCCGGCGGCTGCGGCTCGACGACGTGCAATGGAGCGCCGATGGGAGCGCCCTGGTCTGGCTGGAGGGCCGATCAGGGCAGGGTGTCCTGGTGTGCCGTCGCGGCGATGATGCGCCGCGTGACCTCACGGATGAGCTGAATGTGCGCGCGGGCGTCGGCTATGGCGGTGGCGACTTCGCCGTCGGCCGCGACTTCGTGATCTTCGCCGAGCGGAATGGGCGGCTCTACCGCCAGTCGCTCAACTTCGGCCGCCCGAAGCCCATCACCCCTCAGTTTGGCCACGCGGCCTCCCCGGCCATCTCGCCCGACGGCCGTTGGGTGCTGTTCGTACATAGCTACGAGCGCGTGGACGTGCTGGGGCTGGTGGACAGCCAGGGCGAGCGCTGGCCGACGAAGCTGGTGACCGGCTCCGATTTCTACATGCAGCCCGTCTGGCACCCGGCCGGCGACCGCATCGCCTGGATCGAGTGGGACCACCCGAACATGCCGTGGGACGGCACGCGGCTGAAGATGGCCCGGCTGGTTGGAGATCCGCCCCGCGTCGAAGAGGTGACGCTAGTGGCTGGCGGGAATGATGTCCCCATCTTCCAGCCCGCTTTCTCACCCGACGGCCGCTGGCTGAGCTTCATCGCCGGCGATGGCGAGTGGGACCGGCTCTACGCGCTGGATCTGGCCAGCGGCGAGCGTCGCGTCCTGGTGGAGGACGCCGTCTTGGCCGTACCCGCCTGGATCCAGGGCATGCGCACCTACGGCTGGAGCCACGACGGCCGCCGCATCTTCTACCACCGCAACGATCGGGGCTTCGGATCGCTGTGGGCGGTGACTGTGGAGGATGGGACGTCCACCAAGCTGGACATCGAGCCCTACACGTGGCTGAATCAGCCCGCGCCATCGCCCACGGACGATCGGATCGCCGCGATCGCCTCCGCCCCCACGGTACCCTTCCGCGTGATCGTATGGACGCCGGAAGGGATCGCGGTGCAGCGCCGCAGCAGCTCGGAGACCATCGCGCCAGAGGATCTGCCCACGCCGCAGCCCATCGAGTGGATGGCCCCCGACGGGACGACAGTACATGGGCTGTACTACCCGCCCACCAGCAGCCGATACGAGGGACGCGGCTTGCCGCCCGCCATCGTCAGCATCCACGGCGGGCCGACGGGCCAGCGCGTGGCCTCCTACTCGGCCGAGGCGGCCTTCTTCACCAGCCGGGGATACGGCTTCCTGGAGGTGAACTATCGGGGTAGCACTGGCTATGGCCGCTCGTACATGCTGAAACTGCGGGAGCATTGGGGCGTGTACGATGTAGAGGACGCCGTGGGCGGCGCCCGGGCGCTAGGCGAGCAAGGCCTGGCTGACCCCAAGCGGCTGGCCATCATGGGGGGCAGCGCGGGCGGCTATACCGTGCTCAACACGCTGATCCACTATCCGGGCGTCTTCAAGGCCGGCATCTGCCTATTCGGTGTCACCAACCTCTTCACCCTGGCCGCGGATACCCACAAGTTTGAGGAGCGATACCTAGATTCGATGGTTGGGCCCCTGCCGGAGGCCGCCGATCGCTATCGGGACTGGTCACCCATCTTCCATGCCGATAAGATCCGAGACCCCATCGCCGTCTTCCAGGGGAAGGAGGATAAGGTGGTGCCTCCCGATCAGGCGGAGAGCATCGTGGAAGTGCTGCGGTCGCGCGGGGTTCCGCATATCTATCGTCTGTATGAGGGCGAGGGCCACGGTTGGCGTAAGGCGGAGACCATCGAAGCGTTTTACACCGACGTCGAGCGCTTCCTACGCCAGCATGTCCTGTTCGCCTGAGCGGCGTCCAGGCGGTAAAGGAACTGGTCGCCCCTGTCCTGGCTTATGCCAGAAAGGAGTAGGCATGATGAGACGGGCTTTTCGGTCGCTCATCATCCTGGCTGGCGTCGCGCTGGTATTGGTATTATGGTTCTCCGGGTATGCGATCTTACACGCCGCCCCGCCCACCCCCTTCGCCGAGGATCACCCGCCGTATGCCCCTATCGATCCCGATGTCCTCAAGGAGATCGCCGAGAAGGGACAGACGACCTTCATCGTCCATCTCAAGGAGAAGGCAGATCTGCGCCCGGCCGCGTTGGCGGCCACCCGGGCAGAACGCCTGCAAAGCGCGGTGGCGCTGCTCCGCGAGACGGCCGACCGCTCCCAAGCGCCGTTGCGTGCCCTGCTGGCCAAATATCAGCAGGAGGGACACGTTTCCTGGGTGCGGCCATACTGGATCTTCAACGGCATCGCCGTCACCGGCGACGTTACAGCCCTGACAGCGATAGCCTCCCGGCCGGAGGTGGAACGCATCCGCGCCAACCGCGTCATCAAGCTCGACGATCCGATCGCCCGTGCGGCGGCTCCGGAGGCCGTCATGTGGGGCCTGCAACGGATCGGCGCGAACCGGGTATGGCAGGAGTTCGGGATCACCGGCCGCGGCGTGGTCGTGGCCAACATGGACACGGGCGTAAGCTGGACGCATCCCGCGCTGCAGGGCCACTATCGCGGCCTTCAGAACGGCGTGATCGATCACAACTATAACTGGTTTGACGTCACCGGCACTTATCCGGATATGCCGGGCGATGGCGATGGGCATGGCACCCACACCATGGGCATCATGGTGGGCGACGACGGCGCCGGGAACCAGATCGGGGTGGCGCCGGGCGCGCAGTGGATCGCCGTGAAGGTGCTGGATGACCAGGGGAGGGGCACGGCAGCCGATATCCACGCTGGCTTCGAATGGATCCTGGCCCCTACCGACCTCAACGGCGAGAATCCGGATCCCACGCGGGCACCCCATATCCTCAGCAATTCCTGGGGCACACGCAACGGCGCCTTCCCTGAATTCTGGGATGATGTGGCCGCGCTGCGCGCGGCCGGGATCTTCGTCGTCTTCTCGGCCGGCAACCGGGGGGAGGATGGCCCTGGCTCCATCGGCTCGCCTGCCTCGTACCCGCATAGTTTCAGCGTCGGAGCCACCGATCCCAATGACCTGATCGCCGATTTCAGCTCCCTCGGCCCGACCTTCTGGGGAGAGATCCGGCCGAATGTGACCGCACCGGGCGTCTATGTGCGCTCCTGCGTCCCCGGCGGTGGCTATGAAGCCTGGGATGGCACCTCCATGGCGGCTCCGCACGCGGCCGGGGCGGCCGCTCTCTTGCTGGAGGCCGACCCCTCCCTGACGCCGGAGGACCTGACCACCTTCCTTGAGCTCACGGCTACTGATCTGGGCGAGCCGGGCCGTGACAACACGTACGGTGCCGGCCGGCTGGACGTTTACAAGGCTGTCGGATGGGCGCTCACGGCGGGCAAGCTTAGCGGCGCCGTCTATCGGCTCGACGGGACGCCCATCGCGGGCGCTACCGTGATCGGCGAGCGGGAGGGTGGAACCGGGGCCTCGTTCCGCACCACGACGGACGAGCACGGCAGGTATCAGGTGGCGGTCCCGGCCGGGGAGTACACCGTGACGGCGGAGAGGTTCGGGTATGAGCCCCAATCTGCCTCGCACGTCAAGGTGATCCGCGGCTATCAATCGTTGCGCGATTTCCGTCTGCCCGCGCTTCCCTATGGCGGGGTGACGGGGATGGTGCGGGAGCTGGACGGCACTCCGTTGACGGACTTCACGGTGGAGGCCGTCCCCGTGGGCCGTGAGGAGCCAATGTTCACCACCGGTCCCCTCCACGATCCCTCGTCCCCGGATGTAAACTATCGCCTCCTGTTGCCCGCGGGGGAGTACGAGATCCGGGTGAAGAGCCCTCTACACCGAGTGCAGCGAGTCCCGGCGACCATCGTGCCGCCCCATGTCACTCGGATCGATTTCGCCCTCTCCAGCGCGCCGAGCCTGTTGTTGCTGGATAACGATGTATGGCTGATGGATGATTCCACGCTGTATTACCGCCGCGCGTTGGACCTGGCCGGCTACCTCTACGATGTCCAGCGCATCACGATGACCACCACGGTCCCCACCTCGGCCACGCTGTCGGCGTACGACGTGGTCATCTGGGCTGCGCCGTGGAGCAGCCCAGGCTACATCGACCGGCTGCGGGGGGATAACGCGGTCGTGTCCGCGCTGCGCGGGTATCTGGATCAGGGGGGACGCCTCCTGCTCTCAGGGCAGGACATCGCCTATTGGGACGGCGGCGGGGATCCGCTGGGACCGGGGGTGCTGGCGTACTTCCCGGAGTATCTGCACGCCCGCTACGTCCGGGATAATTCGGGCGGCTCGGCCGTGATCGGCACCATCGGCGAGATCCTGGAGGGCGTCACCGCCGAGCTAAACCATCCGACCGCTTATAAGCGCCAGACCTCGCCCGATGAGATCGCTCCCGCCGATGAATGGGCGACGCCCATCTGGCAGTACGATGTGGGAGATCGCGTGGCCGGGCTGAAGGCGGCCTCCGGCCCGTATGGTGTGATCTACTGGGGATTCGGACTGGAGGGAGCTGGGCCTCCCGAGACCATGGCCCAGGCGTTGATCGCCTCCATTACCTGGCTCACGCAGCCTCAGCTCTCCAAGACGGTGAGCGCGGGCCAGGCACCCCCGGGCGCCACGTTGACGTATACGATCACGATACGCAACACGACCAGCTCGCCCATCACCGGGCTGACAATGCAAGATCCTCTGCCGCGCGGGGTGAACCTGCGCGTGGACACGCTCACGACGACCATCGGAAGGGTCACTTACGACGAACGGAGGGACGAGATCCTGTGGACGGGGACGCTGCCAGGCCGCGCCTCGGCGGTCATCACGTTCCAGGCCGATCTTTACCTCAGCCTGGAAGGGGGGACCGTGATCCGCAACGTGGCGATCCTGCAACACCCTCTCGAGGGGCTACGTCTGGAGAGCGCGGCGGAAACCGTCGTGTTGGCGCCGGACCTGTCCGAATCCGAGAAGCAGGTAGACCGCGAGGCGGCGTTACTCGGCGACACGCTGACGTATACCATCACACTACGCAACGCGAGCTCGATCCCGGCGGATCCGGTGTCCCTGATCGACCCGCTGCCGATGGGGACCAGCCTGGTCTCGGGGAGCCTCACCGGCGGCGCGGTATTTAACGAGGCGCTTGGCCGCGTGGAGTGGACTGGCATGGTGACCGCGACCATGCCCGGCTCCGCTGACTATCGTTGGATCGATAGCGATGGTCGCGGTACCAGCGAGGGCGCGCCATCGTTTGGCTGGGTGGACATCACCGCCGACGGCGTTCCGATCAGTCTGAGCGACGATACCGTACGTGGTCCCTTCGATTTGCCTTTCCCCTTCCCGTTCTACGAGGAGAGCTACACGCAGGTCTGGGTGAGCAGCAATGGCTGGCTGAGCTTCGTGGAGCCCCCAAGCTCGCAGGCGTTTAACCGCTCCCTGCCGGATCCGAACGCGCCCGCGGCCATGATCGCCGCCTTCTGGGATGATCTCAACCCGCGAGCGGGTGGCCAGGTACTCTACCGCGCGGACCCCGATCGGTTTATCCTTTCCTTCATCGAGGTGCCGCGGTTCTCCAGCGGCGGCCCCTACACTTTCCAGACCATCCTGTATCCCGATGGCACCGTACTGATCCAATATCTGAACATGGAAGGTGAGCGGCTAGATGAGGCCACGATCGGGTTGCAGGACGAGACGGGGACTCGCGGCGTTCAGGTGGTGCGGGATGCGGATTACGTGCACGATGAGTTGGCCCTCCGGTTTGATCCTCCTCTCCCACCAAAGCCGGGCGAGCATGTGATCTCGTTCCAGGTCCGCTTGGCCGATACACTGCTGCCCGGATCCACCCTCAGAAACCGGGCCACCATCATCGCGCCGCAAGAGCTCACGTATGAGGTAACTGCCAGGACCGAGGTGCAGGCGCCCGATTTATCCCGATCGTTTAAGCAGGGGACGCCCGCCGTCGCGCGCCCCGGAGGGGTGATTACCTATACCCTCATCATCAGTAATACGGGGTTGGGGCTGGCCTCCGTCACTCTGCGAGATCCCCTACCGCTCGAGCTGGACTATGTGTCGGGCAGCGCCCGCGGCGGCGTCACCTATGACCCCGAGTCCCGATCCGTGTTGTGGACGGGCGTCGTGCCCGCCGGCCAGGAGGTTGAGCTAGGCTTCGCCGCCCGCGTAGCTGAGACGGTATCGCCCGGGACGGTGGTGACTAATACGGCTTTCGTGGATGACGGTGTCCATCCCCCCATCCCGCTGAGCGCCGCGACGATGATCCATGCGGTTGACCTGAGCCGATCCACCAAGAGCGTGGAGCCGCCCGTGGCCGCGTCAGGCGACGTCGTCACCTACACCATCAATCTAGTCAACACCGGTCGCATCACGGCGACGCAGGTCAGCCTGATCGATGAGATACCGCCGGAGCTGTCCTACGTGGAGGGGAGCCTCACCGGCGGCGCGACGTACGATCCCGCGACGCGGCGCATCGAATGGTGGGGCGTTATCCCGGCTCACGGCGAGTCGTATATCTGGCGTTCCAGCCGCGATCCCGGCGGCCCTGCCTTCCACTGGATTGACATCCGGGAGATCGGCACCGAGATCCGGGACCTGGCCGATGATGCCAACGTCGGTCCATTCCCGATCGGATTCCGCTTCCCGTTCTACGACCAGACGTTCACCGAGTTCCGGCTGAGCAGCAACGGCTTCATCACGTTTGGAGACACGGCGTCCGACTTCAGCAACGAGCCCCTTCCCAGCCCCAGCGCTCCCTCTAACCTGATCGCCATCTGGTGGGATGACCTGAACCCTGCCCTGGGCGGCCACGTCTACTACTGGTCGAACGGGGTGGACACGTTGGTGGTCTCCTTCGTGGACGTGATGCGCTTCGGCGGCAGCGGTCCATATACCTTCCAGGCCATCCTCCACAGCGACGGCACGATGCTGTTCCAGTACCTGAGTATGGCGCCGCCGCTAGACAGCGCGACTATCGGCATCCAGGATGCCACCGGGAGCGAGGGGKTGTTGATCTCTCACGAGGATCCAGCYTTCATGGAGGATGRGCTCGCCATCGAGATCCTGCCTCCGGTCGGGCAACACACGATCCGATTCGCGGCYCGCGTCGCTGAGGACACGCCCCCGGAGAGCGAGATCACGAACACGGCTGTGATCGATGATGGGSTCGGGCGCCAGTACACACGGTCGGCGACTCTGCGAGTGAACACGTTGGATCTCACCCGCTCTCGAATGGACGTGATYCCTATGCCCGTCTCCCCGGGTGGGGTGCTGACGTACACGGTGATGCTGCGCAACGATGGCAACGCCGCCGCGAGGGATGTGTCCGTGCAGGTGACGTTGCCCGCGGATGTGAGCTACATCGAAGGGAGCGCTGTCCCGCCGGCCAGCTATGACGCCGCCGCGCATCAGGTGCGTTGGCTTGTTCCCTCCTTGGAGCCGCAGGCCGAGCTGATGCTGATCTTCCAGGCTCGCGTGCATGTCCCCCTGTCGGATGAGACGGAACTGCGAGCATGGGGGTATGTCACCGCGCCCGGGGCTGTCTCGGCTGCGCTGGAAGCCGTGTCGATCGTATCGGCGCCGGATCTCTCGCCGTCTCGCAAGCGGGCCGAGGTGGCGCAAGCCGCCGTTCATGAGATCGTCACCTACACGATCACGCTGCAGAACGCCGGGCATGAGGCAGCACAGGTCTCGTTCGTGGATCCGTTGCCACCCGGGCTGATTTATGTGGATGGGTCGGCATGGGCGAGCAGCGGCCTCGTGCCCACGTATGATCCGGCGTCGCGGACGCTCCGTTGGCAGGGCGTGTTGCCATCCAAGGGGATCGTCACGCTGCAGTTCGCCGTCCGGCCCACGCAGGCGGGACGGATCGAGAACAGCGCCACGGTCACCGATCAATATGGCGTGAGCCACGAGCTGAAGGCCGCCGTTGACGTGTACGTCTCTCGCCTGTGGCTGCCGCGCGTGCTGCAAAGGGCCGAGTGAAGGCCAGAGGCCGTGCGTGTCAGCCGCCAATCGACATTGGAGTAAAAATAGGGGCGCAGCGATGCTGCGCCCCTTACTTTCAGAGTTCAGATGGTCGATCAGTATTCCCCTGGATGGCGGGCGGCCAGCCGCTCCGCGTGGTGAGCCCGACCGGTGGCCCGCAGTCGCTCCAGATAGGCCCGTAGCTGTCCCCGGGTGTGATACGGGCCGCCCTCGCGCAGCACCGTCATCATCGGGTCCACGTTGTAACGGCTGGTGGCCGCCATCTCGTGATACCACTCGGCCAGCATCCCCATGGCCCGATCGACCAGGTCCGGCCGCTCGGCTGCCAGATCGTGCTGCTCGTGAGGATCGTTTGCCAGGTCGAACAGCATGACCGGCTCTAGCTGCTTGTATCCGTCGTGATACGTGCGCAGGCAGATGTAATCCTCGAACCGGACGCTGCGCTGGCAGGACCAGGCGTTCTGGCTGACGACCAGATATGGGCGTCCCTCCTCTCGCCCCTCGCGGAAGGCCGTGGTGAACGGCCGGCCGTCCCAGTTGTCGGGCACCTCGCCGCCGACGAGCTCGATGAGCGTGGCCGCCCAGTCGTATTGATAGTGCAGCGCCCGATCCACGCGTGGCTCATCCGTCAACCCCGGCCAACGCACGATGAGCGGCACCCGGCTGGTGATGTGATCGGCCGTCTGGTGGTCCCCCCATACGTTCAGCTCGCCCTGGTTCTCGCCGTGGTCGGAGCTGATTATGATGATCGTCTCGTCCAAGACGTCCTCATCGGCCAGCGCGTTGAGGAGCCGCCCCACGTGCTCATCGGCGTAGCGGATGCCCACGTCATAGCCGTCGATCCAGCGGCGGACGGCCTCCATGGAGTCGATCTGGGCCGGGAGCCTGGGATAAGCCTGGTAAAAGGTCTCCCCGCCCCATCCGTAGGGCTCCTGCGCGCTATGTGGGCCGAATCCCTCCCAGGCCCGCTGGCGCACCTCCTCCGTCAGCCATTCCGGCAGCGGATCATCCTCGAACGGGTTGCCGAACGCCTCCGGCGTGCGATAGGGCGTGTGCGGATCCCAGTAATTGACGTGCAGGAACCAGTTATCCTTCCGGGCGTTGCGCCGGATCCAGTCCAGGGCGATGGGGGTCACGTCATCTGCGAGCTCGTGGCCACCCTTGCCTGGGTTGTAGATCTCGCTGAAGCCCGCGTACCAGTGCCAGGCGCCGTGGCGCTCGCCGAAGGGGCTGACGGTGACGGTGTGAAAGCCCACCCGACGCAGCGCGCTCATCCAGCTCGTCGCCCAGAACACATCTCGGAACCCTCGCGTGGGCCCCTCGATGAACGGGTCGGCCGCGGTGCCGCCATGGCCGACGACACCGGTGTGGAAGCCACATCGGCCACTCCACAACGCGGTGCGCGACGGCAGACATGGCGCATCGGTGACATAGCAGTTGTCGAATCGGACGGCCCGTTCGGCCAGGGCATCGATGTTGGGGCTGGTGTTACGGTGATAGCCGTAGCACCCCAGGTGATCCGGACGTAGCGTGTCGATGTCGATGTACAGGATGCGCATGGTCCATGTCCTCCGTGGGTGAGATGTGGCAAATGGCGAATGGCGAGTAGCGAATAGCGAACGGCGAATGGTGAAGCTTTATAGAACGAGACGCAGCGGCTGTTCCAGCGCCGCCTTGAGGGCCTGCATGAACCGCGCCGCCTCGGCGCCGTCCGTCACGCGATGGTCGGCCGAGATGGTGACCTTCATCCGAGTACCCACGGCCAGCTCCCCGTCCTCGGTGACGACGGGCACGCGACGCACCGCGCCCACGGCGAGGATGGCCGCCTGGGGTGGGTTGATGATGGCGGCGAACTCCTCCGCGCCGAACATGCCCAGGTTGCTGATGGTGAAGGTGCTGCCCACCATGTCGTCGGGGCGCATGCGGCCCTCGCGCACACGCCGGATGAGCTCCCGCGCCTCTCGGGCGATCTGCGTCAGCGACTTCCGGTCGCAGTCCCGGATGACCGCGGTCACCAGGCCCGCCTCGCGGGCCACGGCGATGCCGATGTTCACCTGCTCGTGGATGTGGATCTCGTCTCCCGCGAAGGAGGCGTTCAGCCTGGGGAACTCCCGCAGAGCGATGGCCGCGGCCTTGATGACGAGATCGTTCACGGAGATCCGCTCATCCTCCGACAGGAGCGCGTTCAACTCCTTCCGCAGGGCCATGGCCGCTTCCATATCGATCTCGTAGGTGATGTAGAAGTGGGGCGCCTGCTGCTTGCTTTCGACCATACGGCGGCCGATCGTCCGTCGCATCGGCGTGAGCGGTTCGACCTGGATCCCCTCGGGCGCGGGAGCGCGCGAGGGCGTGGGAAGGGGCGGCGGCGCCTTCTCCGGGGCTTTCTCCATCTCCCGCAGGTAGGCCTCGATGTCCCGCTTGATGATGCGGCCGTTGGGGCCAGTCCCCCGCACCTGGGTCAGGTCAATGCCCAGCTCCTCGGCCATGCGCCGCGCCACCGGGGATACGGCCAGCCGGCCGCGCTCGACCGCGGGGGACGTCTCAGGCGGCGTCGGCGCGGCCGCCTCTTCTACTTCCCGCGCCTCCGCCTCCGGCGCTGCCTCCGTCACGCCCAACGCCTCCAGGTCGATCTCCTCGTCGGGGGCGCCGATCACCGCGATGGGCTGTCCGACGGGGACCATCTGCCCTTCCTCGACCAGCACCGCGCGCAGCACGCCTGAGCGCAGCGCGGGGACCTCCACGTTCGCCTTGTCCGTCTCGATGATGGCGATCACGTCATCTTCGCCGACCTCATCCCCGACCTGCCTGACCCACTCGACGAGGGTCCCTTCCGCCATGTCAAAGCCCATCTTGGGCATGGTGATCACTTCAGCCACGGCAACGCCTCCTCATCATAGGTACAGCACGTCTTTCATGGCGCGGATCACGTCATCGACCTGGGGGAGCGCCATCTGTTCGAGCCGGCGGTTGTATGGAAGCGGCACCTCCGCCTGGGCCACGCGTCGCACGGGCGCGTCCAGATGATCGAAGGCCAGCTCCATCACTCGGCTGGCGATCTCTGCCCCGACCCCGTAGGTCCGCCATCCCTCCTCCACGACGACCACGCGGTTCGTCTTCTGGACCGACTCGATGATGGGTCGCGTGTCCAGCGGCCGCAGCGTCCGCAGGTCGATCACCTCGGCCTCGATCCCCTCCTGGGCTAGACGCTCGGCCGCCTCCAGGGAGACCTGCAGCATCTTGGAATAGGAGACGATGGTCACGTCCCGCCCCTCCCGCTTCACATCAGACACGCCAATAGGCACGAGGTAGTCCTCGTCGTCGGGGACCTCGCCGCGCACCTGGTAGAGGGTGGCATGCTCGATGAAGAGGATAGGATCATCATCGCGGATGGCGGCTTTCAGAAGCCCCTTCGCGTCGGCAGGCGTGCCTGGGGCGACCACTTTGAGGCCGGGGAAGTGGGCGAAGACCACGTCAGGCGATTGGGAGTGGCTCGCTCCCAACTGTCGGCCCCCGCCGCCGACGGTACGGATGACGATGGGACAAGTGATCTGGCCGTTGAACATATAATGGAGCTTGGCGACATGGTTGACGATCTGGTCCATGGCTAGGAAGGCGAAGTTGATGGTCATGATCTCCGCCACAGGGCGCAGCCCGGCGATGGCCGCGCCGGCCGCAGCGCCGACGATGACCCCCTCTGCGATGGGCGTGTCCCGCACGCGCTTCTCGCCAAACTCATCGAGGAAGCCGCGTGTGACGGCGTAGGTGCCACCCCAACGGCCGACCTCCTCGCCCATGATGAATACCCGCTCATCGCGGTACATCTCCTCGCGCAGAGCCTGGCTGATGGCCTCTCGAAACATCATGCGTGCCATATGCGACCTCCTAGCGGTGCGGGATGGGGTTGACGTAGACGTGCTCGCACAACGCCGCGTCGTCCGGCTCCGGGCTCTCCTCGGCGAACCGGACGATCTCGACGAGCTCGTCTTCCACGGCGCGGTGGATCTCCTCCAGCGTCGCCTCATCCGCGACCTCGCGCTCCTTCAGCTCGGCGGCGAAAAGGCGGATGGGATCACGCGCGCGCCACTCCTCGATCTCCGCCTTCTGGCGATATCGCTCCGGGTCGCCCATGGAATGGCCAACGTAGCGGTAAGTGATCGCCTCCAGCAGGAAGGGACCCTCTCTTCGGGCATGGTCCAGCGCCTCCTGGACGGCCTCGTACACCTCTAGCACCTTCTGCCCATCGATCTGCGCGTTGGCGATGTCGTAAGCGCACCCCTTCTGGAAGATGTCCGACACGGCCGAGGCGCGGTCCACCGCGGTGCCCATGCCGTACCGATTGTTCTCCACCAGGAAGACCACGGGCAAGTCCCACACAGCGGCCAGGTTGATAGACTCATGGAAATATCCGATGTTGGTGGAGCCCTCGCCGAAGGCACAGACGACGGCGCTATCCTCGCCCTTGTAGCGGATGGCCAGGCCGACGCCGGTGGCCAGGGGTAGGTGGCCGCCGACGATGGCATGGCCGCCCCAATAGTTGTGCTCGGCGCTGGCCAGGTGCATGGAGCCGCCCTTGCCGCCGCTGACCCCAGTCACCTTTCCCAGCAGCTCGGCCATCACCCGTTTGGGATCCAACCCGCGGGCGATAGCCCAGCCGTGATCCCGATAGGCGGTGAACAGGTGGTCATCCGCCCGCTTGGCCTTACACGCCCCGACGGCGATGGCCTCCTCGCCGATGTACAGGTGCAGGAATCCACCGATCTTGCCCTGCGTGTACAGCTCGGCGGACTTCTCCTCGAATCGGCGGATCAGGACCATCTGCCGATATAGCTCCAGGAGTTCCTCACGAGATAAAGCCTCCGTCACGACAACCTCCTATCCCATGCAGATCCATGTGACCTGCCCTTCGGCCCGCAGGCCATGCTCAACCCATGGCTCCAGGACGATGAGGTCACCCGCCTCGACTAGGTGATCCTGGCCGTCCAGGGTGACGATCGCCTGGCCTTCGATGATATACCATAGCTCTCCCTGCTCGTGCTTATGAGGGGGAAACGGGTTATCCGGCGTGGTCACGCGCACGACGAAATGCTGGATCGGGACCTGGCGCCCTTCTATGGGATACGGTTTTCGGCCGCCTGAAGCTGGGAGCTCGCCGCCTTTAATGATCATACGTCTCCTCCACAAGGTGTCAACGTCCCACATGTTAGAGGCATTGTAACATAGACGAGGGCCTTTGAGGGTTATGAAACATCCGTTTCCTCGGGAGAATTGGGCTTAGGGAGAATGGCTGATAGCCCCTTTCAATTCTGTGTTGATGAAGGTGCAACGCACCTTTGCTCATCATAAGATCGCTCTAATAACGGCTAATAACGGCTATAGTGCGGACTGGGATGACACGCTATGTCTGATGTAGAGGTGCGTTGCACCTCACTCGGGGCACCAACAATTATAACAGCATACTTTGAGGCACTTTGGTGGGGAGCGGGGTCTATCGCTGGCGAGGGCGCAGTCAGCTACCGGCTACTTTCCCAACGCCCTTCACGGGACTGAGGCACCGATACTCAGGCGGTGGTAATCCACCGCCTGGGTAGATCATCGCATCTAATGCCCTTCGGGATACGAGACAACAGAGGACAGGGAGCAGATAGAGAGGTGGTGAAGGGGAAAGCCGGGGTTCTTTATGGAGGCTTGCGGTTCGTGGCAATCGCGGTCATAATAGGGGCGTGGGGGCACTCCGGTAAGGAGGCTTCACGCCGTGCGGTTACGCTCTCTTCTGAAAATCATGTTCATCCTCATTGGCCTGGCAGCGCTCGCCGTCCTGGTGGCCGTGCTGCTATGGACGGAGTATACCTCGCGCGTGGCGCTCCAATCCGCGCCGACTCCTACGCCGCGCCCGACATGGACGCCCACGCCAACCCGTGGGCTGCCGCCTTCCACGCCCACTTATCCA
>DUEN01000088.1 GCA_011176545.1 Caldilineae bacterium | reverse complement strand
AGCAGCCGGTCCGCACGCTTTTGCATGTTCCACGCCCACTGCAGGGCCGTGTATAGCGTATTCATGACTAGACGTCCGATGGCGGCGCTGAGGGCCAACCCTGCGAAGAGCTCGGGCAGAGGATAAACTCGTGCTCCAATGTGAACCCACCAGGCGGCTGTGCCGAAGATCAGAGCGATAATCGCTAGATCACTACCCGGGGCCAGGATCACACTGCTGAAGATGAGCAACGAGGCAGAGAAGGGGAGCCATGCAGCGGAGAACAACCACATGACGACTATGAGGACAAGCACAGGCCCCCATATGAGGAGATGACGGGCCAGAGCGGGATGGGCGCGGCTTGATGCCCGCGCGCCGAGACCAATCCCAAGCATGATGGCAAGCAGGCCGAAGACCGTGATGGGGAACGGCTCACGAGGCAAGAGGATCCACATGGCAAAGGCGCTGGCGTATATGACTAGCAAAGCCAGACGCGCTGTCAGTTGGCGGTGTAAATCCTGAAGGTTCGCCGGGTCACCCTCGTAGGTGATCATACATCTCCGTATCCGCTCCAGCATCTTCCGCCTCCAGGAAAGAAGAAATCCCCGTCTGCGTGCAGACGGGGATTTCTTCTCCTTGGTCTCAAGCTCTGATTGGCATCACGGTGCGAATTTCCCGCGCCAAAACCCCACGAAGGCCAAAGTCGTGGATAGCGGCCCCGTGATATTAAAGACGAGATCCGCGTTGTATCCGCTCCGCCATGCCAAAGCAGCCAGCAGCGTTGAGACCACGATACCAACGACGATGCTCAGGACCACCACGCATGCAAAGCGGGTGATCTGCACCGTCAACTCCAGGCCCCACATCGTCTCTCCTCCCTGCGGTGTCTACGGCTTCGGTAGCCCGGAGTCCTAGCAGATGCAACCCCATCCTCCCGTGGGTAGTTTATAGAACATACGATGATCCGTCAATAGATGCTAGCTTACAATTTGCTTACGTTCAGGTGATATCACCCGCAGCCTATCCAGAAGCCAACGCGCGTTTTGGTTGCTCTCCTTTCCCCATTGTGCTAGAATAACGAAAAGGTCATGGAGTGAAAGACTGCCTGGTTAATCCCTACGCTCATTATTAGCATACACGACAGAAGCGTAGGGACAATGTGTGTGTTGCCTTTGTATAATGTAAGGGCGACCGGCCGGTCGCCCCTACGAGGAATTGTGCTGTCTATTCCAACACGGAGGGAGGTGTTAAGCTGGAGTCCATCGAACTGGCACACGCGATCGTTGACCTGGTGGAGGAGCTTCAGGCGGAGGACATCGTCATGCTCGACCTCCGCTCGGTCTCCATCCTGGCTGATTACTTCGTCATCTGCTCGTCAGGATCCGAGCGGCAGTCCAGAGCGATGCAGGAGGCCGTAGACGAGGGGCTAGAACGCCTGGGGAAACGGCCCTACGGGGTAGAGGGATCGGCGGACGCCGGCTGGATCCTGATGGACTACGGAGATGTCGTATTGCATATCTTCTCGCCGGAGAAGCGAGCCTACTATCGCCTGGAGGAGCTATGGCATCAGGCGCCCGTCGTGGTTAAGATGCAATGACACGGCTCCTCACAGATATGTGTAAAAGTGACCGGCACTTTCGAAGGTGCCGGTCACTTTCCTTTACTCGAAGATCCAACGATCAATGTCACGATCGTAGCTGATCAACTCCTCTGGCTTAAACCAGAGGGCGATCTCCATCTCCGCCGTTTCCGGGCCATCGGATCCGTGCACGAGGTTGCGGCCGATCTCCAGCCCATAATCAGCCCGGATGGTCCCCGGGGCCGCGTTCGCCGGATTCGTCGCCCCCATCGTCGCCCGGGTGATCTCGATCGCGTTGTTCCCTTCCAGCACCATGGCCACGACGGGCGCCGACGTGATGTAGCGGATCAATCCCTCGAAGAAGGGTTTCCCCTCGTGAATAGCGTAGTGTTTGCGCGCCAGCTCCTCGCTCACCTGGACGAGCTTTAGCCCGACGATCTTCAGGCCACGGCGTTCCAGCCGCTCAATGATGGTTCCTACCAACCCCCTCTGAACGCCATCCGGCTTGATGAGCACCAATGTGCGTTCCACGTTCTTCGCCTCCCCGTTGATATAAGCAGCTTTGCTAAGTGGCATGTCACCTCATGCCCAACGGGCGAGATTATGCACCATGCCGGGCCGGGAGTCAAAGCCAGCTCACGTCAATCCGTGAACCTCTCTCACACGACGGAGGAGATCATCCACCGGACGCTCCGGGCGAGGCGCGGGGCCAAAGGGATCGCTGACGGGCGCGCTCGTATGTTCCAGTAAACGGAACGTCGTCAGCACGCTATGGGCCAACACATCGAGGTGATATCCCCCTTCCAGCATGATGACCAGGCGCCCCTGGCACCACGCCTCGGCCAACTCGATCAGCTGCCGCACCATCTCGGCGTACCCGGCGATGGAGAGCTGCATCCCGGCCAGAGGATCATCCCAATGGGCGTCGTACCCGGCCGACACCAGGATGAGCTGTGGCCGATAGCGCTCGGTGATGGGGACAAGCACGTCCTCGAAGGCGCGGCGATATCCCTCGTCGCCGACGCCGTATGGGAAGGGGATGTTGACCGTATACCCCTCTCCCTCACTCTCGCCGATCTCGCGCCAGTCGCCGGTGCCCGGGTAGAAGGGATATTGGTGTGTCGAGAAATAAAGGACGCCAGGGTCCCGATAGAAGACCGCCTGCGTGCCATTGCCATGGTGAACATCGAAATCGACGATGAGGATCCGATCCACCCGGTGTTCGGCCTGGGCGAAACGCGCGGCCACGGCGATGTTGTTAAACAGACAGAACCCCATACCCTGCCCGGGGAGCGCGTGATGGCCCGGAGGACGGATGAGCGCGAATCCGTTACGCGCGCGCCCCGACAACACCGCATCGGTCAGGCTCACCGCCCCGCCGGCGGCCGTCAGCGCGGCCTCATAGGAGGATGGCCGCACATACGTGTCTGGGTCCAGGTAGCCTCCCCCCTGGCGGGCACGAGACTCCACCAACCGCACATAATCACGATCATGCACGCGCAGCAGGCGATCCATGTCGATCGGCGTGGCCTCGATGGAACGTAACCGCTCCAGAATCCCATGTTGTTGGAGAAGCTGACTGATGGCCACCATCCGTCGGTGGCTCTCCGGATGGCCTGACAGGTCGTGCTCTTCTTCTAAGGGGTTGTACGTGTAGGCCGTGGCCCCCGCGATGGTGAACTCGCCCTGCTCACGTCCGTTGTCGCTCATGATGGGCTCCGATAGGCTTGGTCAGCTCTGGATAACCTTGACGCGATAACCGCGCTCGCGCAGGGTCTGCGCGATGCGCTCCCGATGGTCGCCCTGAACCTCGATGACCCCTTTCTTAACGGTGCCGCCCGCGCCGCATAACCGGCGTAGCGATTTCCCCAGCTGGCGCAGCTCAGCGACGGGTAATCGCAGTCCCGAGATGACCGTGACCGTCTTGCCTCGCCGATGCTTCCGCTCGATCCCAATGCGCACCGTCTGCTCGCTTGGGGGTGGCGATGAGGCCTGGCAGACACAAGGACGTTGCCCGCAAGTCGGGCAGGGCGGCTCAGGCTCCGGGTCGGTGGAATATACTACCCGACGATCGGTCCATCGAGAACGTTTCATCCTCACCTCTTCAGCTCACCAGCCCCGGCCATACGTCTGGATGTCCCGCCAGGGCCGCGCGCTGGGCCGTGAGCAACTGGCGGATGCCTTCCTCGGCCAGGTCGAGCAATTGATCCAGGAGGGAGCGCGAGAAGGGGCGCCCCTCCGCCGTACCCTGTACTTCCACGAACTCCCCATCGCCCGTCATGACGACGTTGAGATCCACCTCGGCCTGAGAGTCCTCCTCGTAGCAAAGGTCCAACATGGGGATGCCATCGATGACCCCCACGCTGACCGCGGCGACGGGCGTTCGAAAGACATCCTCCCCGACGGCCCCTTCGGCGATCAGACGGCTGAGCGCCAGTGCTACAGCTACCCAGCCGCCCGTAATGCTGGCCGTGCGTGTGCCACCGTCAGCCTGCAGGACGTCGCAATCGACGACCAGGGTGCGCTCGCCCAGCGCCTCCAGGTTCACCGCGGCGCGCAGAGCTCGCCCGATCAGCCGGCGGATCTCCTGAGTGCGCCCCGAAGGGCCATGCTGCTCACGCGGGGTTCGAGTATGCGTGGAGCGCGGCAGCAGGGCGTACTCTGCGGTGATCCATCCCTGGCCCTGGCCCAGGAGCCAATTCGGCACCTGTTCCTGCACGGAGACGTTGCAGAGCACACGTGTCCCCCCGCAGGTGATCAGCACGGAACCCTCGGGATAGGCGATGTAGTCCAGCGCGAACGAGACCGGACGCAAATCACCTGGGGAACGCCCATCGGAACGAGCCACACGAACCTCCCACTTTACGAAGAAGATGAGACGACGACTCGCGCTCAGGCCGCGTCGTCAAACGTCTTCCCATCATAACGCGCGTAGCGATCCACCGCCCACATGAAACAGCGGATGCGGTCGAAGGTGGTGCCGGCCGCGATGCTCCCCGCCGTCGTGATCACCAGACCGCCATCACGCCCCACGGCCTCAAAGTCCCGTCGCACCTCGGCGATGATGGCCTCATACGGCGCGTTGCGCAACGTCATGGGCGCCACCTGACCATGGATGCAGGTGCGCGGCATGTGACGGCGGATGTCGATGGCCCTGACCGTGGGGCCGAAGTTCACCGCGGTGAAGTTGAAGCGCGCCAGGATGGGCAACAGGTGATCCATGGCGCTATCGGAATGCTGGTAGCGCCAGTCGTCCGCATCCGGCGCCAGGTGATCGAAGACGTATTGAAGCACCGGCGCGCAGAAGCGCTCATAGAGCTCGGGCGACAACAGGGCGCAGTTATCGTCCAGGAAGCTATAGCCGCGCGGGGTGACGCCCATGGCGTCAGCCATGATGTGAGCGTACTCGACCAGCTTTTGGGCGAGCAGCTCATGGAAGCGCTGCATCTCGGCCGGGTGATCGATGAGGAAATAGAGGTAACGCTCCGTCCCGCACACCGAGGTACCGATGGTGGCGGGGCCACGGCTGCTCATCCTGCGGGGCGGCTTCTCCGCGTCCGGCGGGGGCGCGTCCGGGAAGTCGGGCACGCCGTCTTGAAAAATGAAATCGGCCATATCCATGCGTTCCACCTGGTCCATGATCCGGACCAGGTCCTCGATGGTCTCGACCGCGGGCTCCAGCCACGGGGTCGCGCCCTCGGTGAAGACCTGATAGGAGCCAAAGACCTCCTCGATCCGCTTCGGAGGCGGCCAGAGGATAGCCTCTGGGAATGGTCGGATACCGATCTCCCGCTGACACCGGTCGTTACAGCGGCGGTGTAACTCCAGACGATAGTCAAGGTCCTTGTAGTATCGTACCGTGGAAGGGACCTTCATCTCGTCAAAGAGCCAGTGATCGTCCACAGGCAGCAGAATGGCGGCCCGCGGCTTATCCGTGGAGAAGCAATCCACGCTCAGGCTGATCGCGTTCTCCGCCCAGAAGCGTTCCAGGTCCAACTCAAACCGTTTCATCTCCGTTTGGGTGTAAGTCTCTTGTTCGCTCATACCCCCTTGCTTCCAGTCTGTCCGATGAATGATTCTCCCAACGAGACCGCCTCAAGGCGTGATCATCCTATGACATCACCTGGCCGCCGGTCACGTTAATCGCCTGGCCGGTCATATAGGACGCCTGATCGGAGGCCAGAAAGACGACCACGTTACACACGTCATCATACGTGCAGGTACGCCCCAAAGGGACCCTCTGCTCATATCGGCGGCGCACCTCCTCCGGCGTGATCCCCCATCGTTTGGCATATTGCTCGTACAGACTCTCCGTCCACAAGGGGGAATCCAGCAGGTCCCCAGGGCACACCGCGTTCACCCGCACGTTATACGGGGCCAGCTCCAACGCGATGCTCTGGGTCAGCCCGATGCCGCCGAACTTGGACGCCGCGTAGGCCGAATTGCGGAAGCTCCCCCGCTTGCCGGACCTGGAATTGATCTGGATGATGACGCCGCTGCGCTGCTCCTTCATGACCCGCGCGGCCGCGCGAGCGGAGAGGAAGTAGCCTACCAGGTTCACCTCGATCACCTTTCGCCAATCCGCCACCGGGATCTCCGTCAGCTCGCCCGCGATGAGGATCCCCGCGTTGGCCACCAGGATATCGAGCCGGCCGAAGGTCTCGAGGGTCTTCGCCACCACCTCTTCCGTCTGCTCTTCCACGGTAACATCACAGTATAGCGGCAGCGTGCGACGTCCTGTTTCCTTAGCAATAGCAGCGGCGGCGGCCTCCACCCCCTCCTGGTTGATGTCCGTCATGACCACATGGGCTCCCTCTTGAGCCAGCCGACGGCTGATGGCCTCGCCCAGGCCGCGAGCCGCCCCGGTCACCCAGGCGATGCGATCCGTTAACAGGCCGAGCACTTGACTCATGGTAGCAGAGCCTCCAGGAAAGCGATCTCCGCCGCTCGCGTCCAAGTGCGGCCGCCGTCCTCCAGATGCCTGGCGACCTCCGGCAGCCTCTCTCCCAGTTCGCTCAGCGGCGTGAGCGGAAAGTCGAGGATCTGCGGATAGATGACGATCTTTCCCGGGAACCGCCCCTCCGCGACGGCTTGTAACCCCTCCTTCACGGCACGCAGCCCCGCCACGGCAGCCACGGAGCCGTCCGGACTGAGCTGGCCCGCGGCCGCTTTCTCCATGACCCGATGCATATCGTCGATGGAGGAGCCGCTGGAGCCGACGTAACGCACGCCGCGCTGGATGATCGCGTTGAGGTCCAGCCGGGCGAGCGTGCCCCGCGGCAGCCCCGCGAACAGGTTGACGACGGCCCCGTCCGCGGCGAGCGCCACCAGATCGGTCAGCCCCTCCGCCGAGGCGGCGCAGATGATCACGTCGTCGAAGCCGTGTCCCCCGGTGACGATTTTCATCTCCTCGGCGAAGGCTTCCGGTGTGAAATTCCCCTGGGAGTAGGTGTGCAGCTTCACGCCCTGACGCTGCGCCAGTTGCTCGAACTTGGCCGCCAGCTCGTGGATCCGCGGGGAGCGGAGATTCGTCGCCACCACAACGGACGGCCTCTCAGCGAGCTGGAGCGCCCGCTGGACGTGCATGTGTCCCATGGGGCCCGCGGCGCCCACGAAGAGCGCGCAGCCGCCCGGCTTCAGCTCGGAGCGGATGGACCCATAAGATGCGGCGATGTCCGGCCCCGGCGAGCCCACGAAGGTGATGTGCTCGTAGTGCAGCCGCCCCACATCCAGCGCCACTGGACGGGAGAACGGCTCCGGCGAGACGACGTTCAGGATGCCGCCGCGAGCCAGATGCCGCGCGGCCGCCTCGACGGCCTCTGGGGCGATCGGACCGAGGATGATGATATCGTCGAATCCGGCGCCTCCGGTGTGCTCGCGGGCCCGCTCATATTGCTCCGGCGAGAGCCCATCCAGGGTGACCACCTCGATACCCAGCGTCTCCGCCCGATCTGTCAGCTCGTCGCGCAGAGTGATCGGCACATCGCTCAGCACGATGCGGGCGGGATGCGCAGCCGCGTCCAGGCCCCGGCTGAGGGTGTATCTCGGGCCATCCGGGCTGCCGCCGAGGAACCAGGCCGTGCCTCCCGGCTTCAGCCTGGTGCGGTACTGGATCACATATGCGGCCTCCACGCACGCCCACGGCTCCGTCAGGGCCGCCTCGCTATATCCCAGCCCTTCCGGGATGGGGAGCAGATAGCAGCCCTCATCCCCGTGCAGGATCTCCTCGCCGACGAGGGCGTATTGCGAGTATCCGCCCTGCAATCGATAACCGTAGGCCAGGTTTTGGCCCTTGTAGTAGATGTCCGCCTGAACGGCGAAGCGGTCGCCGACGCGATACTGGTCGCGCAGGTTCTCGCCCACGCCGACCACAGTCAGCGCGACCTCATGGCCCATCACCACAGGCTCCTTCTCCAGGTCGCGCCCTACCAGGCGTGGGTGCTCGCCGCCCTGACGGATGATCTTGACGTCGGAGAAGCAGATTCCCACCGCGTCGTGGCGGACCAGGAGCTGATCTGGCCTGGGCTCCGGAACGGGAGCCTGGATGGGCTGGTCATCGACACCCAGCCGCTCGAAGCCCGCCCCGTACAGAGGCCATAGCCACTGCCGCTCGGGGATCGGCCCCCCTCCCGAGCGATAGCGCTTCCACTTCTCGCGTTCTGTCATGGTTCCCCGTCCTTCGATTCTCTCTTCGCCTCTCGCTCATTGGAATAGACAGCACGATCCACTGTAGGGGCGACCGGCCGGTCGCCCCTACAAATATACAAATATGTCGTATATGCCTCTGCTGGCCAGGGGCGCAACAGTGCTGCGCCCCTACCTTTCAAATGTCCACGTCAATCCGCCTTCCGGCACGAATTGGCGTAGATACCGCGCCGTCTCCTTTAGCTCGCGCAGCAGGCGTTCCTCCGTCGTCGTGGAACCGGGGATGATCTCCGCGATGAGGAAGTGCTGTTGCACCGGCTCCATGACGCCGTTGAGCCGGTTCTCGGGCCAGTGTTCGTGCGCCCACTTGATAGCGTCCAGCACCTTCTGGATCTCGATATGGCCCCGCTTGTTGTACTCCTCCGTGAACGGCCAGTGATGGCTGCCATCCGGCGTCGTCTGTTGCAGGTGGATGACCTCGCTCACTGGCGCCAGGGCACGTAGCCAGGCGGTGTAGTCCAGGTCATCCCCTGTCGCGCCGTAGTGCATCCCCGCCTGATGGCCTACGTCAATAGTCAAGTAGAGTGGGACGCGCGGGGCCAACTGCGGCGCGCCGTTCACCGCCTCCAGATATTGGAACGCCTGCTCCATGGTCCACGGCACCTCGCTGGGGATGTACATCTGCTCGTTATAGAGCGCGGTCAGCCCCTTCTGCGCCGCGATCTCGCATAGCTCGCGGAACGTGTCATAGAGGCGCTCGATGGCCTCCCGGGTGCGCTGGGGATCGGAGAGCACCTCGACGGAGAGCGCGTCCCAGTGGCCGCCCAGCCGGGTGGCCCCCAACGCCAGCGTGATGTCCATCGCCTGTATGATCCACTCCTTCATGCGGGCGCGCACGGAGGGATCGCTATGTGAGAGGCCGTGGAAGCGGTGGGTGGCGACGCCGGTGTAATAGTCGCTGATGATGACGCCATAGCGTTCGGCAGCGCGGCAGGCGGCCTCCGCCGTGCGCAATTGATAATCCCGGTCGCCACTGAAAAAGGGATCGATGACATCGCCGCAGAACTCGAGATAGGGATAGCCAAGTTCCGCCGTCAGCCGCAGCCAGTTGTCCGGTTCCTCCCATCGTCGGGTGAGGAAGGCGCCGTTGATACCGATATCGAGCTTGACGGTGCGTGCCATGAGTGTCAGCTCCTCCTGCGGTTACTGCAGACCCAGCACCCGGCGGCGCAGCGCCTCATCCGGGCGGGTGTGGATGCGCGCAGCCTGGGCCTCGGTGAGGAAGTGGGGGCCGCCCAGAGCATACGTGCCCGCCAACACGCGGGCCGTCTTGACCGCCATCGCCGTGACGTTCAACACCTCCTGAGGGCTCTTCCCCAGCGCGATGAGTCCGTGGTTCTGCATGAGGATCACTTTGGGAGGCTCCCCCCATCGATCCAGATAGGCTCGGATCTCATCACGGACGCGCCGCGCCAGGGGAACGCCAGGATCGACGTAAGAGACGAAGACTGGCGCGGGCCCGCAGACCACGATCTCATCGGGGAAGAGGCGGCCGGCATAGGCGGCGACCGCCGCCTGGGAGCACAGGATCGCGTTCACGGCGGTAGGATGGGTATGCCCCACCCACGACGCGCCGCCCTCCGTCAGCGCGAGCGCGTGCAGGACGGTCTCCACCGAGGGGTGACGCGGCGCGGAGGGATCGACTTTGGCGGCTGTCAAACCGGCCTTCACGGCGGCATCGGAAATGTCCTCCGCATCTAACAACGCCAACGCCCGCTCGAAGGAGACCTCCACCACGCCCCCTTCATCCAACGTGCGCATCTCGGCGCCGCTGGCCTTCACGAAGAACGTCTCGTCGTCGATGCGGGCCGATGTGTTCCCTTCACCCAAGATCACATAGTCCAGATCGGGCCGCCCCAGCTCCCTGGACATCCAGATGAGCTGCTGCAAGATCTCATGCTTAGACTGTCCCATCGTCCCGCCTCACGCGCCAGGATAGCCACCAGAGGAGCCCTCGCCCATGCCGCGCTCGCGGGCGATCTTCTCCTCGTAGCCAGATGCCCGATGGGCGGCGATGGGATCCGGCTCCAGTCCCATCTCGATCCGCACCTGCGCCAGCAGCGGACGCACATCGGTCTCGTAGGCCTGGGCCAGGATCTCGTGCGCGCCCAGCACGTCACCCGCCATCTGCGCCTCGGCTAGCGCCTTCCGATCGACCAGCAGCGCCTTCGCGTAGGCCGTCTGCACGTTGATCACGGACAGGATCATGGCCTCGATCTTGGACTCGATGTTGTGTGACTGGTCGATCATATAGGCCACGTTGCGGGCGCACTCGGACACGGTGGGATCGGGATCCTGCTCGGCCGCGATCAGCTCGTTGAAGATGAGAAAGAGCTCAAAGGGGTTGATCGTGCCCACGATGAGATCGTCGTCGGCGTACTTGCGGGCGTTGAAGTGGAAGCCGCCCAGCCGGCCCTCATCCAGGAGCAAGGCCACGATGTGTTCCACGTTGGTCCCCTGTGGATGGTGCCCTGTGTCCACCAGGACCTGCGCCTGGGGGCCGAGCTTGAGGGCCATCATGTAGGCCGTGCCCCAATCGGGCAGGTCGGTGTGATAAAATGCGGGCTCGAAGAACTTGTACTCGATCAGCATGCGCATATCGGGCGGCATGGCGGCGTACACCTCGGCCAGGGCCTCCTCCATGCGGTCCTTGCGAGCGCGGAAGGAGTCCTGCCCGGCGTAGTTCGTACCATCGGCGAACCACAAGCTGAGGATCTTGGACCCCACCGCCTTGGCGATCTCGATGCACTCCAGCATGTGCTCAACGGCCTGCTTTCGCACCTTGGGGTCCGGATTGCAGATGGAGCCCAGTTTGTAGACGTCGTCCTGAAAGACGTTCGGATTCACCGCCCCGATCTTGACCCCGAGCGAGTCAGCATAGGCGATGATCTCATCCCAGTCGTCCACTTTATCCCACGGGATGTGGATGGCGACGGTGGGGCAGATGCCTGTCAACCGATGGACGTGAGCTGCGTCGGCTAGCTTCTCCCGCAGGTTGCGAGCCGCGCCCGGCCAGGGAAACACCTTGAACCGCGTCCCGGAGTTCCCATAGCCCCAGGAAGGAGTCTCGACGCGTTGCGCCTTCAACGCGGCCTTCACAGCCTCCACGTCGATACCACGGTCCGTCAATTGCTCGGCCAATAGCTGATAGCTCTTCTGATCTGCAGACATGGGGCGCCTCCACACGTATGCCTATGGCCAGTGGCGATTTACAAAAAAGCAGGGGGGCAACTTAGAGCGCATTTAAAGATACACCACGAAGTCACCAAGGCACAAAGGGAAGCGTTTAAAAAGTCTGGCTCATCTGAAAATGTGTGCCCGCAGTCAAAGACTCAGCACGCTGAGCCCCTACCAGTTGTACACTTTCAGGAGATGAACCAGAGGTCTCCCTTCTGCTAGCAGGCCCTCCTATTCTTGGAGGCTTAGTGCCTTGGTGGTTCCTTTAATACAAACGCGATAAACGCGCTTTGAGAGGAGTTCCTTCCTACGTCCCCCTGGCCGCGACCATTATAGCGGTGCCATGATGGGCCGTCAACCCCCAGATGGCGGCGGTAGGAAGGTGCCTGGCACCTTGAGTACGGCGAGGCAGTGGTATTGGGGAGCCGTTGGTGACTGAGCACGCGTATTCTGTTGCGTACACTGGAAGGGACTTACCGTCGAGGCGCGGAGAGCGGGGAGATTCCGGGGTTAAGGTAAAGGGTCCTTATGTCTGGGACGCACCTGACTCCAAGAACTTGCCTTGGAGATAGCATTCCCCTCTGCGTCCTCGACGTCTCAGCGGTCTTTAAAAGACCCCGCGAGCTGAGGTGTGACCATGCGCATAGGCTTCTCGGTGAAGGTACTGGGACAGGCCGGGTTGAAGTCCCATGACACCCGGCGGTGGCAGAACGCCCCTCATCTCAGCGTCAGCCTGGCCTACCTCCGAGACATCCTGGGCTATCTGGGACGATCGGGGATCCGGATGTACCGGATGTCATCCGATCTGGCGCCATATCTCACCCATCCGGATCTGCCCCAGTTCAGCGGACAGATCGACGAGTGTCAGGAGGAGCTGGCCCTGGTCGGGGAGATGGCCTCTGCCCTGGGCGTGCGACTGTCCTTTCACCCTACGGCGCACGTGGTCCTCAACACGCCCGATGAGGCTACCGCTGAACGTTCCATGCGTCATCTCACCAGCCTGGCCCGGATGTTGGACCTTATGGGACAGGGGCCTGAGGCGGTCGTCGTCGTGCACGTGGGTGGGGCTTATGAGGATCGAGAGGCCGCCATGGCCCGTTGGGTTAGCCGCTTTTTTGAGCTGCCTGAAGCCGCACGTCGCCGGGTGGCGCTGGAGAACGACGACAGCCTCTTTTCACTATCGGATGTCTATCGCCTCCACCAACGTACCGGCGTGCGCGTCGTGTTCGACTATCTGCATCACCTGACCAACAACCCGGACCGCATTCCCCTCGATGAAGCGTTGGAGCTGGCGTTAAGCACGTGGCCTGAGGATGTACGCCCCAAGGTTCACTTCTCCTCACCGCGCACGGAGATACGTCAGATCAAAACGGAAGCGGGCGTCCAGCTTCAGCCACCGCTGTGGACACAGCATGCCGATTACGTCAATCCTTTCGAGTTCGTCCACTTCCTGCGAGCGGTAGAGGGATGCCGCGCCTTCGATGTGATGCTGGAGGCCCGCGCGCGAGATCTGGCCGTGTTGCGCCTGCAGGCGGATCTGGCTCGCTACGCGCCGGATTTAGCCATCCATCTCGAGCCTGCACCCGCGCGGATCGCCGAACCTGTGGAGCCATACGCGATATGGCCGGAGGAGGAAGAGGACGCCCGAGTGTTGGTCGCCGTGATGAACAACCCGCGCGACTTCGCGCTGGCTCGCGATGAGGGATGGTATCGAATCCCCCTGGCGCGCGCTCCTCGCCTGGTAGCAGCCGATTACCTAGCGTTCTACCAGACTCGCGTCTTCGGCGACGAGGCGTGGGCGGTGAACTACTACGCGCCCATACGCGGCTACCGCGTCGTCACTCGCGTTGAGCTGCTCCCCGATGAGCCCGACCACCCGCGAGCGAAGGATCGCTACTACAAGGTCGAGATCGGCCCATTGCAACGCCTGCCGCGGCCGATCCCCAGCCGACGCCTCCGGCGCATCACCTTCATCCCGACCACGCTCTCCCGGCTATTGAGCGCGAGGGAGATCAACGACTTGTGGATGGGGAACCCGATACAGGAGCGGCTATGGGCCGAGTTGAAGGCCTACGGGATCGCGGCCGAACGGGAATACCTCATACGCGAGGGCGAGATCACATACCAGGTGCCGTTCGCCGTGCCCTGTCGTACCGGCGGCGTCGCCCTGGCCATAGGGGACACGGTTCAGGGCGATCTGCCGACGGATTGGACGTGGCTGTGCGCGGAGATGGACGAGGCGGGATCCCCCGCGCCGGGATGGTTAGAACGCCTACAGCGGGAGATCGCGCGTCGGGGCGGGACAGCGGAGATGGCATGAGAGAGGGCGACGGCTACGAGCTTTCGCTCTTCGCCGGGCGAGGTCGCCGGCCTCGAGTTCGCCACCAGGCGATCAGCAGAGCGAGGGCCACGCCTGAGACGGCCCAAACCCAGCGCGGCCATTGGGGTTCCGCCCGGACCACGATGGGCCCGTGACGGGTGGTTGCGCCCGTGGATTCGACATCCTCAAGCTGATAATAGTAGGTGCGGCCGGCGATCACGTTCGTGTCCGTGTACACATAATGACCGCCCGCCAGTGGATCCGGCGAGGCCGGGATCAGCTCTTTGTTGATCTTTTCAAAAGGACCATCCGGCGATTCTGCGCGATATAGGTTAAATCCGACGGTGTTGACCTCCGTCTCGGTGGACCATTCGACCACGATAGGCGCGCCTTGACTGGTGCAACCGGCGAAT
>DUEN01000087.1 GCA_011176545.1 Caldilineae bacterium | reverse complement strand
CGCTCGAGAGAAAGATCAAGGAGGAATGAAAGATGCGTATCACAAAGGAAGAGGCTCTGGCTTATCACAGCGAGGGGCGCAAGGGGAAGATCCAGGTCGTGCCCACTAAGCCGACATTGACTCAGCGTGATCTCTCCCTCGCCTACACGCCGGGCGTCGCGGTCCCCGTGTTGGAGATCGCGAAGGACCCTGATCTGGTCTATGAGTACACCGCGAAGGGGAACCTGGTCGCCGTGATCTCAAACGGGACCGCGATCCTGGGTTTGGGAGACCGCGGTCCTCTGGCGTCCAAGCCGGTCATGGAGGGCAAAGGCGTCCTCTTTAAGCGCTTTGCGGATATCGATGTATTCGATATCGAGGTGAACGTTCGGGATCCAGACCAGTTCATCAGTGTGGTCGAGGCGCTGGCGCCCACGTTCGGCGGCATCAACCTGGAGGACATCAAGGCGCCGGAGTGCTTTTACATCGAGCAGACGCTGAGAGAGCGGCTGGACATCCCTGTCTTTCACGACGATCAGCATGGCACGGCCATCATCTCCGGGGCGGCCCTGTTGAACGCGTGCGAGTTGACCGGGCGCCGCCTGGAGGATCTGAAGATCGTCATCTGCGGCGCGGGCGCCTCGGCCATCGCCTGCGCGGAATTCTACATTCGGCTGGGGGTCAGGAGGGAACACATCATCATGGTGGACTCCCGGGGCGTCATCTACGCCGGGCGTCAGGAGAACATGAACGAGTACAAGGCGCGCTTCGCCGTCGAGACGGATGCCCGCACCCTGGCGGAGGCCCTGGTGGGGGCCGACATGTTCCTGGGACTCTCGGTGGCCAATATCCTCACCGCGGAGATGATCCAGGCTATGGCGCCCAATCCGATCATCTTCGCACTGGCCAACCCCGACCCGGAGATCCCCTATGAAGTGGCCAAGGAGGCCCGGCCGGATGCCATCCTGGCCACCGGGCGCAGCGACTATCCCAACCAGGTGAACAACGTGCTGGGATTCCCCTTCATCTTCCGAGGCGCCCTGGACGTGCGCGCGCGAGCCATCAACGACGAGATGGAGGTGGCGGCCGCTCGTGCGCTGGCGGCGCTGGCACATGAGGACGTGCCGGACTCCGTGTTGAGCGCGTATGGGCTGACCTCGCTGCGTTTCGGGCCTGAATATATCATCCCGAAGCCGTTGGATCCGCGCGCTCTGTTGTGGGTCGCGCCGGCGGTAGCTCAGGCCGCCATGGAGACCGGCGTCTCCCGTATTCAGATCGATATCGATGCCTATCGTGAAGAACTGGAGGCGCGGCTGGGGAAGGGTTGGGAGCTGATGCGCCGGATCATCAACAAGGCCAAGACTGCTCCGAAGCGTATCGTCTTCGCGGAGGGGGAGGAGCCTAAGATCCTGCGCGCGGCCGCGCAGATCGAGGAGGTGGGCATCGGCTCGGTGATCCTATTGGGCCGACGGGAGGTGATCCAGGAGAGGCTACAGGAGCTGGGCTTGGATTACAAGCCGCGAGTGGTCACGCCGGGCGCCAGCGAGTACGACGAGCGCTATGCTGAGGCGTTATATCAGATGCGCCAGCGGCGAGGCGTCACTCGCTCTCTGGCGTACCAACTGGTCCGCCAGCCCAACTACTTCGGCGCGCTCATGGTGGCGCTCGGCGATGCGGACGCGTTCATCTCGGGGTTGACGTACAGCTATCCCGAGGTGCTGCGGCCGGCGTTGCAGGTCGTGCACACGCGAGAAGGCATCCGTCGAGTGGCCGGGCTTTACATCATGATCGTGCGCGACCGCGTTTACTTCTTCACCGACGCCACGGTCAACATCGATCCCGACGCCGAGGAGCTGGCGGAGATCGCCATCTTAGCGGCCGACCTGGCGAGGGAGTTCGATATCGAGCCGCGCATCGCCATGCTCTCCTTCTCCAACTTCGGGTCCACACGCCATCCGTTCTCGGAGAAGGTGAGGCGAGCCGTGGAGATCGTGCGGGAGCGCCGCCCCGATCTATGCGTGGACGGCGAGATGCAGGCGGATACGGCCGTGGTCCCGGAGATCATCGACGAGCGCTACCCGTTCAGCCGCGTGCGGGATGCCAACGTGTTGGTCTTCCCCGACCTGGAGGCGGCCAACGTGGCCTACAAGCTGCTACAACGGCTGGGCGGCGCGGAGACCATCGGCCCTATCCTCATGGGCGCAGGAAAGCCGGTTCACGTTTTACAGACCGGCGACGAGGTTAAGGACATCGTGCGCATCGCGGCCATCGCCGTGGTGGACGCGCAACAGCGGGATACGTAGGGATTGGAGACTTGGAGATTGGAGATTGAGATGAGGTTGCGACGTTACGAGCATAACCCGATCCTGACTGCTAACCCCGAGCGCTCTTGGGAGTCCGGGGCCGTGTTCAACTGCGGCGCCGCGTTGGGGCCCGATGGGCGGTTCTACCTGTTGTATCGGGCGATCCCCGCCGGCTATAAGCCTTTCCCCGACCGGCACGGCTATGAGAACTACATCTCCTACATCGGCATGGCTACGAGCGAGGACGGGTTCCGGTTCGAGAGGCTGTCGGAGCCCGTCATCGCCCCGACGGAGCCGTGGGAGGTATGGGGCTGTGAGGATCCGCGCGTCAACCCGCTGGACATTGATGGCAGGCGGATCTACCTCATCACTTATACCGCCCTGTCGGCCCCCGCCTTCTCTGGCGAGGGCGATCGGGTGGCCGTGGCCTCCACTGAGGACTTCCGCTCGTTCGCCAAACACGGCGTGGTGATCCCCGACCTCAACGATAAGGACGCCGTGATCTTCCCAGAGCCTATCCGGGGTAAGATCGCGATGCTGCATCGGGTGCCGCCGGATATCCAGATCGTCTACTTCGATGACCTGGAGCAACTCCTCCATCCGGATGAGGCGTTCTGGGCGGACTATCGAGCCCATCTGGATGAGTTCACGATCATGCGACGGGAGTTCCCATGGGAGGCGGAAAAGATCGGCGGCGGATGTCCTCCGGTGAAGACCGAGGAGGGCTGGCTGGTGATCTACCACGCGAAAGATGATCGCGCGGTCTACCGGGTGGGGGTGGCCCTATTGGATCTGGACGATCCCGCCCGGGTCATCGCCCGCTCGCCGGAGCCAATCTTGGAGCCCGAGGCCGAGTTCGAGCGGGTGGGTGATGTCGACAACGTCGTGTTCCCCCAGGGGGCCGTGGTGAAGGATGGCACGCTGTACGTCTACTACGGGGCGGCCGATAAGGTCTGCTGTCTGGCCACGGCTCCTCTGAAGGATGTGCTGGACTTCGTCCTCATGTACAGGCGGTGAACGCTCAAATCTCAGACGAAGAGGGGGCGATGCGTATGTCGCCCCCATTTCGCCACCGCAACCCTCACCAGGTCATGTCAGGAGATCCAACAGACGATCTGGGTAGTCGGTGATGATGATGTTGACCCCCAGATCGATCATGCGGCGCATGTCCTCTGGCTCGTTGACCGTCCACACGTTCACCGGGTAGCCTTTCTTCTGCGCCCAGCGCATGTAGGCCTCGTCCACCATCACATACTCCGGATGGAGCGCGTCCGGCCGGGCCCAGGGACGCAGCCACGCCCGGCTGAGGTAGATGGGCAGATCGGGCGCGTAGAGCAGCCCTGTCTCGATGCGCGGGTCGGCCTTCTTCAACCGACGCAGGGCGAACGGGTTGAACGAGGAGACGATCACCTGATCATACAGGTCTCGTCGCTGGACGATCTCGGCCACCTGCTCGGCCATGCCGTCATCGCCCATAGAGAAGGACTTCATCTCGATGTTGATGAGCAGGCGGTCGCCGATGGCGTCCAGCGCCTCCTCAAGGGTGCACAGCCGCGTGCCCCCGAACTCGGGGCTGAACCAGCTCCCGGCGTCCAGCTCCTTAAGCTCCTCCAGCGTGTGAGCCGTGACCCGGCCATGGCCGTTCGTGGTCTCATCCAGCGTCATGTTATGGATGACGACCAGGGCGCCATCGGCCGAGAACTGCACATCCAGCTCAACGCCATCAGCTCCCATCTCGATGGCCTTGAGGAAGGCTGGGATCGTGTTCTCCGGAGCGACAGCCTTCGCTCCCCGATGGGCGAAGACCAGCGGCCGCTCTGGATGAGGATTCTTCATCATCGCTCTCCTCTACCAAGATGTGGGGATGAGATGTGCCCGCCCTATACGCGTCAAGTTAAGCAAGGTAGCGCGTTCTGTGACGCCAGCGCCCCAACGCAACATCCTCTCATACCTTCAACGGGGCCTCCTCCCCATGAAGATAGGCGAAGTGAAGGGTAGGGGCGACCGGCCGGTCGCCCCTACAGGAGCCTGCACTCATTCGCACTATTCGGGATGCAAGGATGTGCTCTCATAATGCTTAATGTGTGAGGGGCATATCTCGCTCCTACTTCCCCGACGGCCAGGGATCCAGGACGATCTCGCCGTGCCTCTCCAGCCAGTCCAGGAGTGATCGGATGCTGCCGGTGGCAAGGGCGATGCACGTGTCGGCAGCTCCGTAATACAGGTTAATCGTGTCTCCGTCCGGCCCGATGGTATATCCACATGGGAAGACGACGTTGTTTACATCCCCGAAGCGCTCGTAAGGCTCCTCTGGCCCGAAGATCCAGGCGTTCCCTCGCAAGAGGCATCGCTCGGGCGTCTCCAGATCGAACAACGCCAGCCCCAGGCGGTACAGGCTGCCGGATGCGGTCTGCCGCACGCCGTGATAGATCATCAGCCACCCGCGCTCGGTCTCGATGGGCGGCGGGGAGAGCCCGATCTTGTTGGCGTCCCACCATCCGCCGCGCCGCGCCCGAAGCATGAGCTTATGGCTGCCCCAGTGGCGCAGATCGGGCGAGTAGGAGATCCATATATGCGCGCCCAACATGGCGCTGACCGGACGGTGGATGAGCGCCCAGTGGCCGCCGATGCGCCTGGGCAACAGCGCCGCGTCCTTATCCTCCGGCGGCATCACCATGCCGTAGCGCTCGAAGTGTTGGAAGTCCTCCGTCAGCGCCAGGGAGACGCCGGGGCCGCCTCGGGAGTAAGCTGTATAGGCGATGACATACTTACCCAGCTCGGGAACGTAGGTGATGCGCGGATCCTCGATCCCCCATATCTCCTCGGGATAGTTCTCCGGATCGGGCGTCAGAGTGGGGGCCGGGTCGATCTCCCAACCGTCCACGCCGTTCCGCGAGCGGGCGACGCAGAGATGGGAATGACCGCTTCGGTCCTCCACACGACAGAGCAGCAGCGTCGTCCCGTCGGGCAGCAGCGTCACGCCCGGGTTGAAGACGCTGTTCACGGGATACGGCCAGTCGGCGGCGGAGAGGATCGGGTTCTTCGGGTGTCGGTGGAAAAGGATCTCGTAGTGTTTGTTCCTGCCCATGGTTGACTCCCGTTGCGTGGTGCGTATTGCGTGTTATGAGCCTTCGTCGATCAGATGTTCAGCCAGTCGCATCTCCAGCAGTGAGAGGAGGAAGGCCAGCGTGGACTCCGCACCCTGATTCTGGTTCACGCGGTCTGGGTGCAGGCCATCCCGGCATCCTCCCGTGGTCGGATCATAAAGGGGAAGTCCCACATCGTTGTGACCGAGGAACCACTCGAAGGCGCGCAGGGCCTCCTTCTGCCACTTCTCGTCGCCCGTGACGCGATAAGCTGCCAGGGAGGCGGACACCATCGTGTACGCCTCGATGGGCTGCTGATCGAAGCGGGCCCTCTCGCCACCTTTGGGATAGAATCCATCGTTGCCGATGGGGACGAAGTGTCCTTCCTCAGCTCGCTGGACATCTGCTAGCCATTCCAGCGTCTTGAGCCCCACCTCCAGCATGTCGTCCCGCCCCATCTCATGGCCGCACAGGATCAGGGCGTGGGGAAGCTTCGCGTTGCAATAGGTCAGCGTATCCTCAAACCAAGGCCACTCCTCTGAGCTGTTCTCGTGGTACATGTCCAAGAGCCGCTGGGACAGCTCTTCCCTCGCATTTAAGGCCGCTCGATCGCCAGCGAACTGCTTCAGGTACTCGTGGATGCCGATGAGGGAGAAGGCCCAGGACCGGGGACTGATGAACTCCATCACAGCCGGCAGGGCCAGGTTGAACAGCCGCCCCGTCAGCCCCTTTAACCCTTCTCGCCGCGAGCGTCTGAGCACCGTCCCCAGGCCCCACAGCGCGCGGCCATGGCTATCCTCCGATCCCACCTCCTCCAGCCAACGGCGATCGTAGCTGAGGAAATTGCGGAATCGTCCGGTCTCCGGGTTGAACGCGTACCACAGGAAGGCCAGATAACGGGAGGCCAACCCACGGGTGTCCATGAAGGACGTCTCGCCCAACTCCTCCAATAGAGCGGTCACCACCAGCGCGCGGGCGTTATCGTCGGTCGTGTATCCCTCCGCGTAGTTGGGCACCATGTAGATGGCATGTTGCAGGATCCCGGTGTCATCCGTCAGACGTCGCAGGTGATCCAGCTTGAGGAGCGGCAGCTCGCTGGGGCGCTGATCCAGCGTCTTGGCCACGAACGCCGGCCGCGGGGAGCGGATCCGCTCCTCGCGGGCCAGCTCGAAGCTTTCCATGTACCGTTGCGCGACCCTGGACCAGATCATCTCGCGGCCGAAGAGGTAGGCCCTCTTGCGCATGGCGTGCCGCTCCGCCTCGTTATCCAGCAGGTAGAGCACCTGCTCGGCGATGGCCTCCGGGTCGTCGAAGGGGACCAGCAGGCCGCGCCCATCGGCCAGGAGCTCCTCGGCGTACCAATAGGGTGTCGAGATGACAGCCTTGCCCGCGCCCACGGTATAGGCGAGCGTGCCGGACACGATCTGCTCTTTGTTCAGATAAGGCGTGATGTAGATATCCGCGGCGCCGATGAACTCGATGAGCTCCTCCAGGCTGACGAAGCGGTTATGGAAGATGACGTTCTTCTCCACCCCCAGCGCCCGCGCCAGCCGCTGAAGGGAGAGCCGATACGTCTCGCCCTCCCGGCGCTTGATGTGCGGATGGGTAGCCCCCAGCACGATGTAGACGACGTTCGGATACTCCGACAGCACCGCCGGCAGCGCCTTGATGACATTCTCTATGCCTTTATTCGGCGATAACAGCCCGAAAGTCAACAGGACCAATTTCCCCTCGACGCCGAATTGGTCCTTGTAGAAGTTGGGATCGATGAACGGGACGTCGGGGATGCCATGGGGGATAAGGTCGATCTTCTCCTCAGGCACCCCGTAGATGGTCTTCAGGAACTCACGGCTGCGCTCGCTCATGACCACCACGCGGTCGGATAGCTGCGTGATCTCCTCGAGGACGCGGCGCTGATACCGATCCGGCTCGCGCAGGATCGTGTGCAGGGTGGTGACCACGGGCATGCGCAGCTCGCGTAACAGGGCCAGGATGTGGCTGCCCGCGGGGCCGCCGTAGATGCCGTACTCGTGTTGCAGGCAGACCAGGTCCACGTTATTGATGTTCAGGAAGTCGGCGGCGCGGCGGTAGGATGTCAGGTCGTTCTCCTGTAACTCGAACCGGACCCGCGGTGGATAATCGTACCCCTCCTCCGTATCGTTCACCGGCACGGCGAAACAGGTCGTCCCCCGAAACTGCTCCGCGATCGACTCACACAGATCTGTAGTAAAGGTGGCAATGCCGCACTGACGCGGCAGATAGTTTCCGATGAAGGCGATACGTTTGATCGGCGTCTCCCTCGGAGTTTCTCTCTCTTCCATATCCATGGAGCCTCCTCGAAAAGATCTACGTCCTCACTCGGTCGGTATCCGTTTATATCTCATTCTCGAAGTAACCGGCACCTTAGGGACTCAAACTGGGGTGGTTGCGGCACAGCGGAGCTGCGCCGCAACCACCCATTTCCCCAGTCCCCCCAGCGAAGCAGATTGAGGAAGGGGGACTTCAGGGGGTGGGGCACGGAATCGTGTCGAGCCCTATGGGGCCAACATTGCGCCGCATGACAGACCGTGTGGCCCTACATAAAATCGAATGGATTCAGCCTTGGAACTGAGGCAGATAGGCCGCGTGGGCGGCCAACAATTCATCGAGCATCGGCTCGGCGATGGTCCAATCCTTAACCAGCGCGTCGGCCAACATGGCCTGGAGCGCCAGATCGCGATCGCCCTTCAGCGCGGCTTCCACGATCAGCTCTTGCTCGCCGCTGACGCGCCGCAGGATCTGGACGATGGCGGGTGGGATCGGCCCGGCCGTGAGCGGCTCCACGCCGCGCTGGCTCACCCAGGCATACGTCTCCACCGTCACGTCCAGGGGCAACTCAGGGATCTGGCCCTCATTGGGGATATTGATGATGAAGCGCCCTTCCGGCCCGCCTGAGAGCGCTGCGGCCACGGGGGCCAACTGCTCGGCGGACCGCTCCAGCGGCGGCAGTTCGCCCGACTCCACGATCTCCTTCACCCGTTGATAGGCCCACTCCTGCCCCTGCTTACGGTGTTCGATGGTTGTTAGCTCGACGCCGAAGCGACGGCCCCAGTCGTTGGCCTCCGTCAGGAAGTGGGGGAAGAACTCGGCCAGATGGCGATCGCCGGCCGCTCCCAGCGCGCCGTAAACCTGGAATAAGGAGAGCTTGACGGCGAAGCGATCGCGAAACACGGAGGCGTAGGTGCCATCCAGCCCCTCGTTGGCGAAGCGGAATACGCCATTCCGATCGATCCATTCTCGCAGCATCTCGAAGCCATCGCGGCCGTCGATGGTCATCTCCAGGATCCATGGCAGATGGTTGACGCCGGCCGCGCGCACCTTGATGGCCTCATAGGGCACGTCCAGGATGGCGCTCAGATGGCGCTTCACGCCGTGCATCTCGTGGCAGAGGCCGATGGTCCGAATCGAGGTGGCCTTGGTCACCGCCCGGCAGATGGTCGTCATGGGATTGGTCAGGTTAAGCAGCCAGGCGTCAGGGCATAGCGATTCCATCTCGCGAGCGATCTCCACGACCACGGGGATGTGGCGCAGGGCGCGGGAGATGCCGCCCGGCCCTACCGTATCGCCCACAGGCTGCGCGATGCCGTAGCGCCAGGGAATCTCCAGATCGTGGCGCATGGCCTCTAGCCCGCCCTGGGCGATGCAGAAGATGACGAAGTCGGCCCCTTCCAGAGCGGCTTTGCGCTCGTTGACGGCCCTGACCTGCATCCCGGTCCCTGCCTTTTCCGAGATGAGCTGGCCCAGCCGCTCCATCATCCCCGATAGCTCGGCGTTGATGTCATACAGGTCCACCTGGCTTCCTTCGAGTCCGGGGGTCAGGGCGATGTCCGTCAGCAACTTCGGAGCCCATTGGAGGCTTCCTCCACCGATGAAAGCGAACTTCACTCCGGTCATTTTGCTCCCCTTTAGGCGAAGATACAGGCCAAAGTATAGCATGTGAGATGTACTCATACAAGAAGTCGGAGCTTCTTGTAAACAGCGAGTATCCCTGCTTCCATCAGAGCAGGAATGCTTCACTGTAGTGTCTTGACACTTGACAAGACAGAAGGGATCACTTACACTGAATATGCGTCGCTCATACTGGCATACACGACACATGCACGCAGCGCCCTCGCTGTGTCCAGGAAGTAGGGGCGCAGCGGCCATAGCCCCATAGGCATCAATCAATTTAAGCGTGTCGCTCATATTGGCATACGCGACAAAGTATGAACAACGTAGGAGTGTCTTTACATAACACTATAGGGGCGACCGGCCGGTCGCCCCTATAGAAGGTTTGCCTCTATCCAATATGAGCGAAGCGATTATGAGATGAGCCACGATGTTTGTCTGGGGTGTCCTTGAGTGAGCACCTTTGGGAGTGGAGATGGACACGCAAGCACGGCGACAGGAGATCCTCGCCTATCTGCGAGCGGCCGAGAGGCCGGTGCCGGGCCGCGCTCTGGCGGAGCGCTTCGGCGTCAGCCGTCAGATCATCGTCCAGGATATTAGCGTGTTGCGCGCGGCCGGACATCCTATCATGGCCACGGCCCGCGGCTATGTCTGGCTGCCCGCGCGCGAACACGCCCGAGCCCGCATGGTGGTCGCCGTGCGTCACACGCCGGAGCAGACCCAAGACGAGTTGGAGCGCCTGGTCGATGCCGGGGTTACCGTGATCGACGTGATCGTGGAGCATCCCATCTATGGCGAGGTGAGGGGACAGCTGATGCACAGCAGCCGGGCGGACGTCTACGCCTTCATGGAGCAACTGCGTGAGACCGGAGCGCACCTGTTGAGCGAGCTGACCGAGGGTGTCCATCTCCACACGCTGGAGGCCGACGATCCGGCCCGCCTGGAGGCCGCCCGGTTGGCTCTCCGGGAGGCGGGGTATCTCATCGAGTAGCATCCGGGATAACCAGAAGTCAGGGTTCTTCTGGACAACGCATGTATTGCTTTTACATGAATGTAGGGGCGACCGGCCGGTCGCCCCTACAGCGAATTGAACTGTCTATTCCTGTCTGAGCGAGTAGAGAAGGAGCGCGTAGAGGGTCTACCAGTGACTTCGTGGTGATCTTTAAGTATGTTCTCAGAGTTGGGAGGAGGTTCTATGCGTAAGAGCTATGTCGTCGTGCGTTCGAGGAGGATGTTCGCCAGCATACTGATCGGGATGATCATCCTTTCGCTTCTGGCCGCCTGTGCGCCCCCGGTGACCGTCCCGGAGGCGGGCGCGGGGGAGACGCCCACCGCAGCGCAGGCGGCTCCGACCGCGGGCGCGCCGTCGCAGGTGAAGATCGGCATCGTCACCTTCCTATCCGGCCCCGGCTCGCCCTTCGGTATCCCGTCCAAGAACGCGGCGGACGTCATCGTCGAGGCATTGAACGCGGGTCAGGCGCCTGCTCCATACGATCAGGTGGGCATCGGCGGCGTGCCGATCCAGATCGTGTACGTGGATGAGTCGGGCGGCCCCGACAAGCAGGTGGCCGAGTACCGCAGGCTGGTCCTGGACGAGAAGGTGGATCTGGTCCTGGGGTACGTCTCCAGCGCCTCCTGTCTCGCCGTGGCGCCCGTGGCTGAAGAGCTGCAGAAGCTTACCGTGTTCTACACATGCGCCACCCGCCGCATCTTCGAGGAGGCGACCTACAAATACGTCTTCCGCACCAAGGGGACCGACCTGGTCTACAACGTGGGAGCGGCGCGCTATCTACTGAAGGTGAAGCCGGATTTACAGACCATCGCTGGGATGAATCAGAACTACGCCTGGGGGCAGGACTCCTGGACGGCCTTCCGGGATACCGTGCTTCAACTGAAGCCCGACGTCCAGGTGGTCAGCGAGCAATTCCCCAAGCTCTTCGCCGGTGAGTATTCGGCCGAGATCTCGGCCCTGCTGGTAGCGCGTCCCGACGCCATCCACTCCAGCTTCTGGGGCAGCGATCTGGAGGCGTTCCTGATCCAGGCGACGCCGCGCCGTCTCTTCGAGCAAAGCACCGGGGTGTTCATCATCGGCGAGGCGATGCTCCCCTCGCTGGGTGAGGACGTCCCGCCCGGGTTGATCATCGGCGCCGAGGGCACGCACGGCGCGCTGGCCCCGGACAACGAGCTGAACCGCTGGTTCACGCACATCTACAAGGAGCGGTACGACGCCCGCCCCATCCATCCGGCCTACCATATGGCTCTCACGCTATTCGGGGTCAAGGCCGCGTATGAGAAGGCCATCGCCGAGAACGGCGGCAAGTGGCCCACCCAGGATCAGGTCATCGCCGCCTTCGAGCATCTGGAATTCGACAGCCCCAGCGGCGTGATCAAGATGGCGCTGGCCAATGGGCATCAGGCCATAGAGCCCATGGCCTTCGGCATCACCGGGGAGTTCGATCCGGCTGCGGGCGAGGTGAAGCTGACCGACCGGATGGTGTTTCCGGCGGAGTGCGTCAACCCGCCCGAGGGCATGAAGGGCGAGGAATGGATCGCGCAGGGATTTCCCGGCGCCAAATGCCCGTGAACGATTAGGCGGTCATCGTAGGGGCGGGGCTTTATAGTAGGGGCACAGCGCCGCCGTGCCCCTACCAAAAACTGGGTCTCTTCAGCATCTTTGAGGCTTAGCAACGGCTTAGGCGGCATTTCTCAGACACACCCTTAGACCCGCCCCTACTCCCATGGTTGCGTCCTAGATCCGATAGGTGTCTATGAATATATGGTTCATCATCGCCGTGGACGGCGTGGTGTTCGCGTCGTGGCTGTTCCTCATCTCCGTGGGCATGACGCTGATCTACGGCGTGTTGCGCATCCTGAACGTGGCTCACGGCAGCCTCTATGCCCTGGGGGCCTATACGGGCGCCTCGTTGATCATCGCCTACTTCCGGCACGACCTCTGGCCGTACGGGAGCTATCTCGCCCTGTTCGGAGCCGCCCTGCTGGTCGGCGTGATCGCGGGCCCGCTGATCGAGCGCGGCCTGCTGCGCTGGGTCTATGACCGCGATCCGGCCGTCCAGCTCCTGGTCACCTACGCCCTCTTCCTGATCCTGGAGGATGCGATCAAGCTCGGCTGGGGGGCGGATCCGTACTACGCGTACAAGCCCTACCAGCTACTAGGCCAGGTCCAGCTGGGCGGGATCGCCTATCCGCGATATAGCTTCCTGCTGCTGGGCATCGCCCTGGCGGCCGGCGGTGCGCTGTGGCTCTTCATCAACCGCACCCGATTTGGGAAACTCATCGTGGCCGTCATTGAGGATCCGGAGATCAGCACAGCGATGGGGGTGAACGTCCCGCGCGTCTACGTCATCACCTTCACGTTGGGGGCCGTGCTGGCCGCCCTGGGCGGCGCCTTCACCGCGCCGATGATCTCCGTGGCGCCGGGCATCGCCGTCGAGGTGATCGTGCTGGCCTTCGCCGTGGTCGTCATCGGTGGGTTGGGCAGCCTGGAGGGCGCGGCGCTGGGCGCGCTAATCGTGGGACTCGTGCGGGCGGCGGCCGTGCATCACATCCCGGACCTGGAGCTGTTTGCCATCTACCTGGTGATGGCCGCGGTGCTGCTGGTGCGTCCCCAGGGCCTGTTCGCCCGCGAGGAGAGGCGCCGCATATGAGGCCCTTGCTGATCACTATCGCCCTGCTGGCGTTCCTCGCCGGGCTGGGATTCATCCTGCCGGCATGGATCATCTTCCTGCTGTCGCTGGCGTTCGCCCGCGGCCTGGCGATCATGAGCGTGGCGCTGCTCCTGCGAGCGGGGTTGGTCTCCTTCGGGCAGGGGCTCTTCTTCGCCGCCAGCGCCTACACTGTGGCGTTCGCCATGAAGGCATGGAGTGTGCGGGAGGCGGCCCTGGCCATCGCCCTGGGTACGGGAGCCGGGATCGTCGTGGCCGGCGTGACGGGCTTGCTCCTGGCCCGATATCGGGAGATCTTCTTCGCCATGCTCACACTGGCGTTCTCGATGGTCCTGTACGGGATCCTGGTGAAGGCGTATGCACTCACCGGCGGCAGCGATGGCATGGCCGTCGCCACGCCGACGATCGCGGGGCTCACGCTGGCGGCCGGGCGTCTGCGTTCGACCCTGTACCTGCTCACGCTGAGCTGTACCGCCGCGGCGGCCTACCTGACCTTCCGATACATGAATTCGCCGCTGGGCTACGCGGCCCGGGCCGTGCGGGATAACGAGGTGCGGTTAGAGTACCTGGGCCTTTCCACATGGAGCACCATCTACCTGACGTACGTGCTGGCTGGCGGGCTGAGCGGGCTGGGCGGCGCGCTGATGGCGCTCAACGTCGGGCACGTGGATCCGCAACTGGCCTATTGGACCACCTCGGGCGAGTTCGTGTTCGTGGCGTTGCTGGGCGGGATCGGGAACGTGCTCGCCCCCCTGGGCGGCGCCATCGTTTTCGAGATCCTGCGGGCCTACGCTTTCAAGTACGCCCCCTACGTCTGGCAGATGATCATGGGGGGCGCCATGTTGCTCATCATCCTGTTCATGCCGGAGGGACTTTGGACGATCTACACGTCCGTTATGAGGCGGATGAAGAAGAAAGAAGCCGGGGTTCTCTGAGAACCCCGGCTTCTGAATCGCCGGTGATCCTGGAGACGGTTGAGCTGACCCGCACGTTCGGGCAGGTCGTGGCGGCCGATGGCATCGATCTCCGGATCACGGCTGGCGAGCGGGTGGGCGTTGTGGGCCCCAACGGCGCCGGGAAGACGACGCTCCTGAACCTGATCACCGGGTACATCCGACCGCAGCGGGGCCGCATTCGCTATCTGGGGCGGGACATTACTGGGCTGCCGCCTCGGGTGATCACCCGGCTGGGGATCGCCCGGTCCTTCCAGATCCCCCAGCTCTACACCGGCCTATCCGTCGTGGAGAACGTCCTCATCGCCCTCTCGGCGAGGGAGGAGCGGGGCCTGGATCCGTGGCGTCCACTCGGGCAGGATGCGTTGATCTCGGAGGCGCTGGCGATCCTGGGGCAGTTCGGGATCCGGGATTATGCGGACCAGCCGGTGGTGGCGTTGCCGGAGGGAGGGCGCAAGTTGCTGGACATCGCCCTGGCGTTCGCCCTGCGCCCCCGGCTGCTGCTCATGGATGAGCCCACCAGCGGGGTCAGCATGCGGGACAAGTTCGGGGTCATGGACACGCTGATGGGGGTGCTGCAAAGCGCTGGCGTGACCACCCTCTTCGTCGAGCACGACATGGAGGTGATTCGACGCTACGCCGGGCGGGTCCTGGTGCTGCGCCAGGGGCGGATCATCGCCGACGGCCCGCCGGAGGCTGTCCTGGCGGATGTCGCTATGGACAGGAGAGTTTTCTAAAATGAACCGCAAAGAACGCAGAGATCGCAAAGAAATCTAGGCATCCTTAGCGCCCTTTGCGTCCTCTGCGGTTCTTCAAAAGGGGAGCGATGGCCGAGTTGACGTTGGAAGGCGTACAGGTGCATATCCGAGGCTTTCCCATCCTGCGTGGAGTGGACTTGACCGTGCCGGAGGGCGGGATCGTGGGGCTAGTGGGGCGCAACGGCGCTGGGAAGACGACGACGTTGCGGGGCGTCATGGGGCTGGTGCCGGTGCATGCGGGTGTCATCCGGCTCGATGGCCGTGATTTGACCCGGGTGCCCGCGCACGAACGGGCCCGGCTGGGCATCGGTTACATGCCGGAGGATCGCCGGCTGATCGGCGCGCTGACGGTGGAGGAGAACATACTGCTGCCCGCGTGGGCGACGGCCTCCCCGGCCTGCGCTGGGCGGCTGGGGATGGTTTACGAGCTGATGCCGGAGGTGAGGGAGCTGGCCGGGCAGCGGGCGGCCCAGTTGAGCGGCGGCCAGCAGAAGATGGTCGCCCTGGCGCGGGCTCTGGTCTGCGGCACGGAGCTGCTGCTCCTGGACGAGCCGTTCGAGGGGCTC
>DUEN01000086.1 GCA_011176545.1 Caldilineae bacterium | reverse complement strand
CGGGAGTCCGGGCGATCACCTGCAATATGTCGTCTACCCTGACCTGACTGATGACGTCAAACTCCGTGCCTGGCCCCGCCCGCACGTTGAGCACCTGGGCGCGCACCACGGCGACCGGCGTGGGCGTGGGAGTCGGCGTGGGCGTGGCGATGGCCAACTCCACCGCGCGCAGCCCCGCCTCGGCCGGCGCTCGATCGGGCACGTTGAGCTCCAGCGCGGCCTGGTACAACTCCCGGGCACGCAGGGGCTCGCCCCGCGCTAGCGCCTGATCCCCCATCTTCACCAACGTCGTGAACAGGAGCTCCATGGCCCGGCCGCTGGCATAATCGGGCTTCTCTTCTAGCAGCGCCTCCAGGCGCGCCCGGGCGTCAGCCAGATCGCCTCGCTCAAAGGCCAGCTGTGCCTCCAGGTAGATCGAGCTCAGGCGCCGCGCCTCGGCGGCCTGCACGTTACGCGGGTGAATGCGCAGCGCGCTCCCAAAACGCTCGATGGCCCGCCGGGTCTCCTCGCTCCCGGCGCCCGGCTGCGAGATCAGCGCCCACCCGTCATTTAAGTAGCATACGAACAGGAACTCCTGCACCGCGTCCCGTCGAAAGCCCGGGTCCCGTTGCTCGATCTGCTCGAACCGGGCTAGCGCGCCCGCCCAATCGCCCAGGTCGTACAACCGTACCCCTTCCGCGTACAGGCGGTCCAACTCCTGCCGGCGGGCCACGAACGCGGCCTGTTGCGCCGCGTCGGCATAGTTCGGGTCCACGGCCAGGATCGCGGAGAGATGCGCCGCCGCGGCGTCCCAGTCCTCCGCCAGGATGGCCGCCGTCGCCTGGCGATACCGCTCAGCCAGGGTCTTCAACCGCTCCGCCCGCTCCAGCCCGGCCCGGGCCTCTGGGTCATCTGGCGCCAGCTCCACCAGGCGGGCGAAAGCCTCGCGCGCGCCCTCATAATCGCCCAGGGCCAATCGCGATTGCCCGCGGTTGTACAACTCTTGCAGCTCAGCCTGGCGCCCCATCCCCAGCCAGCCGGTCAACCATCCCTGCGACCACGTCACCCCCACGACGACCGCTGCCACGATCAGCACGAGCGCCAGAGCTCGCAGGGTCCATCGGGGACGGGAGACGGGCTGAGGTTCCGCGGGGAGATAGGGCCTCTCGACTTCCTCCTGCCCCAGCGATTCTAACTGAATGAACCACTGGACCTCATCGAGCAACGGGCCCAGCCCCGGGCGATCGGGCTGGATCTCTCGCAGGCGCGTGAAATACTCCAGCGCGGCCCGCCATTCCCGGCGCTGGTAATGCGCCATGCCGCGCTGGTAGAGGAAATCAGGGAGCTCCTGCCCCTCCAAAGCGGCGCGTCGGGCGTCCGCAGAGCCGTCGGCATCGTATCGAGGCGTCCATTCCGCCGAAACCTCGGACGGCTCCTGCGACGAGCCCGATCGCACCGTAGGATCGTGTTCAGCCATCAGCACCTAAAGTCCTCATGAACCTCAGCGCAAGCCCTCCTCCGGGCGCGTCGGAGAGGGGATCCTCTCCACCTTCGCCGATGAGGGCTCCCCACCGCCGCTCACCAAGGGCATGTAGACGCGGGGCCTCTTAGCCCAGCCCCACACCTGCACATCGTCAACGAAGGTCCACGTGTTGAGCAAGTTGTCCCAGCGATTATGATTGCTCAGCCGCAACGTGACCGTCTGCCCGGCGAACTTGCTGAGATCGATCACGGCGAACTTCCAGCCTAGGTCCACCAGCTCGCCGTAATTCTGCGTCGGATTGCCATCTCGCAGCACGAGATATTCCTTATCCTCCGCCACGATCGTCACTTCAAAGGTGTCATAGTACCGCTTGCGATACTCACTGTACATGACGTCGTAGGTAAAGATATGATACCACAAGGAAAGGTGAGGGCGTGAACTGGCCGGCGGCACCTGGATCGTCTGCGAGATCACGGCGGCCCCCACCGGCACACAGCCGGGCGGCGTCGCACATCCAGGATTGATGGGCTCCACGGTGCGCTCATAATCCGGCGTGCCCAGGCGCACAGCTTCGTCCCTTATGCCGGCAGGGCCATCGACAGGCACCACGGCCCGCTCCAAGACGCCCCCTGAGTTCCATCCAGTAAATAGTGCATCAAAATCACCGTTCACCACGGCATCCACACTGACCCAGGTTGGTGGGGAGTACTCGGACACATGACCGGCCGCGTCTCGAGCGCGCACGCGGAAGGCGTAGATCTTCCCCCGCGCGCCGTGGAACACCGCCGACGTCTGTGCGGTGGCCAGACGCCAGTCTCGCCATGATCCGGTTAGCCCTTCCCTCCATTGTACATCGTAACTCACCAGGCCGGACCCCTGACCTACGTCCCAGCCGGACCAGGAGACGACGAAATCAGGCGTATCCACATGAGCGCTCGCTCCGGTGATCCGGGCCATGGGAGGATGCTGATCCACGCGCAGGGTGATCTCCTGGACGGACTCCCGATTCCCGGCCACATCCTCGGCGTACACGCGCACCGTATATACACCATCCTGCGATAAAGTCAGGCTCGTGTCTGTCAGCCAGGCACCGGAATTCACCTGGTGATAGACCGCCGCCACGCCCGATGTCTCATCGGTCGCGGTGAACCGCAGGGTCACCGGGGTGACGTACCACCCGTTCTCCCCTCTCGTCCCCTCGATCGTGATCTCGGTCGAAGGCGGCGTGCCGTCGAACCAGAAGGCCTGGGGTAACAGGACGGCCGTGGCCGGATCGTCGTTGCCCGCCACGTCACGCAGCCAGACATATACGTCATGGCGCCCCTCGCCGGGAACCCGCAGGTGATGGACGGCTCCGGTGCCCGTATGGAATTCCCCGTCGCCCGGGAACTGAGGGGGCGCGTCATAGCGGACATAGGCCCCCGCGATGCCCGAGAGGTCCAACGGGCTCTGCCAGAAAAGGGAGAAATCGTTCACCGTATTCCAACCACGCGGCGCGTAGCTCACGGCCAACGGGGCCGCGGGCGGATCAGGGTCTATGCGAATCGTGGCCGTGTGAGTGAGCTCCTCGTTGCCCGCCACGTCCACCGAGCGGTAGACGAGAAGATGCTTGCCCGGCTCCGTGATCGTGTACGTCCGCTGCAGGCTCCAGGGGCCACCATCTAGCTGGCTGAGCGTCTCCGCCACGCCCGAATGCAGATCGATGGGATCGAGCGTCACCGTCACAGGCCCCCGATACCAACCGAACAGGCCCGGGATGCCCTCCAGGGAGAGCGTCGTCACCGGCGGGGTGGCGTCAAATCGCAGGGGGCCGCCCGTGGCCCGCCTCTGATGATCAACGTTCCCCGCGCCGTCTCGCAACCACAGATAGATGGGGAACTCGCCCTCCGTGGGGACCTCTAAGCCGACGATCGTGAATGTGTTGGAGATGAACCGGCCGTCCGTGGGCCCCTCAGGCGGCTCGCCGATCTTGTAGTAAAGGCCCGCGATACCGGACAGATCGGTGGGCGTCGCCCAGGTGACCGTGAAGGCGTTAGTGGAGGACCATTGGGATGGGGTGACGCGCACGGCCAGAGGGGGCGCCGGCGGCTGCGTATCGATCCGCAGATCCACCGGATAGCTGACCTCCACGTTCCCCGCCGCGTCCACGGAGTAGAACGCGATCTGGCGTTCCCCATCGCCAGCGACCGTAAATCTCGTGCCGCTCAGCCACGCCCCGGCGTCGATACGGTAGTAAGTGGCCGCCACGCCGGAGCCAGTGTCCGTCGGCACCAGGCTCACCGTGATGGGCGAGGTGAACCAGTCATCATCGCCGCGCTCCCCCTCAAGCGTATAGGCCGTCGTGGGGGGATGGGCATCCACCGACACGGTGAGTGTACGTATGGGCTCCAGGTTGCCCGCCACATCCTGCCCGCGGAAGCGGACGATATGCCGGCCATCCTGTGTAAACACAATGTGATCGCCCGCCTGCCATGGGCCATCATCCATCTGATAGCGGACGCCGGCCGGGCCCGATGTCGCGTCGGAGACGTGGAAATCCAGGATCGTATCCACGCTGGTGTACCATCCGGATGGCGCCAGCACTCCCGTGAGCGTGTACATCGTGGAGGGCGGCTGGGTGTCTATCGCGATGGTGAACGTGCGCGTAGGCTCCACATTCCCGGCCACATCGCGCGCGTAGACTTCTAAGATGTGTACGCCGTCCTCGGCAATGGTAACCTCATCACTGGTCTGCCACGCACCAGCATCGAGTCGATGATAAACTCTCTCCACCCCGGAACTGGACGCAGGATCTCCGTCGGTGGCCGCGAGGCGAGCCTGGACGGGTGTGGTATACCAGCCAGAAGCCCCCATCGTCCCCTGGAATGTCACCTGGGACACAGGGGGCGTCCCGTCATACCAGAACGCGTCGATCTCCACGTTACGCTTGCGGTGATCCGCGTTACCCGCCGCGTCGCGCAGCCAGATGTAGATGGTATGTCGCCCATCGCCGGGCACGACGATGCCGGTCGCGCGGTCGGGGGCGTCCGCCGGCAGCCCGTCGTCAGGCGCATTCGGCTCCGCGTTCAACTTATAGTACGCGCCCACGATCCCGGAGAGATCGTCCGGGTTGGTCCACGTCTCGGTGAAGCTGTTCCGGTTAGTCCACCCATCCGGCAGGGAGATCAGGTCAAACGGCGGCAATGGCGGCGTGCGGTCCACCCGCGCCGTCACCGTGGCCGTCTGCGTGTAGCTCGCGTTCCCAGCTATATCCTGCAGCCAGACGTACACCGGGTGTTCGCCGTCATGTGGGATCTGCAGATCCTCGAGGCGGCGCTCCCCGGGGAAGAACTGCCCATCATCCGATGCGGAAGGAGGCGTATCCAGCCGTACCCAGGCTCCGGCTATGCCAGAATCATCGGCCGGGGGCGTCCAGCTCAGGGTGAAAGTCAGCGCGTTGGTCCACCCCGTCGGGTCGATCGCCAAGTCCAGGGGTGGTCCTGGCGGGATGATATCCACGTACAGGGTCGTCGTCGCCACATGGGTGGGATCCGCGTGCCCGGCCGCGTCCTGCAGCCATACATAGACGACGTGCTGGCCGTGCGCCACAGGCCCCAGCCCGGTGATGACGTTCGTCGTGGAGACGAAGGTGCCATCGTCAGGGGTTGCGGGCGGCCCATCCAGGCGATACCACGCGCCCACCACGTCCCCATCCTCCGGAGCCAGCTCCCAGGTCAGCGTAAACACCTGGGTGTTCGTCCAGCCGGAGGGGGTGGCCGTGAGGTTCAGCGGCGGCCCGGGCGGAGGATCCTCCTGAGCCAGCACGCGGCCGGCTGCCCACCACAACCCGGCCATCAAAGCCATCGCGATCAGGAACGTCATCAGGAGGCGAGTCGTACGTTTTTGCCGTTGGCACCACACATCGGATGAGTACACGGACACCTCAACCCTTACCTCAGGATCACTGCGGCCAGGAGTAAGGGCGCACGGCCGTGCGCCCCTACGTTACTACACCTCGCAGGATGACGACATGGCACGTCGAGTCGCTACGTCTTCGTCGCGTATGCCAGTGACCCCAACAATATAGGGGGACTCCCCATAGAGCCCCCCAACGAATACGATACTGAAAAGGGCGTCGCCAAAAGCGTCGCCGAGAGCCCTGTCAATCCGGCTGGAACTTATAGCCGACCCCTCGAGCGGTGATGAGATAGCGTGGATGCTCCGGATCGGGCTCGATCTTGGTGCGCAGACGACGCACATACACAGCCACCTGGTTGGAGTAACCGTATTCATATCCCCAGACATGGCTCAGGATCTGTTCATGGCTGAGCGTGCGGCCAGCATGGCGGGCCAACGTGTATAACAGGCGGAACTCGATGGGGGTCAGCTCCACCTCGCGGCCATCCGGCAGGACCACGCGATTCGCCACCGGATCCAGCCGGAAGCCTCCTATTTCCAAAGCCGCCCGTGGCTCGCCGAAAGCCCCGCCCTCTACCCGTCGCATCACGGCGCGCACCCGTGCCAGCAGTTCCGCGGGCTCAAATGGCTTCGGCAGGTAGTCATCCGCTCCCAGATCCAGGCCGGCGATGCGATCCGCGGTCTCGCCCTTGGCCGAGAGGAAGATAATCGGGAGATCCGAGCGGCGCCGGATGCGCTGACACACCTCCAGCCCATCCATGTTTGGCATCATCACGTCCAGGATGACCAGGTCCGGGGCGGCCTCATCCACCAATCGCAGGGCTTCCGGCCCGCTGCTGGCCGTCACCACATCGTAACCTTCCTCTTGTAAGAGGAAGGAGATCATCTTCACGCTGGGGGGATCATCGTCAACGACCAATACCCGCATGGGTCGCAAGGCATCCTCCGAGAGCGATCGAGGCATACAAGACGACTGGACGTCGGCATTATACCATCCGGAAATACCGCTCGCAAACGTTTGCCCAAGCGACCGTGCTCAGATGCCGAAACGCCTCAGGGACCCTGCCTCGTGATCTGCAGAAGGCCTTGTTCCCCATCTTGCATTTTCAATCCGGAGGATGAATAAAGTGTGAACGAGTCCCAAGGAAATGATGACAATTTTTTCATGGAACGCAATAGGGACGTGAGATCGATCGTGAGGAGATACAAAAGGGAACACAATATCTAGAGGGCAACCTGCTTTTATAACCCGAGATGTAGGGTATCATGCTGATCCATCCACTCAATGGCGGGCATGGAGCTGAGCGAGGCTAGTAGCAAGGGTTCATTGCCCCCTGACCGCTCACTGTGCTAGAATGAGATAGGTCACTGGCTCGCCACCGTGGAAAGCATGAACTCCGCCTCGACCGCTCGTAAGCTGGCCCGAGTGCAGACAGCCAGACCGTCCCCACAGATAGCCTAATGGTCACGATACGTCTGTTGCTGGCTCACATGATCGGCGACTATGCCCTCCAGACGGGAGAGATCGCCCGCCTCAAGGCGAAGGGATGGCAGGGACTATTCGTGCACTTCTGCATCGTCACCGCTGCCAGCGGGCTGCTCGTCGCGGGGAAGTTCCCCTATTGGTGGGCCTGGACGCTGCTCCTGGGCATCATACATATCCTGGTCGATCAATACCGCACCTTCCGCCTGAAGGACCTCCGGCCCGTTCTCAGCTTGCCCTATCTGCTCTTCGACCAGGGCCTCCACCTGATTACCATCTTTGCCATCGCGGGGATAGGAGCCGGCGAGAGTGTTCAGGATGTATGGCTCTCACTGAATGGAATGCCGCGGGAGGACGATCTATGGTGTGTGCTGACCATCTTCGCTATCATCCTGATCTGGACGACGGCGGTGCTGGAAATGTCCGTACTCCGCACCTTCCACCGACCCTACAGGATTTCCCCGCCCGTCAATATTGAGCCTTTAGACCGCCTGCTAGGCGCTGGTGAGCGGCTGGTGGGGACCGCGCTCCTGCTGACCCCTTATCCTTTTCTTTATCCCTTGGCCTTCATCCCCCGCCTCTATTGGGGGCTACGGCATTCCCCGGAACGTCTCCCTCCTTCGGTCTATGGCACCCGCGCGGCGATCTCCGCCTTCGTCGCCCTGGGCGTCGGCCTCCTCCTTCGCCGGATGCGTATAGAGATCCTATAACACCTTGACAGCAAATACCTCATATTATACAATTATGACACATGGTTGATGTGCGTCAGGACGCTCAAGTTGGAATAGCCAACGTCGTCATATGAGCGAAAATCTTAATCGAAGAGGAAAGGCGAAAGCGAAATGAACGGAAGTGTTATTACAGCCATGGAATTACGGCGGGCGATTGGAGATATTCTGAATCGCATTGAATACACTCGCGAGCGTTTCATCGTCAAGCGCAAGGGCAAGCCGGTAGCCGCCATTATCGCCATTGAAGATCTGGAGCACCTGGAACGCCTAGAGGCTGAGCGGGAAATTGAGATGCTGCGATTGGCGAAAAAGGCGGCGGACGAAATGGGGACGGTCCCCTTCCAGGAACTGATCGAGGAGTACCAAGAGCTGCATGGGGAACGCCTGGAGTTGCCTTGAATGTACGCCGTCCTGGTTTCCCGCTTCGTCCTGAAAGAGCTGAGCAACCCTAAGAGATATCCGGCGAAGATCTTTCGGCAGATCGTCCTGAAGATCTTCGAGTTGTCTATGGATCCGTTTCCCCAAGATTATAAACACATCGGAGAAGGCTATCGTGTAGACGTCGGCGAATATCGGATCTACTACGAGGTGAATCAGCAGGAGAGGACGGTGACGGTCCTGTTGGTGGGCAAGCGTGGGGATGACCAGATCTACCGCGAATTAAAGCGACGGTTCGGTTGACTTACTATCTTTCCATGGGATCGCCAGGACAGAGGCGGTTCGTGAACCATCTCTGTTATGGCCAAATTGTAGGGGCGCACGGCCATGCGCCCCATGGGCATCAATTTAAGCGCTTTGCCCGTATCGCCATACATGACTAAAGTATAGATAACGCACGAGTTGTCTGTACATAGCTGTAGGGGCTACTGCTTATCAATTCTGAACGAAGCGATTAGATATGCCCACCATCTTTTGATCCAGGGCAGCCACAAGGGCTGCCTCTACAAAGGCTTTCAGCCCCAGGTAGGGACGTTCCTTGCTTCATGGATTGAAAGGCGCGTTGCACCCTCAGAGCAATACAAGAGAGAGACTACCTGACGTCGCGATGATACGAAGAGAGCAACGGGTGAGTGCTAGCTACACCACGATACGTGGCACGCGAGCGAGGATCTCCGAGATCACCTCATAGCTGATGGTGCCCAGGTGAACGGCTACCTCATCTGGCGTAATCTCGTCGTCACCCTGGCGGCCGATCAGGACGACCTCGTCATCCTGGCGCACATCCGGGATGTGCGTCACGTTGATCATCGTCTGATCCATGCACACCCGCCCGACGATGGGGGCTCGCTGGCCATGCACCAGGACGTTGCCCCAATGCGTCGGCGCGCGGCGAAAGCCGTCCGCATATCCCACCGGTATGACGGCGATGCGCTCCGCCCCCCGAGTGCGATATGTGTTCCCATAACTGACGAAGCTCCCCGGGGGCAACGTCTTCACCTGCGCAACGAGCGTCTTCCAGGTTAAAGCGCGCCGGAACCCTGAAGGCAGCGGGGTCTCCCCGGATGGGGGTAGGCCATACATAGCGATCCCCAGGCGCACCATATTGAAGCGGCTCTCTGGGACCGTGAGCAGCGCGGCGGAGTTCGCCGCGTGGACGAGCGGCACATGGATGCCGCGGGCCTGGACAGCTTCCAGCACACCCCGGAATCGCTCCAACTGCCAATAAGTATATCCTTTGTCCGCCTCATCGGCTACTGAGAAGTGGGTGAACACCCCCTCCACTTCGATGCCAGGCAACCGGGCGACCATCTCGACGAAGTCCGGGGCCTCGTCCGGGAGGACCCCCAGGCGCCCCATGCCGGTATCCACCTTGATATGCACATAGGCCGGCTGACCCAGGGAGCACGCGGCCTGGCTGAGCGCGGTGGCCGTCTGGAAGTCGAAGAGGGTGACGCGCACGCCATGGCGCACCACCTCGTCTGCCTGCCAGGCCGGGGTATATCCCAACACCAGCATGGGCACGTCGATTCCCCCCTCCCGCAGGAGATACGTCTCCGACAGGCAGGCGACACCCAACATCGTCGCGCCGCCGGCCACGGCCGCATGAGCGATCTGCTGGAGCCCGTGGCCATACGCGTTGGCCTTAACGACAGCCATGATCTGTACATGCGGCCCAACGATCTCCTGGACTAAGCGGACGTTATCGCTCACGGCGTTCACGTCGATCTCCAGCCACGTCGGCCGGGAGAGCATAATCGGGGGCACTTTCGTTTCCATTCGGTGATTGACCGTCCACATGGCGGGGTCCTCTCACGGGATTTTACCTGACGATGGGCTATCAGGGAGATTGTAACATAATCATCGAGACGCGGCCAGGGCGGATTTCCGCCGCGCTCATACATTTTGCTAACAAAAACCTTACGCCTCTCTTATATTATAGGCGTATGCTGGGCAGCGAGCGGAATGATGTCAGCCCGCTATAATGGGGCTTTTCGCGAGCATGAAAGGCGAACATGTTGCGTCCATAGCACACGGGCTACGGACGTTCGGCGGATAGACTATTTGCAGGACAGCATTCCAACGATTCCGAGGAGGATTTACATATGGGTAAGATTGTGGGTATCGATCTGGGGACGACGAACTCGGTGGTGGCCGTCATGGAGGGCGGTGAGCCGGTGGTGATCCCGACGGCCGAGGGCGGGCATCTGTGCCCATCGGTCGTGGCGTTTACCAAGAACGGCGAGCGCTTGGTCGGACAGACGGCCAAACGCCAGGCGGTGGTGAATCCTGAGAACACTATCTACTCCATCAAGCGTCTCATGGGCCGGCGTATCGACGACCCGGAGACGAAGCGCACGATGGAGATGGTGCCTTATAAGATCGTGGCCGGCCCCCAGGAGGACGCGCGCGTGTACATCCCGGTCATCGACAAGGTATACACGCCGCAAGAGATCTCGGCGATGATCCTGAGCAAGCTCAAGCGAGACGCCGAGGCATATCTGGGTGAGCCGGTGACCCAGGCCGTGATCACCGTTCCGGCGTACTTCAACGACTCGCAGCGCCAGGCGACGAAGGACGCCGGCAAGATCGCGGGCCTGGAAGTGCTGCGCATCATCAACGAGCCCACCGCAGCCGCGCTGGCGTATGGGTTGGACAAGAAGAAGGACGAGCTGATCCTGGTCTTCGACCTGGGTGGCGGCACCTTCGACGTCTCCATCCTGGAGGTCGGCGAAGGCGTCATCGAGGTCAAAGCCACCAACGGTGATACGCACCTGGGTGGTGATGACTGGGATGAGCGCATTGTCGAGTGGATCATCCAGGAGTTCAAGAAGGACCAGGGCATCGATCTGAGCAATGATCGCCAGGCGTTACAGCGGCTGCGTGAGGCGGCTGAGAAGGCGAAGATCGAGCTCTCGACGCTGACGGAGACGGAGATCAACCTGCCGTTCATCACCGCGGACGCCAGCGGCCCGAAGCACTTGCAGATGAAGCTGACGCGCAGCAAGTTCGAGCAGCTCACCGAGGACCTGGTGGAGCGCTGCCGCGGTCCGTTCGAGCGCGCGCTGCAGGATGCGGGCATCACCGCGCAGGACCTGGACGAGGTCGTGTTGGTGGGTGGCTCGACCCGCATGCCCATGATCCAGGATCTGGTGCGTGAGCTGACGGGCAAGGAGCCACACAAGGGCGTGAACCCGGACGAGGTCGTGGCGGTTGGCGCGGCGATCCAGGCCGGCGTCCTCGGCGGCGAGGTCCGCGACGTGCTCTTGCTGGACGTGACACCGCTGAGCCTTGGCCTGGAGACCCTGGGCGGCGTGATGACCGTCCTCATCCCGCGCAACACCACGATCCCGACGCGGAAGACGGAGATCTTCACCACGGCGGAGGATAATCAGACCGCGGTGGACATCCACGTCTTGCAGGGTGAGCGCCCGATGGCGGCCGACAACAAGACGTTGGGTCGATTCCGCCTGGAGGGCATCCCACCCGCGCCGCGCGGTGTGCCGCAGATCGAGGTGACGTTCGACATCGATGCCAATGGCATCCTGCACGTGACGGCCAAGGACAAGGCCACTGGCAAGGAGCAAAGCGTCCGCATCACGGCGTCCACGAACTTGACGCAAGAAGAAATCGAGCGTATGGTACGGGAGGCCCGCGAGCATGAGGCTGAGGACCGACGGCGCCGTGAGCTGGCGGACGCCCGGAACACGGCCGATAGCCTGATCTATGCCGTGGAGAAGTCGTTGCGCGAGCTGGGCGACAAAGTCCCGGCGACGGATCGCGGCCGCATCGAGAACCTGATCAACGATCTGCGCGAGGCGATGAAGGGGGAGGATATCTCCCGAATTCGCAACCTGACCGAGCAGTTGCAGCAGGCCAGCCATGCCTTGAGCCAGCAGCTTTATCAGCAGCAACAGCAAGCGGCCGCCAGTGATGGCGGTAGCGGTGGTGAGACGTCTCCCTCCGGTGATGAGGATGTGGTCGAGGGCGAATACCGACAGGTGTAAGTCTCCAACACACAGGACATGCCCAGGAGGGCAACAAGCCAGATGAAAGGCTGGGAGAGTGGGCGGGGTCGTGGACCCCGCCCACTCTTTGAGAAGGTACACAGCTTTGTGCCTCACCCCACCTGTAGTCTCCCCTCTCGAATCCGCTCCGCTGGGGAGGGGAGACTAGGAAAATGGGTGGTTGCGGCGACGCAGCTGAGCTGCGTCGCCGCAACCACCCAAATTTGAGCCCCCTTCTCCCGGGCTTGGGAGAAGGGGGACGGAGGGATGAGGGTCGCCTGTTAGAAGAACCAACTTCGCAGGGGAGCCTTCATAAAAGCTTAAACTGGCCTTCAGCTTCGATTAAACTCCTTTGGGGAAAGTTGAGGGGCTATGGAGTTCAAAGACTATTACAAGATCCTGGGCGTAGACCGGAACGCCACCGAGAAGGAGATACGGCAGGCTTATCGGCGGCTGGCGCGCAAATACCACCCAGACGTCAACCCAGGCGATAAGGAGGCCGAGGAACGGTTCAAGGAGATCAACGAGGCTTACGAGGTGCTCTCTGACCCGGAGAAGCGCCGCAAATATGACCAATTCGGCGCCCAGTGGCGTCAGTTCGAGCGCATGGGCGGACGCCCAGAGGATTTCGACTGGAGTCAGTGGATGACAGGGCCGGGTGGGCAGCGTGTCTACACACGCACGGTCAGCCCCGAGGAGCTCAACGAGATCCTGGGTGGCCTAGGCGGCTTCTCCGATTTCTTCCAGATGCTTTTCGGCGGCATGGGAGGGCGGCGCACGGTCGATTTCAGCGACCTGTTCGGCGGCTGGGAGCAGGAGGTCCAGGAGCGCGTACAGCCGTCTCGCGATATTGAGCAGCCCATACAAATCACCCTGGAGGAGGCATTTCGCGGCACCACTCGCGTGATTCAACGCGAGGATGGGACCCGGCTGGAGGTGAAGATCCCACGCGGCGTGCGCACGGGGTCCCGTGTGCGCGTGGCGGGTGCAGGCGGAGGACGCGGCAGGCGCAGGGGCGACCTCTATCTGCGCGTGGAGGTCCTGCCCCATCCCACATTCCAGCGAGATGGGGACGATCTCAAGGTGGATGTGCCTGTAGATCTCTATACGGCCATCCTGGGCGGCGAGGTGCAGGTGCCGACGCTGGAGCGGCCGGTCATGCTCAAGATCCCCCCGGAGACGCCCAATGGCAAGGTCTTCCGCCTGCGGGGATTAGGTATGCCCAACCTGCGCAACCCGGATCAGCGCGGCGATCTATACGCCCGGGTGAACGTGCAGCTGCCGCGCAACCTGACGGAGCGCGAGAAGGAGCTCTTCCGACAGCTACGGGACCTCTCTCGCCGTCGCTAATTAGGACGAGTAGTAGGGGCATAGCGCTGCCGTGCCCCATAGGCATCAAGTTAAGCCATACGGAAACATGTTCCAGAGAGTCGTCTTCTCTATATCAATCGCCGCCGCATCAAGGCGCGCCTCATATGTAGGGCACTGGTCACCTGCGATGCGGCGTTTCCCGGGAAAGTATCATCCAACGGCTCAAGGAGGTGAACGATGAAGGGCTGGTTATCCCGACAGGGGTTGATCATGATCTCTCTGTTCATCGTGGCCAGTCTGGCCATCACGGGATGCACGCAGACGCTGGCGCTATCCGAGCCGTCGGCGGCCGCGGCGACACCTACGGCTGCGCCTACCGTTGAAGCCTCGCCTACACCCACGCCTGCGGCGGAGACGATGGCTCTTCCCGATGCTCAGGCCATCGTCGCGGCTCAGGAGGCGGTACTGAGCCACATTTACGAGACGGTCCTCCCCTCCGTGGTCCACATCCGCGTGGTGCAGAAGATCCAGCGGATCCCCGAGATGCCCAATCGGGGTCTCCCCGGCTATCCATGGTTCCCCTATCCCTATTGGGGCCTCCCGCGCGCGCCTCAAGAGTTCTACCGGCGCGGTGAGGGATCCGGCTTCGTCTGGGACCGCGAGGGGCATATCGTCACTAACAACCATGTGGTCGAGGATGCGGATCGTGTGGAGGTGGTCTTCGCCGATCATTCGGTCGCCGAGGCGAAGGTGCTGGGCACGGACCCGGACTCCGATCTGGCGGTGATCAAGGTGGATGTGCCGCCCGAGCGACTGAAGCCGGTCACTCTGGGCGATAGCGACACGCTGAAGGTTGGGCAGATGGCCATCGCCATCGGCAACCCCTTCGGCCAGGAGTTCACTATGACCAGCGGCATCATCAGCGCGCTGGGGCGGACCATTCGTAGCGGAGCCAGCCCGTTCTCCATCCCCGAGGTCATCCAGACGGACGCGGCGATCAACCCGGGTAACTCGGGCGGCCCGCTGCTGGATCGCATGGGCCGGGTGATCGGCATCAACGCGATGATCATCAGCCGCAGCGGCGCCAACGCGGGCATCGGGTTCGCCATCCCCATCAACATCGCCAAGCGCGTCGTGCCGGAGCTGATCGAGAAGGGGACGTATGAGTACGCCTGGCTGGGCATCACGGGTACGGATCTGGTCCCCGAGGTGGCCGAGCTCATGGGGCTGCCGAGGGATACTCGCGGCGCCCTAGTGGTTGACGTGGCCAAGGACAGCCCGGCCGACAAAGCGGGCCTGCGCGGTAGCGATAAGACCCTGAGGGTGGAAGGGGAGGAATACCAGTTCGGCGGCGACGTCATCGTCAGCATCGATGGGCAGCCTGTCAGAGGGATGGACGACCTGATCGCCTATCTGGTGAAGAACACGCGGCCGGGCGACAAGGTGACGTTGGAGCTGATCCGCCGGAAGGGCGAGCGTGAGACGGTCATCGTGACGCTGGCGCCGCGGCCACATCGCACACGATCCGGCTCATCACGGGAGTAAGCTGCCCTTCCTCGCTGCCGATCACACCATAGGGGCGACGCCCTGCGCATGCGTCGCCCCTATTCTTTTGGTATAATGAGATGACTAGCGCCCTGGAGGTGCCAGTCACCTGTGACCCTGGTTGACGCGAGAGGGACCATGAACCTGCCGCCGCTATCCCCTCTAAAGGACGTACATACCGTCACACTGTTCGTCACCTGCATGGTGGATATGCTGTATCCCGAGGTCGGGGAGGCTGTCGTGGAGCTCCTGGAAGGCCTGGGATTGCGCGTCGTCTTCCCGGAGGCGCAGACCTGCTGTGGGCAGCCGGCCTATAACGCGGGCTACCGGGAGGAGGCTCGCGCGTTAGCGTTGCGCTTCCTCGATATCTTCGGCGACGCCGAGGTGATCGTGACGCCGTCCGGCTCCTGCGCCGCCATGGTGCGTCACGGCTACCTCGACCTGCTGGCGGATGACCCCCAGGCGCTCTCGCTGGCGCGCCGTGTGGCCGAGCGGACCTGGGAGTTCAGCCAGTTTCTGGTCGATGGCCTGGGCGTGACGGACGTGGGCGCGCGCTTCCAGGGGAAGAT